>CAZEZK010000021.1:0-21682 GCA_964516935.1 uncultured bacterium
TCGGGGTTGGATTACCGCTAATGGGGGTAGTATTGAGTTTAATACAACCCTCATTAGCGGTAATTTAACCGCAAGAGCTTTCAATTCAATCTGCTAGGGTGCGTCGGAACGGCTACCACTTTTGTGTTTTTTTAGTCGGGATGCCACTAATCTCTGCATCCTCGAGCCAATCGACAGCCTTCTGGTAGAAGTGCGTTGCGATCTGAAAAATCTGTTGATCGTGGCCTGAGGTTACCGCCCAAATATAGGCCCCACAGAACACGATTGCCCACATAACTCTTCTCATATATATTTTGTTCTATGACGCAAATCTTGTTTAAAGGAAAGCCCATTCACACGAGCGGTTCTCTTCCCGCTCTCCACAAAAAGGTTCCCGATTTTCGTATCGTTGATTCAGACCTAAGAGATTGCTCGCTCAAGACATTTACGGGCAAGCGCAAGCTGATCGCTACAGTTCCGAGTATCGATACCAGCGTCTGTAGTGCGATGACAAAAAAGCTCAATGAAGGGGCTAAAAAGAAACCGCACACGCTCATTCTTATCGTGTCAGCTGATTTGCCATTTGCGCAAAAACACTACTGTGAGCGCGAAGAGGTCAATAACGTACAGATCTTCTCAATCATGCGCGACAAGGCTTTTGGCAAGGATTATGGTCTCGCTATTCAAGATGGTCCTCTAGAGGGGCTCCTCGCCCGATCCTTAATGGTAGTCGACGAAAAGGATGAGTTGATCTACATGGAGCTGGTTCCGGAGATCACCAACGAACCCGACTACGAAAAAGCCTTCGCCCTACTATAACATTTTCTTCTCTACGTCGCAGAGGACGCAGCGAAAAAAATTAGGCGGGGATGGATCTTTGCCCTTGAAGACTGTATTGGCGGAACATCATGAAGATTACCCCTACCCAGATCGCGCATAGCAGCACTTGAGAGCCCTGCAGGAAGAAAATTAGCCCCGCACCAGCGCTATATTGCAATCCGAGAACTAACAGAGATGCGATCGACTTGGATGTGCGATAGGCAAAGACATCGATCACCGACTTCGCTCGAAACTTCTCTTCAATCGTCAATGAGGGATAGAGCAGCTCTCGCAAGACACCGAACAGAGAGTAATCGATCGCCTTTACCGCAATGAAGGAAAAGGAGACCAACGCCAGCGAGCTCCAGATACTCGATAGGATCGCGCTTCCTGCCAAAAAGACCGGAATGAAAGCATGGGCACCGCGCAGACCAAAGAGCCGCACTAGCAAAAAGCTTCCTCCCAGCTGGATCGCGCCGCTTGCCAAATTGACTACTCCCATTAACTTGCCAAGGTGTTGTGAGAGAAGATCCTTGTCCGCAAAGGTACGTTCAAGATACCAGTTGAACTGGTACTCAAAAAGAGAGCTGGAGACCTGCATTAGAATGACCAGAAGTAGGATGCAGCGTAAAAAGATCGAAGAGTAGGTCAATTTCCAAGCATCACCAAAAGAGTTATTCCCAGTTGTATCAAGCGGCTGGCCAGGCAGCGCGCTCCGGTTATAGGCAAGCCAATAGAAGAGTATGATTAACCCATAGATCGGAAGAGTCCCAAACAGCAACATCTCTGAGCCAGTGCGTGTCGCGAAGAACGCGGGGATTAGATTCCCGGAAAGTCCTCCCATAGAACCTACAGCGAAAAAGAGCCCATAGAGATATCTTGCGCGCGTCGCATCGATCGTCATATGGACCATCGACCAGAGCTGCTTGAACATAAACAAGATATAGACATCTTTCCAGAGAAAATGGAATAAGACCAGTTCGGGAAAATGCGGCAGGAGTAGAGCTGTGATGCTATTCAGTAGCGCAATGACAGCGCCAAAGATGACTAGCATGCGAAGCGGGCCGATCCTTGCTAGATAGCGGTTGTACAGAGCAACAACTAGTCCGTTAAGTGGGATTGCTGCTAGCCAAGCGTATGGGAACGCTGCCGATGAGTAGGTAGAGAGAAAGAGCGCATGGCTGACTGGTCGGGTCAGCCCATATTCGGCCGAAATAAAGAAGCCCACGAGCAGGGCGAAGATCAAAAACCCCCTTTTGGGTAGCATGGACTACATCCCCCAATCTTCTAGGAAACGGACCAGCTCTAAGTCATGTTCGGGGGCGATATAGACCCAATGGGCCCGAGGTGCGGGGATGTTGAGAAGCAGATCGGAACAGTCGCACGCCTTGCGCAGTACGATCTGTTTACGAACTACAGGGAACGAGAAGCGATCAGCGGCTGGAAGCTCTTTTACAAATTCCCATTCGATATCGGCATTAGTCAGATTCTTCTCTATTTTAAAATGCTCTAAGTCGACCTCCTGGATCTCTGCAGGAAGTGCGATGGCGCGGAAACGGTGCTGGCGGTACATAATACAGGCCGCATCAACATGTCCCGGCAATTCGCTATCCCTCGCTGCGAGGCGGAGGTTGGCGATGATCTCTGTATCGGTAAAGGATAGGAAATCCTCAACGCTGCGGAACTGATTGGGAGCCCTGTTTGCTCGTAAGAAGCGGCGCAGATGGAAGTGGTAGGCGCGCACCGAGGAGTATTGATAGATACGGCGATGCATGAAGTGGCGAGCTAATAAAAGCGCCTCGCACGACTCGAGACCATTTTCATCGATCCCCAACTGCAGCTCATCAGTGCCATGGTCAACACTCGGTAAAACTCGCAAGGTCTCAATTAGCTGATGGTAATCAAAGAGTCCATAAGCCACCCCTGTACTCTTTGCATCGCGCAACAGGTAGTCGATCCGGTCTGCACCAAAGAACTCTCCTGTAATCACCTGCGAGACGATCTTCTCCCAAGGAGTGAGAGAACGCCCTGTCAGAGCCTTCCAATGCCTCTCCCCCATAGCGATCTTCTTAATATCTTCGACAATATCGCGCTCGATTAGCTCTTTTAGATAGGCCGGCGTCGCGCGCAGTTTGTCCCAGACAGGCTTCAAGAATGGGCTGTCGATGATCTTCAGCGTCCACTCCTCATGACCCTCTGCGCCAATTAGGTCGCGCTCCGCAGTATGAGAGAAAGGCAGATGGCCCAGATCGTGACAAAGAGCGGCCAACCGCAGCACACGGCGCCAGTAGAGGTAATCCGAAGAGCCTTTGCGTGGGACAAAAGGGAATACATCTGGACGAACCGAGCGGCAGATCTTTTCAAAGATCGCTGAGGCCAACGCCATCACCCCCAGAGAGTGTTCAAAGCGAGTATGGGTTGCG
The DNA here is from genome assembly GCA_964516935.1 of uncultured bacterium. Classification (GTDB taxonomy): domain Bacteria; phylum Chlamydiota; class Chlamydiia; order Chlamydiales; family SM23-39; genus CAZEZK01. The sequence continues at coordinate 3,222 of CAZEZK010000021.1, forward strand.
CCTGGGTAGACCATATAGGCGATCCCCAGCTGATGGATATAGTGCAACCTCTGAAATGGGATAGAGTCGATCAGATCCTTTTCCAACTCATCAAATGAGATGAAGCCGTGAACGGAGTCGTAAATCTTCTTATCCGCGTAGAGGAAGTCCTGTGCCATTATTTTTCCGGTCTAGGTTTACTTTCCTGCATATAGGAGCCCGTGACATGTACAAACTCAGCCTTTCTCTGCAGCTCTTTAATGTTCCTAGCGCCGCCATAGGTCATCCCACTGCGGATCCCTCCGAGGAACTCATTTAGAAGGTCCATTACAGGCCCCTGCACAGGTGCCCAAAAGTCGATCCCCTCTGCTACTGTCTTATCCTTCAGTCCGCCGTAGAATTCAACCTGAAAGTCGACGGAAGCTTGTCCGCGGAACTTCGCTTCATAGCCAGATCCGCAAGGACGCTTCTGCGCAGCACTCTCCATCGTCAAGGCAAAACGCTTGCCGATCATCACGCTACTAGCTCCCGCAGCCAAAGCTAGCACCACATCGCGACTTGAGCGGATCCCGCCATCAGCGATTAGCGGAACGCGCAGTCTGTCAGCAATATGAGCGCAGTCGCGCACTGCAGTGAATTGCGGCACACCGAAACCTGTCACCATCCGCGTAGTGCATGCAGCCCCAGGTCCAACTCCAACCTTTACCGCATCAGCACCCGCATTGACTAGATCGTGGTAGGCCATAGCAGTACAGACATTGCCCGCGATGATCTGTTTGTCTGGATGGGTCTTCTTTAGCTCTCCAATATGACGCAGCATGCGATCTGAATGGCCGTGGGCTACATCGATACAGACTCCCAGCGCACCAAGATCGAGCAGCTCCCGCGTCTCATCCAGCTTCTGGATCCCACAAGAGACAAAGGTCTTCCCCTCGTAACGGCGCACCCACTTTCTCTGCACCTCCATCGGCGTAAAGCGATGGAAGATTGGCATGGACCCCTGTTCGAGCAGAATATCAGCCAATGGTTCGCCGATCACAGTGTCCATATTGGCAGCGATCAGCGGAATCCCGACCTTTAGGCTCTTGGTAAGCCAAGTTTCTAAAGAGGGCTCTGTCCTAGAAGGAATATTATTAAATTGCGGCACAAGTGCCACATCATCATACGTGAAAGCGTGTCTCATAATAACCGATGAAATTCTACCACAACAGAGTGATTCTCGTCTGTATTTTACAGGAAATTCTTAACGAAATCTCCAGTTTTTTTAGATTGCTCGATTTGATAGGCTAAAACCGTGATCAGTGTCTGCATTTTATCAAAAAATTGTTCTCAAACCCTTCAGGCAACCCTCGACTCTGTAAAGTCATTTCCCGAGATTATCCTCCTCGATAACGGCTCCACAGATGAAACACTCGTTATTGCCGCTCGTTACTCCAACGTAAAGATCCACTGCTCCCCCTTTATTGGCTTCGGCCCCCTTCGCGACAGAGCCGCGGACCTAGCATCCCACGATTGGATCTTAGCCCTCGACAGCGATGAGACCCTCTCCAATCCTTTACTCCAAGAGCTAGCTGCTCTCCCCCTCAACGATCCTCATACAGCCTACTCACTTCCTCGCCACAACTATTATAACGGCAAGCGCATCCGCGGTTGCGGTTGGGGCAATGACCAAGTGCCCCGCCTCTACCACCGTAAAACGACCCATTTTGGTCTAGCTCAGGTCCACGAATCCCTCCAACTCCAAGGATGCAGCCTCGTCCGCCTTCGCTCCCCTCTCCTCCATATACCCATGCGCACCACCGAGGATTTTCTCTCCAAAATGCAGCACTACTCAACCCTCTTCGCTCAGCAGCACGCTGGACGTAGAAAGAGCTCATTCAGCCGTGCCCTAGGTCACAGCTTTTTTGCATTTATGAAGAGTTATATTTTACAGAGGGGGTTCTTAGATGGTAAAGAGGGGTTTTCGATCTCCCTCTACAACGCCAATACGACTTTCTATAAGTATATTAAACTATACACAAACAACCTCAATCTACTGCAGTAGACTCGGTTAGAAACCTCAATTTTCTAACCGAGTCTAGTGCAGCTTATTTCAATCTTGTTTAAAAATCTATATCGTTCTTGAGTCGCGAGAGGTGTGAATAGCAGTTTCTGCTGAGAAAAGTTTTTTAGCCATTTGCTGAAAATCCTCCGGGATCGGCGCGATAAATAACAGAGGCTCATCCGTTAAGGGATGGCGCAGGCCAATTCGGTAGGCGTGAAGCATCAGACGGGGAACATCAAGCAGTTTATTCAACGCTAAACTACCATAGACAGCGTCCCCAAGAACCGGGTGGCCGAGATGTTTTAGATGAACACGAATCTGATGAGTGCGGCCTGTACGAGGCTTTACCGAGACTAGACTTACCTTCTCTTGAACGGCAAGAACCCGCACTTCGCTCTCAGCATCTTTACCACCTTCGGCGACCACCATCATCTCTTTACGGCGATGGGGGTTGCGGCCGATGGGGGCGTTGACGGGACCATTTGGCGGGCGCCCACAGCAGATTGCTAAATAATTTTTATCCACCTGACGGGAGGAGAACTGTTTGGCGATGTGGAAATGGGCTGTAGCAGTTTTAGCGGCGATTAGGATCCCAGAGGTGTCCTTATCTAAGCGGTGGATGATACCAGGGCGGATCGGATCGGAGAGCATCAGCTCCCCTTGGCAGTGGTTGAGAAGAGCATGGACGAAAGTTCCGGTGCGATGACCAGGAGCTGGATGAACAACCATACCAGGGGGCTTATTGATTACGATCATCTGGTCGTCTTCAAAAAGAATGTTTAGGGGAATCTCTTCCGGAATTAAGTCGCTCGGCTCCTCTGAAGGGAAGGTAACCTCAATTCGGTCCCCCACCTTAGCTGAGTCGCGCTTCTTCATTGGCTGCCCGTTGATACGGACCAGCCCCCGCACAAGTAAATCCTGGAAATAGGTTCGCGAATGGGTAGCAAAACGGCGTGCTAAAAGAAGATCTATACGTAACAAAGCCTCTTCTGGTCCTACAACAAAATCCATACAGCTTGCAAGAATAGCATAACAAGGCATATACTTGCGCCGGAATCTATCTCGATGTTCGGAACGGCTGTTTTTTGAGCCTTTTGCCTCGACTTCTCGAGCTGTTGCTTGACCTGCTTTCTCAAGTAGGTCCTATACAGCAACCTGAGAAGTTGAGAGAAAATTCTCTAAAAATCAGCCGTTCCGAACATCGAGATAGGTTCCTGATTTTCTGGAGGTTTATCTATGGCAAAGAATCGCGCCCGTGAGAGCATTAAGCTGAAAAGCACCGAGTCCAATGAATGTTATTGGACTGTTAAAAACAAACGTAATACGACAGAGCGGATCGAGTTGAAGAAATATGACCGAACCCTGCGTCGACATGTCGCTTTCAAAGAAGCGAAGTAATTTTTTATTTGAAGGCTACCTTGCCTGCAAGTATCTGATTCCACGGCGGCGGTCTCTGTCCTCCGCCTTAGTTTCTCTATTATCTGTCGGAGTCGTCGCTTTAGTTGTCTGGCTCATCCTCGTTTTTCTTTCGGTGACCGAAGGAATTGAGAGGAGTTGGCTCCATAAGCTCACAGCGCTACATGCGCCAATTCGGCTAGCCCCAACGGATCACTACTACTCCTCATACTTTTATCAAGTCGACCGGATTGCTTCGAATTCCCGCTATTCTTTAAAGACAATCGGCGAGAAGGCTGCATCAGAACTCTCTGACCCCTATTTGACCCACATCGATCGAGCAGTTCCTCATAATTGGGAGCAGCCCGATCGGTTGGAGAACGGCGAACTGAAAGATCCTGTGAAAAGCGTCTATGCGATTTTGACGCAGCTCAAAGAGGAGATCCCCTCTCTTCGCTTCCAAGATTATGAGATGAGCGGAGCGATGCTGCGCGTCGAAATGGTGCGCCCCAGCCATTCAAGCTCCCTGTCGCAGATCTCCTACCTCTTATCTACTCCCGACCAGAACCCTCACCTCTCCTCACTTCTGATCGAACCTCTAGTCGATACAGGTGAAGTGCCACCAGTAATCCTACCCAAGAGCTACCGAGATGGCGGTGTTCGAGTAGGCGACCGCGCAATTCTCTCCTATAACGCCCCCTCAGCCGCATCCTTCCAAGAACAGCGCATCCCCGCACAAGTCTCCGGCTTCTACGATCCCGGCATTCTGCCACTCGGTAGTCGCTGTGTCATGGTTCCTGTGGCGATTACACGCGCTGTGCAGGCGGCGAGCCATACGTTTAATCCCGACTCAACACCAGCTAATGGGATCTTCGTATGGGTAGATCCGATCGATCAGACTCCTAAAACAGCACAACTCATCACCCAACGCCTCCAAGAGGCTGACGTCGCCCCCTACTGGACTGTTGCGACCTATGAAGAGTTCGCCTTCGCAAAAGATATCCTACAACAGTTCCGTAGCGATCGGACCCTTTTCCTTCTCATCGCCATTATCATCCTGCTTGTCGCAAGTTGCAACATCATCTCTCTACTGATCTTGCTCGTCAATGACAAGAAAAAAGAGATTGCGGTGCTTCAATCGATGGGAGCATCCTCGCGCAGCATCGCGTTGATCTTCGCCATCTGCGGGGCAGCCCTGGGTAGTATTGGGAGCCTCCTTGGCGTTGTTGCTGCTTTCCTTACACTCCATAACATCGATGGCGTCGTCGCTTGCCTTAGTGCACTTCAGGGACATACTGCATTCCATCCTGCGCTCTTCGGCACATCTCTTCCAAACCAACTCAGTATCCCAGCGCTGCTCTTTGTTTTGATCGCCACTCCCCTCTTTTCGCTCGCCGCAGCGATGATCCCTGCTTACAAAGCGGTGCGCATCCAACCCTCTTCCATTCTAAGGCCCGAATGAGTTTAGCAGCCCGAGACCTCTGGAAATCCTATGAAAATCCTCATGTCGATATTCTGCGCGGCATCTCCCTAAAGGTAGAGCCCGGTGAGTCTGTCGCCATCTGCGGCCGCTCCGGCGAAGGGAAGACTACACTCCTCCACATTCTCGGCGGTTTAGAGAATCCCACTCGCGGTATTGTAAGCATTGCCGATGAGCTACTCGATAAAAGAGCAGCCTCTCTACGCAACCTGAAGATCGGATTTGTATTCCAGTCATTCCACCTTCTGGATGATTGTACTGCACTAGAAAATGTTCTGATGCCTAGCCGCATCGCTCGTCGGCCGTTGGATTTGACGCATGGTCTAGAGCTTCTATGTCGTGTCGGCCTTGAGTCGCGCGCCCACTTCCCAGTCCACCTGCTCTCCGGTGGAGAAAAGCAGCGCGTTGCCTTTGCTCGAGCTCTCTGTAACGATCCCGACTTTATCCTCGCAGATGAACCCTCTGGCAATCTCGACCGAGGTCATGCCCAGCGGATCGGCGAGCTACTTCTAGAATGCACCCGCCGCAAGAAGGGACTGATTTTAGTGACTCACGACCCTGCACTCGCCGCTCTCTGTCAGCGCCGCTATACACTTCAGGATGGAATGCTTATATGACCACACTCCAACTCTTTGCCGCCTTCGCCTCCGGAGCTATCTGCGCCTGGATCTCTCGCCAACGAGGGCAAAAACCCATTCAGTGGATCATCTGGTTTGTTATCGGAGCCCTGCTCGCTCTATTAGGACTCTTTATCTTCCCCTTCCTCTGGCTTTCCGGCGCCAAGAAGAGGGTGCGCAAACGAACTGTTGCCGCAGCCCCTCGTAAACCGCGAGAACCTACTCTTGTAGGACCAAAGGACAAGCTCTGGTATTACCTCGAAGAGGGCACTCGCCAGCAGCAGGGCCCGCTCAGTCACACCGCAATAGAAGATGCTCGCAAATCTGGCAAACTCACTCCTGCTACTCTTATATGGCATGAAGAGCTGAAGGAATGGTCTGAACTACGATCTCTTTTACAATAGAGTTGCAAAACTCTTGGAAGGGCTCTAGCTCCTTCCCTTATCATGCGATGGTGATCTCTTTGCTTAGATAGACATCTTGGATGGCATGCAATAGCTGCACCCCCTCACTCATCGGCTTCTGAAATGCTTTGCGGCCGGAGATAAGGCCAATTCCCCCCGCTCGTTTATTGATAACCGCTGTGCGAACAGCGTCTGCAAGGTCATTTTTGCCTGACGGTCCACCAGAGTTAATCAGTCCCATACGACCAGAGTAGCAGTTCACTACCTGGTAGCGGGTAAGATCGATCGGATGATCAGAGCAGAGCTTTTCATACATCGCGTCGCTATATTTGCTATATTTCAGTGCCTTGAACCCGCCATTCAGTGTTGGCAGTTTCTGCTTAATGATATCGGCGCCAATGGTCACGCCGAGGTGGTTCGCCTGGCCGGTGAGGTCGGCCGCTTCATGGTAGTCGGCCTCCTTGGTCTTAAATGCCGCATTGCGAATGTAGCACCAGAGGATCGTAGCCATGCCGAGGTCATGAGCCGCAGCAAAGGCTTGAGCAATTTCGACAATTTGACGACGACTCTCCTGCGAACCAAAGTAAATTGTCGCTCCAACAGCAACACAACCCATATCATGCGCCTCTTTGACCGTAGCGAAAAGGATCTGATCATACGCATTGGGGTAAGAGAGGAACTCATTGTGGTTCAACTTGAGGATAAAGGGGATCTTGTGTGCATATTGCCGAGCAACACTCCCAAGTACACCACGTGTAGAGGCGACGCCATTACAACCACCTTCAATCGCGAGTTGAACGATCTGTTCAGGATCGAAATAGTTTGGAGCTGGCGCAAATGAGGCACCAGCAGAGTGCTCTACGCCCTGGTCGACAGGGAGAATTGAGAGGTAACCGCTATTGGCGAGCCTGCCATGGTTAAAGAGTGTCTGAAGGCTGCGCAAAACTGGAATCGAGCGATCGCTCGGTCCAAAAATGCGGTTAACCCAGTCAGAGCCAGGAATGTGGAGCATCTTTTTTGGGATTGTATTGCAAACATGCCCTAAAAGAGAGTCTGCCTCCTCCCCTAACAGCGATCGAATCATCTTTTCCATAATTTCTCAATTTCCTCAAAGGTCTTGCCCCTCGTCTCTGGAAGCAATTTCCATACAAACCAGAACGTACCTAAACAGACAATTGCGTAACAGAAAAAGACGGAAGGAGCCCCAACCCAATTGCTAAAAGACAAGAAGGTCATGGAGATGAAAATATTCGACAGCCAGTTGGTAAATGCAGCTATCCCCATCGCCTCTGCGCGTGCCTCTTTAGGATAGATCTCCGTCAACAGCAGCCATGTGATCGGGCCCAACCCAATCGCAAAAAAGGCGATGTAGAGCACAATCGCCGCCGCGGGGATCTCCTTCATGATAGAAGAGCTTGCAAATAGAGAGCAACTCAACACTATTAAGGTTATTGCCATCCCAGCTAAACTGGTAAGAAGCAGAGGGCGTCTACCAAGTCGATCGATTAGGAAGACCGCTACTAGAGTAGTCACAACGTTCACAGCTCCTATCACCACAGTTGCTAGGAGGGCTGTCTCCATATTTTGATAACCGACCGTCTGAAAAATATGAGGGCCGTAAAAGATGATCGCATTAACACCTCCCAATTGCTGCGCAATCGCGATCACGATACCGATTAGCAGAGGTCTCCGAAGATCTGGGTTCGCAATCTGCTCCCAGCGAAACCGTCGCTCCGTATGAGGGCGGGAAGCTTTCGGTGCATACCAGAGAGCAACAATCTGGATCGCCAGTGGGATCAGGCTCCAGCTGATTAACCTGCGCCATTCGCTACAAGGAGCATACGCATAAGAGACCAGATAGGCGATGAAGATCCTAGCAGTCATTGCTAACGAAGTCAAGAAGACAAAGCTTCCGCGGCGTTCCGCTGGAGAGATCTCCGCAATATAGAACGGAGAGACAGTAAAGGCCAATCCAACCCCCAGCCCCGCGATAAAACGACCAATCAAGACAACAGTGTAGGTAGGAGACTGAACCAGCAGTAACATTCCCGCCAGAAAGAGCACAAATATGAAGATGAGAAGCTGTTTGCGGCTTAGTTTGCTCGCTAGCGGTCCTGTTAAAAGCGCACCCAGAAGCGCCCCCGCAATCAGAATTGTGACACACCCCTGCTGTTCGAAGATGGAGAGGCGGAACTCCTTGGAAATCGCACAGAGCGCGCCAGAGATAATGCCGAGATGGTAGCCAGCCAAAAGGCTACCCATGGTTGCGGCTACGATGCCGCAGATTAGTTGGAACGTCACAGCGCCTCAATTTGTTTATGGGTTTCATTGCGGAACATTGCGCGTACTGACAGACAACGATCCTGCACCCAAGGGTAAGCAAGCTGGAGATTTCTAGCTAACTCAAAAAGAGCAACCGACTCTTCAGATAGGCGCTCTCTGGATGGAAGATCGAGATCGGATGGTCCAGCGCAAGCCGATGCTGCCCGACGATCTGCACCGAGCGGCCTGATTCATGAGCTGCGCGAAAGAGGATGTTCTGAAACAGCTCATCAGAGATGTGGTAAGAGCAGGAGCAGGTGAGCAGCAAACTTCCTGAAGGAAGCTTCTCCATTACCATGCGATTAAGCTCCTTATATGCTCGGAAAGCGCCGGCTACATCATCTCGCTTCTTCGCAAAAGCTGGGGGGTCGAGAATAACAATGTCATAGGCCAGCGGACTCTCTTTTAAGAAGAGAAATGCATCCTGAGCAAAGAGACCGTGGCGATCCATCGGACAGCTATTCAGCTTTAGGTTCTTTTCGATCCCTGCTATAGCAAATTTGCCCACCTCAACGCTATCGACAGACTCCGCGCCGCCGGCAAAGGCCGCCACACTAAAAGCGCCTGTATAGGAGAAGACGTTGAGCACTTTCTTGCCCGCGCTCAAAGAACGGATCTGCGAGCGCATTTCGCGCTGGTCGAGGAAAAAGCCGGTCTTCTGACCGTCAAGCACATGGATCGAGTAGTGCAGTCCATTCTCTATTACCTCGACTTCGGGATTGGGGTCTCCCCAGAGATGGGAGCGCACCTCAGAAAGCCCCTCTTGCTGGCGCATGAATGAGGTCGACTTTTCAAAGATCGAGCGCGGTTCCAACTCTTCGCGAAGGATCGATAAAAGATTCGGTTTGAGACGCTCAATCCCCGGATGAGAGATCTGCATCACCAGCACATCTTTGTAAACATCGACGATCAGTCCCGGAATGCCATCCCCTTCTGCATGGATCAAGCGCCAAGCATTAGTCTTCTCGCCATTCACCCAGCGCCTGCGCAGCTGGTGAGCGCGCTGGATATTTTCGCGCAATGCCTGCTCTACCGACTGCTCTCCAAAGGCGATCATGTGTCCCATGATCGACCGCTTTGAGCGCATCATCGCTAGGCCGAGCTTCTCTCCAGAGTGTGCGTAGACAGGGAGGATATCTCCCTCCTGGTAGGTGGGAGCCTTAGCGATCGCACCAGAGTAGATCCAGCGGTGGCGCTGCAAGAGAGGGCGCTCTTTCCCAGCTCTTAAACTAAGTGTACTTGCATGATACTCTGATCGCAGCGGCTTCGCCATATTACTCCCCTCTCGTTAGTCGCAGCTTGAGACTGCCTGAGCTCTGCTCTGATGCTGCTTCGCTAGCGCATTTAGCAACTACTTTGCTACCCTCATTAATAGAACGATAGCCTCTCTTCACTCTTCCGACCAGGTCATACCCAGCTGTTCCAGTGATCTCTATTTCATACATCTGACCAAAAGCAGTCACTTTACGGCCATCATTGATAATGATCTGCCCATCGATGTCCGGACACTGAGCGATGTGACGTGCGCGCATCAGCAGTTCTGAATCGGGATGGAACCCCTCGACAATCGCCCGCATCGTACGGCCAACCATCATCTGGTTCTTTCTCTCAACAACCTCATGCTGCACCGCAGCTAGCCGCTTAACTCGCTCCTGCTTCACCTCTTCCGCTACCTGGTTCGGCAGTGTTGAAGCATGGGCCTCTTTCTCTGCGGAGAAGGCGAAAATCCCCACCTGATCGAGCTCCGCCTCTTTTGCAAAGTCGAGAAGTTCTTGGAACTGCTCCTCTGTCTCGCCAGGGAAGCCAACCATCAAACTCGTGCGGATCGCCACGCCCGGAATCTCTTCTCGCAACCGGCGGATCGTATCGGTAATCTGTTTGCGCGAAGTGGCGCGGCGCATTGCCTTCAGAATCGTGTCATTGATATGCTGGATCGGCATATCCAAATAGGGGCAGAGGCGATGGTCGCTCTTCATAACCGCAATCAGCTCATCATCCACCTCATCTGGGTAGAGATAGAGCAGTCTCAGCCAAAACTCTCCAGGTTCTTGGAGCAGCTCTCTCAAGAGCGAAGCCAATCCACTCACTTCTTTGCGATCCTTCGCAAAGTCACCCAGATCTTGAGCTATTAGAATCACCTCAAAGACGCCCTGTGAACGCAGCGCTCGGAACTCTTTTACCACCTGCTCTTGTGACTTCGACTTCAATACACCTTTAATGGTCGGAATGATGCAGAAGGCACAGCGCTTGCGACACCCTTCGGCGATCTTTAGATAGGCAAAGTGTTTCGGCGTCGAGCGCATGCGAGGAACTTCACCCCACTCGAGATAGCTGCGAGCATCGGTAATCTGCTCCCCCGCCTCTCCTGACTGGACTGCATCAATAATTTTTTCCACATCTCCGGAGCCCAGCATGTAGTGAATATTTGGGAACTTTTCCTTAATAACTGCGCTATGTTTCTGAACCATGCAGCCCGCAGCGATCACCTTTGCTCCCTCTTTGCGGTTGGCAAATAGGTCCGTCAGCGTATCGAGCGCCTCTTGACGCGACGCCTCCAAGAACCCGCAGGTATTCACCACAAGATAATCAGCTTCTGCCACATGGGGCGTGGCTTCATAGCCGGCCCGCAACAAAATGCCGATCATCACTTCGCTATCCACAAGGTTCCGCGCACAACCAAGGCTGGTAAAACAAAACTTTTTATTAGAAGGAGGGGTAGAGGTTCGCATCCCATCTATAGTAAAGAGGTGAAAGATTTTGCTCAATTAAAGACGTTTGCAGATCGGGACGCCGCACGACGTCCCGCCGGCTTACCGATTTGAACTCTTTCCACATCCCTTACACATCCCCCAAAGATCGCGGTAAGTGTAGGCATGGCAATTGTTACACCAAACAATATTGTAAACACCTGAATCTCTCGCAGATTCGTGTGACGCTGCCTTTATATAAACTCCTTGCGAATCGCAAAACAGCTCTGACAAAGGCTCTCTCTCATTGTCATCGTTAATGACGTACATGATGTCGTTTTCGATAGCTAATCGATCCCCCTTTAGATAGATACGTCCCTCTTGACATCCCCGTACCCATGAAGCACTATCTTCTAAAAACCCCTTAGATCGAGTCGCTGGAGATGCTTCGACACCCATGACAACAGCTAATGTTAGACAAAATACTACGATTTTCATTGCGCTTTTCCTCCTTAATGTAAAAAAAAGACTTAGCCAAGTTTTCATTTATATTTTTTTCTTGTCAACCCTATTAATAGGATGTGAGCGGAAAGACCATACCATTCGTCAACGAGAGTTGGTCTCAGCCTTTTTCAAGGAGTTGCTCCTAGACCACGGCGGTGCATACACCCTATTCGGATCAAAACCAATGACGATAGAGGGCTTGATTGACGAAACTCCAGAAGAACAAAGGGAATGGCTGCAGCAGCTCCTCGAGGATAATCCAGATCTTGACTACGTTACTATAGATAGAAAGCTTGAGGATGGATGGGCGGAATGGCAATCTTTTCCACATGCCACACTAAATAAAAAATACATATTCATTCAAGTTCCCGAACGGTGGTCTCACTCACTTATTTTTGCAAATATGGATAATATGATTTCGGTAATTGAACAGAATCGATTTTTCTTTGAAAAATTTTTCGGAGATGACTTTTCTATAGAGAATATAGAACAAAAACTTCGCAGTGGACATCCGGATTTTTGGTGTCCACTGCTTGAGGATTACGTAGCTTTGGGGACTTTATTGGGATATGGACACCAGAATGCTATCGGATTTGATCAAAGAAATCGATTGCATTACAACGATCAAAGCCCGTATCCCTCTGCGTCTGAAGATGTACGCAAGGCGGAATATTGCCTTGATGAAAAACCCTTCACGCTTCCCATTTTTATCATGTTCGACCCTAAGGAAAGCCGTGAATTAGTGGATACGTACAAAAAAGAGCGTGACGAGATACAAGCACAGTACATGGGGCACGATTTTCTCGAGGTCACCCTTTCTAAACTCACATCAACGCAATAATCCCGAACAGTAGAGCCAAACGGCTTGCCACTTTCTATTTTTTTTGCTACGATTCGCTGCGTGAACGTAGTCGTTCCTAAAACCACTCTGCTCGCCTTCTTGGGGAAGATTCAAAGCGTCGTCTCCTCGAAGCCTGTCGTCCCGATCCTCGCGAACTTTCTTCTTGAGGCTGTCGACGACCAACTCATCCTGACTGCCACGGATCTGACAGTCAGCATCCGCTGTTTTATGGAAGCAAAAGTTGTCGAGGAGGGAGCTATTGCCCTTCCTGCACGGCGCTTTGCCCAACTGGTGAGAGAGGTCACCGCTCCGCAGATCAAAATTCAGTCTCACTCTGGAGAGATCGCGGAAGTCGTCGCTGGCTCCTCCCATTTTAAGATCCACGGCATGAGCCGTGCGGAGTTCCCCGAATTCCCCGACCTCGGCGCATCACCAAAACTCTCCTTTGAGAGCTCTCATCTAAAAGAGATGCTTGTGAAGACCTCCTTCGCCGCTGCAAAAGAGGACACTCGCTACGCACTAAACGGCATCCAGGTGCGCATTGGACAACAGACTGCAGTCTTCACCGGAACTGATGGCAAACGCCTTGCTCGTATCGCCTCTACTGTCGCAATCGATCCAACACTGCAGGGCCACTATATCGTGCCTATTAAGGCTATCGAAGAGATGACCCGCATGCTCGAAGAGGATGGCAAACAAGCTTCAGTAACTCTTGCTCCAGATAAACTTTCCTTGGAGAGCAGCTCCGTTATCCTAACGACGAAGCTGTTGGCAGGCCAATACCCCGATGTCGAGAGAGTCATTCCGCAAAAACCGGCCTACCAGTTTTCCATCCATCGCGAAGAGCTGATGAGCTTACTGAGGCAGATCGCTCTCTTCACCTCTGAGACCAACACAGCCGTGCGTTTCAGCTTTGAGCCGGGTCAACTCCACCTCTCTGCGATGAGTAGCGAGATTGGCGAAGGTCGCGTCAGCATGCCGGTAGATTTTTCCGGCCAGAAAATCGACATCGCCTTCAACCCCTTCTACCTCCTCGACATCTTGCGTCACAGCAAAGAAGAGACAGTCCGCATCGGACTCACCGATCCCCACAGCCCTGGTCTCATTACCGACTCCTCTCAGGCCCTTTTTGTTCTAATGCCTATGAGACTTGGCGAAGTGTCGACCGCGCAAGATGTGTAACCGCCCTAACTCAAAGATCAGTGTTTGGACCGTGCCAAAGCCCCGGGGTTGAACAATCATAAGAGGGTCAATATTAATAAATATGGATCCTCTTATGACTGTTCAACCCCGGGAGCTTTCGTATGGTCCAAACACCGATCTTCGAGTCAGGGCGGTTATCCCTTAAATCGATCTATCTAAAAGATTTTAGGAACTACAACTCGCTTTCAGTACAGTTCGGTCCCAAGACCAATGTCATCTACGGAGAAAATGGTCAAGGAAAGACGAATCTTCTTGAGGCGATCTATCTACTTGCAACAGGACGCTCTTTCCGCACGCTGCGCCTAAACGAGCTCATCCGCCAAGGGGCCAACGCCTTTTTCATCGAAGCAGAGATCATAAAAAACGATGTAACATCCACTCTGCGCATCTCTTTCGATGGACAGACAAAAAAACTAGAGCATAACGGAACTCGCTATAGCTCGTTCCACCCCCTACTCGGACTCCTCCCCTCCGTTCTCTATAGCCCACTCGATGCCGAGTTCATCAGTGGAGCCCCCGCTGTCCGCCGTCGCTTCATCAACCTCCACTTAGCTCAAAGCGACCCTAACTACCTACACTCCTTCACCCTCTACTGGCAGGCAATGCGACAAAGAAATGCTCTCCTCAAACGAAAGGTTGTCGAGAGCATCGAGTGTTGGGAGCAGCAGATGGCACCCGCCGCGATCTATGTACGTGAGAAGCGCTTTGATATGCTCCGAATCCTCCCCCCTTTCTTACAGCAGGCAATGGAGAGCCTCTCCCCCCAAGCAGAGCCGCTAGAGCTCCGTTTCTACCCCTCCTACCCAGAACAGGCAGAGGCCTACCTCCAGCAGCTCAAACAGAACCGCTCCCGGGAGATCCAGATGGGCTTTACCCTTACCGGCCCCCATCGCGATGACTTCATCCTACTCATGGAAGGGCGCTCGGCCCGCCTCTTCGCATCTGAAGGGCAGAGACGAACCGCCACCTTCGCTATCAAGCTCGCTCAGTGGCACCAACTGGCCCAGCAGATCGGGGAGACTCCCCTCTTTGGGATCGACGATTTCGGCCTCCACCTCGACGACGAGAGAAAAGAGCGCCTCAGAACTCTTCTAGGGAGCTTCGGGCAGATCTTTTTGACCACCCCACAGCTCATCGCTGCGGATTTCTCTGATGCACACCGGATTTTGATCCACCAGGGTGCGATGGCAGAATCTGCAGTTATCCATTAGGAAGGAGAGTTTCCTCGTCTATTTTTCTTGTATAGAAATTAGTTTCAGATAGACCTCGCCGAGAGGAAACTCTTCTTTCTCGACGAATAGGTTTAAGATCTTTCCTGCCAACACCTTCCCAAGCTGCACGCCCTCTTGGTCAAATGAATTAATCCCCCAGATAAATCCTTGGAAGGCTACTTTGTGTTCGTAGAGCGATAGAAGCGCGCCAAGTGTGTAGGGATCTAGTCGCTCCGCAAATAGGATGCGGTTAGGGCGGTTGCCGGGGAAGAATTTGTTGGGGTTGCTGCTGGCATGTCCGGTGGCGAGAGCGATCGACTGCGCAAAGAGGTTGGAGAGTAATTTTTCTTGAGAGCTGGTCCCTTCTACCTCTAGATCTTTTCCCTGTTGGCTCTTATGAAAACCGATGAACTCCATCGGCACGACATCTGTGCCTTGGTGAAGCAACTGATAGAAAGAGTGCTGACCATTGGTGCCCACTTCGCCCCAGACGATCGGACCTGTGGAGAAATCGACAGACTTCGCATCTTTGCAAATGCGCTTGCCATTGGACTCCATATCGAGCTGCTGCAGGTGTGCAGGGAAGCGCAGCAACGCCTGTGAGTAGGGAATGACAGCAAGTGTGGAATGATGGAGGAAGTTGCGATTCCAGATCCCTAGTAGCGCTGAGAGCAGGGGAAGGTTCTTTTTCGGGTTGGGGTTAAGGGCTAGCTGATCCATCGCATGAGCACCGCGCAGTAGATCGCGGAACTGATCGATACCGATCGCAAAACTCAGACTCACTGCACCAACCATCGATGTGGCGGAGTAGCGCCCCCCAACAAAATCCCACATATAGAAGCAAGCGAGATAGCGCTCGGGGGTATCCATTGGACTCCCTTTTCCTGTCACTGCGACGATATGTTTTTTTGGATCAAGCCCCGCCTGTTCATAGGCATTGCGAAGGAACTCCTCATTGGTGCGTGTCTCTAGCGTTCCGCCAGATTTGGAGACGGAGACTACGAGTGTTTTGGCGAGGTCTACCTGTGATAGAATCGATGCCGCGTCATCGGGATCGACATTTGAGAGAAAATGAACGGTACGATGCTCTTTACGGAAGGGCAACAACGCTAAGTAGAGCGCGCGTGGACCGAGATCCGATCCGCCGATACCTATTTGAACTACCGTTGTGAAATGGGTCTTTTCCAAAAACTTTTCTAGCTTTTCAAGCTCCTTACGAGCTCCCTCTGCAGCCTGGAGTGCAGGTACAGCGGTCTGCGGATGGTCAAAAAGATCCCGCATCGCGGTATGCAGAACGGAGCGCTGCTCGCTCTCGACACCTCTGATGCCATTAACGATTTCCCCTACTTGCATCGCTTGCATCTTCTCCATTACATGGGCCTCCTTTGCCAAAGCAAAGAGGGCGTCTAAGACCTCATCAGTGACTCGCTCTGTGGCATAGAAGAGCTGAAATCCCAGCCCAGATGCGCGCAAGCGCTCAATGCGCTCAGGAGTGAGCGCTCCACTCTTGGTTAGATCGATTGGCTCATGGCTCAAGACCTGTAGCCGGGCGGTAGCAGCATAGCGGGTAAAATCTGACATCATCACTCTCGACTTTAAAAGCAGACTCTAGTAACCTATTGCCTATTGTCGGGGCGTAGCGCAGCTTGGCTAGCGCGGCTGGTTTGGGACCAGTAGGTCGGGGGTTCAAATCCCTCCGCCCCGATCTTTTCCACAACGCCACCTGCTGCACAAAAACCCATTAGTTTCCGGGAGCCTCTCGGTGTCACCAAAAACGGCCAGACATAGAGCAGATCGAGTCCTTCCCAATCTTCTGTCAAAAATGTTTCTGACACAACCCTATATTTTATTCCCTGCGCCTCCAGCTGGTCACAGAGAGCCTCAGCCTCATCTAAAATCTCTTGAGAACAGAGCTGCTCTTCTGGTAGGCAGAGCCCTACCTTCTCATCGCCTGGTGCCAGCATAACGAATGGATCCCTCCAGATCCACCCATTTACAGGCAAAAAGGAGTCTTCGATCGCCACTCGGAATGAGCCTAATTTTTCTCGCGACAATTTATGCGCCAGTCGAGCGCGGCCAGACTCCCGATTGAGCAGTACAAAGATCGGCAGCTCATCCGGTAGCCGCTCCGCGATCCGTCGAAGCAGCTCTAGCGGCATCGCATCAAACGCGCCTCGATAGATCGCCACCGCTGCTGTCTGCGCCTCATAGGTACGCCAAAACTTCTCAGAAAAGTAGTCTGCAGCCAGGAGTGCTGCCTGGATC
Source organism: uncultured bacterium (assembly GCA_964516935.1). Taxonomy (GTDB): domain Bacteria; phylum Chlamydiota; class Chlamydiia; order Chlamydiales; family SM23-39; genus CAZEZK01. The sequence continues at coordinate 20,174 of CAZEZK010000021.1, forward strand.
TCCATCGGATCCTCTGACAGGGGGCAAAAATCAAGCTCCCAGATCACGGACCCCTCGGGCTCCACCGCCCAAAGCAGATCGTCAGTCGAGTGCGCAGGGAGCTGGATTAGTTGATGCATAGCTGGTACCTCTGGTAATAGATTTGAAGCCCCTTGGACTGCCATAGGGTCTTGAAGAAAGAGTCGCCAAAATCGGGCCACTCCGTAACAAAATGAGGTTCAGGAAAGAAGCTCTTCCAGCGCAGTCGCCCAGAAAAGAGCGCCAAAATCGCCTGACAATAGGGCTCATCATCGGTGACGCAGGTCAGAAAGGAGCTGGGAGCCATCGCTCTCTCTATCAGCTCCAAAAAAGACTCCTTTAAAAGGCGCCGCTCCTGGTGGTAGCGCTTAGGCCACGGGTCGGGAAAGTTGACATATCCGCCAGTAAAACCCCCTGCTGGGGCGTAGCAGCGGGTAAAGATCTCCCCCTCCCCACACACCACGATCAGGTTGGGAATCTTCTCCCGTTTGAGAAGCCTCCAGCACTGCCGCGCCCGATCAAACCGCTTCTCCACCGCCACCCAGTTGGCCCCGGGGTTGCGCAGCGCCTGCTCCCCGATCCACTGGCCATTTCCACTGCAATACTCGACAAATACCGGCTGGCTATTACCAAAGATCTCTGACCATGGAATCGGCTGCCACTCCTCATGGCGCCAATAGACCGACGGAATATAGAGGAATTGGTCTAAAAGAACGGGCCTTCGCTCAGCCCAAGAAAAGGGTATAGTTAGAGTGTACACCCCTATAGGATACAGGGGTGCAAGATCTTAATGCAATCATACCAAATATCAGAAATAACTTGCAGTTTGAGTCGCGTGAAATCTCCCGAGGTTGAGAGATCGTAAGTGCGATAGTATTAATGCACTACAAGCACACTTATGATCTCTCAACCTCGGCGATTTGACGTACTCAAACTGCAAGTTATTTCTGATATTTGGTATTAGGACGTCTTTGGGACAAAATTATACAGGTAACCTACCTGCTCCTTCGTATCCCATTGTGTAGTCATCGGATTAAAGACCCTTTCCCCATCGATTTTAATGAGATTAGGAAAACCATTCAGATTCTTGTATTCTACAGCAGAGATCTCCGCAGTCATATCTCTTAACCACAAGATTCCTTTGCAAGCCAGTGTATGGTCATCATCATTGAACCATATCGGAAGGTCAAAATAGGCGAAAATATAGAGAATATTTGCCAGAAAACTGAGAACACAGATCTCTATTCGACCCAATAAGGGTGTTTGGTCATAATATTTTTCAAAAGTCGACGCCTGAAACTCCCTCCGAGCTAGATAGAAATTTGCTATACATGTCATAATAACACCAAAACTTTCTACAGTTTATAGCAAAAGAAAGTAATTATCAATGAATATAAAAATAGTTGTTTTAGAATGAGTTATATACAAATAACCTGAAGCTCTGTACAGGACAAAAAATAAGTTCATGCAGCGCAACTCATTGTTTTTAAG
>CAZEZK010000022.1:0-1108 GCA_964516935.1 uncultured bacterium
ACCCCGAGGCTTTGAATCAATCCTCTTGGGTGCCTTTGAACTGGAAGGAGTATAGGACCAGCCACAATGGTGGCCTTCAAAAACATGGCCATGTTCCATATCCATCAGGCGGCGCTGGAAAAATTGGATAGTACTCTCATAATAGATTGCACAGTCTCGTTTGAGTGTGGCAAAGGCTCTTGGGATCGCTGTATAGTCTTTTGTTAGGACAAATCGATCGCTTTCAACGCGTAAAACAGGGCTGCCTTCGATGATGTCGCCTCCTGGCACTTCTTCGAGAATATCCAGTGTGTCGCTTGGATGTCTCCACTCTGTATGCCGATAACAGCAGAAAAGGTCGCGCTCAAGAATTGGATCCCATTCATCGGTAAAGTAATCCCATTTTATTACCCCCTCTGCACAGAATAGGGGATAATTGGAGTACTTGAAGATGGGAGTTCGTGAATTACTGGGGAATTCTAAGCCGTAGAGATGGAACATTCTTGCATGTTTAACAGCAGCAATGAGATGACTTACAGCTTGGCTATAGTTGCGATCGCTTTCTGGGATTCCGCAAGAACAATCTTGGGTTGCAAAACAGCTGATAAACGCGATGAGGAAAAGAGTGTGAATCCAAGAACGCATCCCGGGATTTTAAGAGCATTACAAGAATTATTTCAACTTACCCGGTCGGGTCGTTGGAGCAGCAGCGCATTCATTGCGGCAAGAAGGGATAGGCTGGCGATCAGGGCAATCGTTGTGGAGAATCCTCCAGAAATTTGGACGAGCCATCCCGTTAATGAGGGGCCCACAATTCCAGCGATCGCAAAGAAGGAGATCATGATTCCCTGCGCAGTGCCGACGCGAGTAGGAAATAGATCGGTATTTAGTGCATACATGGGCACATTGCAAAAATAGGCCGAGCCAAACCCAATAGAGAGAAGAGCTAGATTGGTGGGGAGTGTGTGGGGCAATACAAGAGAATAGAAGCAGAGAGCTGCAATGGAAAAACCGAAGATGACTAGATAGGTGCGAGCAATTCGGGTCGATCGAGTCTTTTGGTAGAGAAAATCGGAGATGTAGCCTCCAGATACGATCAATAGAGCGGCGGCAATCCATGGAAGTGTGG
>CAZEZK010000022.1:1131-20524 GCA_964516935.1 uncultured bacterium
TGAAGGAGATGCCGAGGGTCTGTTCAAAATATCCAGGAAGCCAAGTTAGCCCGAAGAAGACCATGTATCCGAAGATAAAATAGTTGATGCAGTTGGTGACAAAGGGGAGTGAGGTAAAAAAGGCGCGCGCTGGAGTGTCTGTATTGCGAACGAGGTAGTTCTTTTGTGGATTCTTGGAGTGGTAGAAGGTGATTGTCCAGGCAACTACCCAAAGAAGTCCCAGAAACCCTAGGGTTACAAAACTTAGTCGCCAGCCTAGAGATTCTATAAGATAGGTGAGGAAGAGGCTGCCGATCACAGAGGCGACGGGAACTCCCAAAAGAGAGAAAGCGAGCGAGCGGCTTCTCCACTCAGGATTCATCCAGTCGGTGACTGTTTTTGATAGAGCAGGAAAATGGACTCCTTCAGCGATGCCGAGAAGGATTCGGAGCAGAAAAAAGGTAGAGAAGGTCTCGATGAGGCTCATTCCCATCATTGTAAAGGACCAGACGACAGCGCTGATAGTCCAGACTCTGATGGAGCCAAAACGATCAACGAGAATTCCTCCAATGAAGGTCATAATGAGGTAGCCGACTCCAAATCCAGAGGCGATGAGGCCGAATTGGAAGTCGGTGAAGTGGAGCTCCTTTTGTAAGGGGAGTAGACTGTAAGAGAGAATGCTTCGGTCAAAATAGTTGACCATTGTTACGTAGAAAATTAGAACAAGAATCCGAATCTGCGCTGAAGACATCTATACTCCTTCCAGTTCAAAGGCACCCAAGAGGATTGATTCAAAGCCTCGGGGTTGGATTACCGCTAATGGGGGTAGTATTGAGTTTAATACAACCCCCATTAGCGGTAATTCAACCGCGAGAGCTTTCAATTCAATCCTCTTGGGTGCCTTTGAGCTGGAAGGAGTATATTACCGCAACTTGCCGGACCAGCCTAATTTGGTGCGGAGGGTGGCGAAATAGTCGTGGCGCTGCAGGTGGACGAGGTTGAAGGTATAGGCGGAGCGCTTGATGAGGAGCGCTTCTGAGGTCTCGAGGCTGTAGGCCTCTAGACCATCTGCGCGTACCTCGACAGGGCCATAGGGGCTCTTGTACTCGAGGAGAATTTCTCGGTCGGCTGTGAGGACGAGGGGACGGTTAGAGGTGGTGTGGGGGCAGATTGGGGTGATGACGATTGCGTCAAGTGTCGGGCTGAGGATGGGGCCGCCGGCGGCGAGCGAATAGGCGGTGGAGCCGGTGGGAGTTGCGAGGATCACGCCATCTGCGAGGAAGCTATTGACGTAGGTGCCATCGACATGGATCGATAGCTCAACAAGGCTGTGATTTTTGCCGCGATGGATCACAAAATCATTCGCTGCGTAGAGTGTGCCGAGGCGATGGTTGCCTTCAAGGATCAGGCGGCGCTCAATTGTGTAGGAGCCGTCGACGAGCTCTGAGAGGCTCTTTTGGATTTCGGTAACGGGAACGTCGGCCATGAATCCGAGGTGGCCTAGGTTGATTCCGAGGATGGGGGCTGTGAAATTGCGGCAGAGGTGCGAGACGCGTAAAATGGTGCCGTCGCCACCGATGGCGATGAGGAACTTCACCTCCTCAGAGGGGATGGAAGAGAGGGGGGCGACGCCGAGATCTGCAGCGGAGACATCCTCTGCGACGACGGTAACGCCGCGCTCTTCGAGAAAGGTGCGCACTTGGGTAGCTATAGGCAGCGCGCGGTCCTTTCTTGCGCTGAGTAGAAGCGCAATAATCATGCGAATGGCTGTGTAAGAGGTTTTTGATCGGCGTTGAGAGCGGGTTCTCCTGTGCGCGTTTTTACGAGCAGCTCAATCTTCTTCTCGGCATCGGTGAGTCGAGTGCCGCAAGTCTGGATCAGCTTCTCGGCCTCTTCAAAGAGGGAGAGTGACTGCTCTAGGGGGATTTTGCCGCTGTTCATCGCTTCGAGGATCTGCTCTAAACGCTGGAAGGCCTGTTCAAAAGATAGAGACATGGTTTTACCTGGTTATTGCTGAGATTTTGCCGTCGCCAAGGAGGATTGATAGCTCCAGGGCGGGTGGTATGTCTTTAGAAGACAGGATAAGGGAACCCTCCTTTTCGGAGAAGAGAAGAGCATAGCCCTTTTCGAGGGGGCGATAAGGGTGGAGAGTGGTGAGATGTGCCTGGATCCGCTGGAGCTGTTCGCGTCGATGGCGGATCGAAATGAGGGGGTTGAGGAGTTCTCTGCGACGGATGGCTGCGGCGAGGAGGTCGCGCTTCTGGGTGAGGGTACGGCGCATGGAGGCGTCGAGCTCTTCACGGCAATCGTCGAGCTTTTGAAGCGGGAGAGAGAGGAGTGCATAGGGTGAGCCGAGGAGCGGATGACGGCGCAGCGCCTCGAGTCGCTTGGCGGAATAGGATATTTGCTGAGCGAGGCGCTGACGTAGGGTGGAAGAAGCATGCGTTAGGAAGGCGAGAAGGTTGGCCTTTTCGGCGATGGCGAGCTCTGCGGCTGCAGAAGGGGTGGGGGCGCGCACGTCGGCAACCCAGTCGGCAATCGTAAAGTCGGTCTCGTGGCCTACAGCGGAGATGATGGGGATGGTTGAGTTGAAGATCGCCTGGGCGACTACCTCTTCGTTAAAGGCCCAGAGATCCTCGATGCTCCCCCCGCCGCGCCCGACGATGAGCAGGTCGGCCATTTGGTGGCGATTGAGTTCATCGATTGCTTGGGCGATTTCCTGTGCCGAGCCATCGCCTTGTACTTTGACGGGATAGATGAGGATGTTGATCCCAGCAAAGCGGCGAGTGAGGATATTTAGAATATCTTGGATTGCAGCGCCTGTAGGGCTCGTGACGATCCCAATGCGGCGAGGAAACTTGGGAAGAGGTTTCTTGCGCTGGGGGGCAAACCATCCGCGTTTTTCGAGAGTCTCTTTGAGTTGGTGGAGCTTTAAGAGGAGTTCTCCCATGCCGAGGAACTGCAGCTCCTGGACGATGATCTGATACTGTCCGCGGGGGGCGTAAAGGCTGACGCGGCCATTGGCGATTACCTGGTCGCCATCTTTCGGAAGACGACGCAAGTTAGCGGCGCTGCCTCGGAAGAGGACCGCAGATACTTGGGCTCCGGCGTCTTTCAGGCTGAAGTAGATGTGGCCGGAGGACTGCTGCTTGCAGTTGCTAATCTCGCCACGGACGCTGACGGAGGCGAAGCGCCCTTCAAGGAGCGTCTGTACGGCGGCAGTGAATTCTGTGACGGAGAATGGGGTTGTCATGTGCCGTTCAGTATACAGAAATTCGCATCGGAAGCAAAATGGACGGCTGTTTGAAGGAATTTATGAAGAATATAGGCATGTTACACAATGCAACTCGCACACCAGTACCACTTTTTTCTGTGGTCTCTTACGTCATTTTTAGGTCTGTCTTTACGGATATTTTGCGCGAACAAGGAATCTTAGTGAATAAAGAGTTCACGTTTGGCGATGTAACTGTTAGTTACTGCGGAGATTTGGGGGAAAAATTTTTCGAAATAGAGACAAATATTTGGGGGAGTCTCTCTGCTTGGACTTTGATAAGTCAGTTCCGTCGCTTCTCATTTCGACACGTGGTACTTATCGAGGTGGCCGCGTATGGGATACGGCGGGGAATAGATTCTTCCCGCTCGTCTAAAAATCCGTAGAGAGATATCCTGACTGACGTGACGCGTGAATCATTTGTTATAGCGAATTGGAAGATGTACAAGACTGCCCATGAGGCGGCCGACTATATTGCCCACCTCATCCCCCAAATCGAGGGTTGCAAGTCAAATGTTTGGTTGGCAGTACCCTTTACCTCGATTGCCCCATCGGTGCGCGCGGCGAAGCAGAGCGCAATCGCCATCGGTGCACAGAATATGAACGATGCCCGAGAGGGGGCCTTTACCGGAGAAATTGCCTCGTTGATGTTAAAGGAGGCGGGAGCCTCGTTTGTGCTGTTAGGCCATTCGGAGCGACGCACTCACTTTGGAGAGGATGACAAGATGGTTCAGCGCAAGGTGATGCGAGCTCTTCAGGATGACCTGCGCCCAGTTCTCTGCGTTGGAGAGACTCTTGCAGAGCGAGAGGCTGGAGAGATGGAGGCGGTGCTGATGCGTCAGATCCTGTCGGCCCTTGAGGGGATTGAAGTGGAGGATGCTTCAAAGATTTTACTGGCTTATGAGCCTGTTTGGGCGATCGGCACCGGTCTCGCAGCTAGCCCAGCTTTAGCACAAGAAGCTCATAACTTCTGCCGCACTGTTTTAGAGGGGTTGGTGGGGAAGCGCGCTGCGGGTAAGGTTCCTATCCTCTATGGCGGCTCTGTGCAGCCCCAAAATGCTAAGAGCTTTTGCTCTCAAAAAGATATCGACGGGGTGCTAGTCGGGGGGGCTTCCCTAGACCCAACCACTCTCGCTAAGATTATTTCAAACTGTGTAGAAAAATGACGATTCTATTTTATCTCTTTCTAGTGTTGTTTCTGATGGTCTGTGCCATTCTGGCACTTGTAGTTCTGGTTCAGGAAGCAAAGAGCCTTGGCTTGGGCGCCTCTTTTGGTGGCGATGCTGGGGATTCTCTCTTTGGGACCTCTACTGCGGATGTGTTGAAGCGATTTACGGTCTATATGGCCGGCGCCTTTTTGGTTGGCTGTTTTATCCTCTCTTTTTGGGGGATTGCGCTAAGCCATCCGGTTTCTGAACAGTCTCTCGCCCCTCTCCAGCAAGAAACGTTAGAACAGTAGTCTTATGGTTATTGAAATTATGGCTCCAGCGGGCTCTTGGGAGTCTTTGCACGCGGCTATTCAGGCGAAGACTGATTCTATCTACTTTGGCGTAGGAGCTCTGAACATGCGCTCTCACTCTGCCCAAAACTTTATGATTGATGACCTTCCGGAGGTTGCTCGTATTTGTAAGGCGGCAGGGGTGAAGGCCTATGCTACTATGAATTCGATTCTCTACGACGGAGATCTTCCCTCGATGAAGAGCTTGTGTCAGTCCATAAAAGAGAGCGGTATATACTCCTTCCAGTTCAAAGGCACCCAAGAGGATTAATTCAAAGCCTCGGGGTTGGATTACCGCTAATGGGGGTAGTATTGAGTTTAATACAACCCCCATTAGCGGTAATTCAACCGCGAGAGCTTTCAATTCAATCCTTTTGGGTGCCTTTGAACTGGAAGGAGTATAGATGCTGTGATCGCAAGCGATATTGCGGCAATCTCCTATGCAAGATCGATTGGTCTCAATGTCCATATCTCGACGCAACTGAATGTATGTAACTTAGAGGCTGTGCGCTTCTTCTCTCGTTATGCAGATGTAATTGTTTTGGCAAGAGAGCTTACTACTGAACAGATTCGTTTTATCAGCGATTCTATCAAAAATGAGGGGATTTGCGGTCCTGCTGGGGAGTTGATTCGGATAGAGCTTTTCGTGCATGGAGCGCTTTGCGTCTCTATTTCGGGGAAGTGTCACATGAGTCTCATGGAGCAGAATCAATCTGCCAATCGGGGAAAGTGTACTCAGGTCTGTCGAAGAAAATATCGAGTTATCGATGAGCAAACGCAGAGTGAGCTAGTTCTAGATAATCAGTATGTTATGTCCCCTAAAGATCTCTGTACGATCGAATTTTTAGATCAGATTCTCGATTCTGGTGTTGAAGTGTTGAAGATTGAAGGGAGAGGTCGCGCTCCCGAATATGTGCACACAGTTGTCACAGCCTATCGAGAGGCGGTGGAGGCGATCTCTGTGGGAACCTATACAGAAGAGCGCAAAAAGCATTGGAAAGAGCAGTTAGCCACCGTTTACAATCGGGGATTTTGGGAGGGGGGCTATTACCTAGGGAAAAAGTTTGGAGAGTGGAGTGGCGGCCCGGGTTCACAGGCTACACAGCTAAAAACGCAACTGGGAAAGGTTACAAACTATTTCTCTCAACTCGGTGTGGCTGAATTGCTTCTGGAAAATGGATATCTAAGTGCTGGGAATACAATTCTCATTTCTGGACCTAGCACCGGTGTTGTTTCCTGCGTGGTGGAGGTGCTGCATACAGATCGCGAAGTCTCTTTTGCGGAAAAGGGTAAGTTGGTCTCTGTGGCCGTGCCGACAAAGGTTCGCAAAAATGATAAACTCTATCTACTCACAGAACGTCATGCCTCTTGTAAAAATTCGTAAAGAGATCGATGCAGTCGATAATCAATTAATTCCTCTTTTAGAGAAGAGGTTTGAGTTGGTGAGTCAATTAAAGCCTTACAAGACCGTCATGACAGATCCAGAGCGAGAGGTTGCAATTCTTTCGAAAATTGAGTCACGCTGGATTCGTGAAGTTTACTGTAGCCTGTTCATGCTTTCCAAGCGTCTTCTTCTTATGAAGTGAGCTCTTTAAGGCCTGCTCTAGATAGGCAGGTAACGCAAATGCTGCCTGATGTATCGAAGGGGTATAGTACTTTAGCGCCCCCTCCACGTTCTGTTTTAGGCGGCTCTCTAGGAGTCGCTTGCCCACATGAAAGTAGCTGGGGTCGTTAGATACCCAACTGAAGGATGTCGTTCCTGCTAGGTATAGCCGTTGCTCTCGGAAGAAAGGGGTGCAATCGCGAAAAATTTTCACAATCTGTTCTGTTTGGGAGGCGTTATTCTGCACTACCAAGATCCCATCGGACTTTAGAAGTCTGAGACACTCTTTATAAAAGGTGGGTCCATTGAGAGGTGCGCAATTGCAGAGGATCACGTCATATTGATGATCTCCCTCTTTTTGTAGCGCAATAGGCTCCTTGGCCGTAATAACGCGTTCTAATGTGCGGTGGCGGGACACCTCCGGTAGTGGAGAGTCGTCGCCGATAACTAATACTTGTCGAGCGTGGCCATGTGCAAGTAGTGGTGGATGGACGAGCATCTCTGGATTAATAAATAGGAAAAATAGGGCGATCATTCGTCTTTCTGCGCGCGCTGTATAGCGCGTTTTGCTTCTTTTGTCTTTAGTGCGGCGCGTTTGTCGTATGCCTTTTTTCCACGACCAGCGCCAATGCGAACTTTTGCCATTCCTTTGGCGTTCAGGTAGATAGATAGTGGGATGAGCGCAATTCCCTTCTCTTGCGAGAGTTTGCGCAGACGTTCGATCTCGCGCTTGTGTAGAAGAAGTTTGCGAGGACGACGCTCCTCATGGTTGTAGAGATTGCCAAAGGAGTAGGGGGCGATGCTCGCCTGTAACATCCAGACTCCAGAATCGCGTACTTCGGCGTAGGAATCTTGAAGGGTGCCGCCATGATTTCGGAGCGATTTAATTTCTGTTCCGGTTAATAAAATGCCCGCTTCGACAGTTTCGAGAATCTCGTAATCGTGAAGGGCTTTGCGATTGGAAACCAGTTCCTTAGACATAGGAACTATAGTATATCTGAAAAAGAAAAATCGAGCAAAGCCTCAATGGGCTTTGCTCGATCGGATAGGAAAGCTTGCAAAATTATTCTTGCTCAGCCATAATTGAAGCTACAGAGCTAGCTTTACGACGTCTACGTGTCTTGCGACGAGTAGACTTGCGAGCTTTAGCTTTGTGAGTTTTTTTGTGAGCCTTACGGCGTGTTTTTGTTTTACGAGCTACTTTACGTTTTGTTGCTCGTTTGTGAGTCTTACGTTTCGCAGTTTTGCGAGCTGTAGACTTGCGTTTGTGTGCTCTTTTTCTTTTGAGTGCCATAGTGTTTTTTCTCCTAGTGTAGCCAGGGGACGGCGCGCCGTTCCACATCTGTCTTACAATTTTAACTATACATAATCGTGATTAATAATAAAACAATTTTTGCTTATTATTTTTTTGGAAAGGTACCTTCTATCGCGATTTCAGCAATAGATTTTCTCTGCAGAGAAGGTGATTCTCTTTGTTGCAAATCTGCTGATAAGATTTCTTTCGAAGCTTGTTTTCCGATAGCAAACATTGCGTGGATATACCCGTTCCACCTCAATGGCACCCTAGAAGATTGATTCAAAATCTCGGGGTTTGATTATTTTTAGATGGGTTGTATTGCACTTAATACTACCCATCTAAAAATAATCGAACCGCGAGAATTTTCAATTCAACCCTCTTGGGTGCCTTTGAACTGGAACGGGTATAGCATGGGAATCTGGGATCTGTAAAGAAGTTCTGGCTTCATTATAATCAAAGCCCGACATGCCGTGAACTACAAGTCCGCGGTTATATAGTACTTCCAGCTCAAAGGCACCCTAGAAGATTGATTCAAAGCCTCGGGGTTGGATTACCGTTTTCGAAAAATTGGTTGAAGAGTTCGGTCCCTCGGCGTGCGTATAAAAAGAGCCAGGGCTGGCCGTTATAAGAGGAGGGGGCCCAGCGCGCCGCTTCAAAGAGTGGTAAAAACTCCTCTTCAGAGAGAGGTTCTCCTGTCATTGCGCGTGGGGACCAGCGTTCTAGAATTAGAGGGTGGATGGGGAAGGAGGTTTCTCTGTTATGATGCGGGTTCGTCGCCATTGGACTCCTCGGATTCAGGATGCCAGGAGGGGTTTTTAAAGTGGTAGATTAGGAGGGGGATGAGACACATGCAGAAGATCCCGCCAAAAAGGAAGAGCTCGTAGAGCCAGATATTGCCAATCTCAAGTTGAGAGGGGGGGACAAAGCCTAGAATCAAGCCGCCGAGCGAGCTTAAGGCGCCTAGTCCGCCAACAAACCAGATGCCGCGCATGTGGTAAGGGATACGGTAGGGGCGAACAACGTGGGGGTGGCTGTAGCGCAGTTTGATGGCGGCGAGAAACATGAAGATATACATGATTAGGTAGAGTTGAGCCGACATAGCGCTTAAGATCCAGAAAGCTGCGCTGGCGCTAGGCATCCAGAGAAAGACAAAGGAGGCTAAGGTCACGATGAGCCCTTGGAAGAGCAGCAGAGCGACGGGAATCCCATATTTATTGAGTTTGCGGAAGGTGGGGGGCAGGTCGCCATGTTGAGAGGTGGCGTGGAGCGCACGGACGGGGCCAATGACCCAGGCGTTCAGCTCGCCAATCGCTCCGAAGGTGATAAAGAGAGCGAGAATTGGGAAGAGGGCGGAGAGGTGAAACGAGGGGAGCATTGTTTGAAATGCATCGACGAGCCCGGCGACTAAATTTATATCCTTCTGCGGGATCACGCAGGCGATGGCGAGGGCACCAAAGGCATAGGTGATGAAGGCGAGTGTGGAGGCGATCAAGATCGCGCGCGGGAAGTTGCGTTGTGGGTCTTGGACCTCGCGAGCGTGGGCGGCAGAGACTTCCAATCCCCCAAATGCCAGGAAAAGGCCGGTGATGAATACAAATTGCTCAATTTCGTTGAAGGTGGGGATGAAGTTGTCTAGGGAGAGCGAGATCTCCAACGGGCGCCCGAGAGCGACCCAGGCGATCCCCAAAAGGATGAGCAAGATGCCTGGAATTAAAGTGCCGGCGATGACGCCGAGGGCGCTAAACCAGCTCGAGTGTTTGAGGCCGAAAAAGTTGAAGATTGTAAAGCCCCAAAAGCCCGCCAGAATAAACCCGAGCAGGTACCAAGGGTGTTTTGCCCACTCTGGGTAGACCAGATATGCAAATGTCGTCGCAGCAAAAGAGAGAATGGCAGGGAACCAGGTGACATTGTGGACCCACTGCATCCAGACGGCGAAAAAGCCCCATTTGGGGCCAAAGGCCTCCCGAACCCAAATATAGATTCCTCCAGTCCGAGACCAGCCGGTGGCTAGCTCTGCGGAGATCAAGCCGGCAGGGAATAGAAAGACGGCCGCCACTACTAAGTAGAGGAAGAGCGATCCAAGGCCATATTCAGCGACAATGGGTAGGTTCCTGAGCGATGTCATAACTGAGAGGTTGAGCATCGATAGAAGGAATAGTGAAATAAAGCGACGTGGTGAGTTTGAGGTCATATTTTGGGTTATGTAAGGGCCATTTGGCGGGGGCCAGGAGTTTTGTAACTGGCTCTTATGGTAGATAAAATCTGGATTTTTTGCTAACCTATGTAGGATGAGTTATGCCCATGCATTGACGGTCTCAAGAATTTTTTTAAGCCCATTGCTCCCGTTACTCTATTTAAATTATTCCTCTCTGGGGCTCTCGCTTGGGCAGATGGCGCTTATTTTGTTGGCATTACTGCTGATCTGTGAAGGTTCAGATATATTAGATGGGCGCATCGCTCGCAAGCGCAATGAGGTGACCGATCTAGGGAAACTGCTCGATCCAATGGCTGATACCCTGCTCCATCTGCCGCTATTTTTGGGCTTCACGCATGGGATTGTTCAACTTCCGCTCTGGCTCGTATTGATCTTTGTCTATCGCGAGTTTCTTATTAGCGTATTGCGCTCTTTTTGCGCACTGCGTGGAGTGGCTCTTGCGGCTCGTCCATTTGGAAAGAAGAAGACCATTATCCAGGCTTGTGCGGCGATTGCGATTGTGGTTCTTCTTTTAGGGGTGGACCAAGGGCTTATTTCGGAAGGATTTCTTCAACAAATGAGCGTTTGGCTAACGCTGCTGGCCGTTTTTTATTCAGTCGGCTCGGCAGTGGAATATCTTTTGGTAGCTCGGCGTCAGGTGTGAGGGCTCTTTCGTACATACCTAGGTAGCGAGAGCCTGGTTTTCTCCAACCGAACTCCTGCTGCATTCCATGGCGAATCAGCCACTGGAACGTGTTCTCGTCTTTCCAAAGAGCAATCGCGCGACGAACGGCCTCTTGAGCTGCCTCGATTGAAAAAGAATGGAAGACAATCCCATTGCGCTGGGCTGCGGGAATCACGGGGTTTTCATAGTCAAAAACAGTATCTTTCAATCCCCCTGTGCTCCGAACAATCGGAAGTGTGCCATAGCGGAGAGCGATCATTTGTGAAAGTCCGCAGGGTTCGAATAGTGAAGGGACGATGAGAAAATCGCAGGCTGCGTAAATTTGATGAGCCAGCATCTCATCATAGGAGTACTCTAGAAATACTTGATCGCAGTCTCCATACTGCTCTTTTAGCTCCGCGAATTCCTCTTGTATTGATGAGATAGGAGAGGCGCCCAACAGGATAAAATTTCCGCCGAGTTTTACAGTTTCTCGAAGAGCTGCCTTTAGTAGCTCTGTCCCCTTTTGAGGGACGAGGCGTGTTACCACCCCGATCCAAGGGCGGTGGGCTGAGGAGATGTTGAATTTTTTTTGCAGGGTCTTTTTTTGAGCCAACTTAGCATGGATGATCTTTTCGCTGGAGCTATCTTTGTGGTAGGTTTCTGCGAGATGAGAGTCATTGCTTGGGTCCCAACGATGCGTATCGATTCCGTTCAGGATTCCCTTAACCCGTACGCGGCGTAACTCCTCATGGAGTCCAAACCCAGTCTCTTTCTGCTGAATCTCCTTTGCATAGGAGGGGGAGACGGTGGTGACGACGTCGGAATGGAGGATGCCTCCCTTTAATAAATTGGCAGCTTCTGGATAGCGGTTGTCTTGCATCTGGCTGCAAAAGGGTAGCCCTGCGGTCTCGAGCTCCTGGGGGGAGCACTGCCCCTGGTATTCCAGGTTATGGATGGTGAGGATAATTTTGTGGATTGTGGGCAGCTGCGAGGCGAGCGGGCCTCGGATCAAGGGAGCCAAGGCTGCTACGTGCCAGTCGTGTAGGTGTAGGATGTCGATGGGCTCCTTTTGGGCGGCAAGATAATCGGCACAAGCTAGGGTGAAGTTTAGAAAGCGGACTGCATCATCTGCATAGCCATAAATCGTCTCATGGTCAAAGTGGCCTGCAGGTTCTGTCATTTCAATGAAGTGGATGAGGCTGCCTTCGATCTCTTGCGCAAAGGATCGGTTGTTACGTTGATGATGAGGCGTGATGCTGGGGATTTCGGTGAAAGAGGTAGTTTTTGATTGAGGGGTAATCCATCTGTATTTCGGAAGAAGGACCTCTGTTGGGTGGCCACAGCGGTTGAGCTCTCGGGCTAGGCCAACGAGGACCTCTCCAAGGCCGCCAGCTTTGGCGACGGGGGCAAATTCAGAAGCGACGTGAACGATTCTCATGGGTTTGTAAAATTCTCTATACCCCTTTTTCAGCTATAAAGGCAATAGGAGTGGATAAAATTCTAATCAACTTAAAACCAGGGAGATAAGAATTGTTCTTCAAACTCCAGTTGAAAAAATCCGGTAACTGCTCTAAGATGCTCACTTTGAGCCATGGTGGGGCGTCGCCAAGTGGTAAGGCAGCGGTTTTTGGTACCGCCATTCGGAGGTTCGAATCCTTCCGCCCCAAAAGAAACATAAGGAATAAAAGATGAAGTTGGCAATTTTTGAACGGACGAAACTGACAAAGGGCGAAGTGAAGAGACTGCGCCGAGAGGGGAATGTTCCCGCTGTATCCTACGGATCGGGGAAATCTGTTCGCCATCTTTACCTTCGCGGAGCTGATCTGCAGGCAATCCTACGCGACTTGCCGAAGGGTGCTCTAGCAACAACAATATTTGAGCTGCAAGAGAGTGGTGCAAGTTACAGAGCTCTCGTAAAAGGGATCCAATACAATGTGGTGACCTATGCGGTAGAGCATGTCGATTTCTTGATGGTCGACGATAAAACTCCTGTGACCGTGAATGTGCCGATTCAGGTAGTTGGTGCTGCTGATTGCCCAGGGTTAAAGCTCGGCGGAACGCTTCGTCAAGTAATACGCACGATGAAAGTAGAGTGTCTGCCTAAGCACATTCCGCATGCCTTCCAGATCGATGTTCGCTCCTTGAGTCTTGCTCAGGCGAAGCGCCTTTCTGATATAGAGGTTCCTGCCCATGTTCGGCCAGTGGCTCGTATGGAACAGGTAGCTATCGTTATTGCGAAGCAGTGATTCTTATAATAGGACTGGGAAATCCGGGTGCTGCCTATCGAGGTACGCGCCATAATGTTGGGTTTTCTGTCCTGGAGCTTTTGGCTGAGCGTCATAGGCTCCCTTTTGTAAGGGACCGTGAGAGCAAAAGCGCTCTAGCAGAAGGCCAAATTTCAGGTCAGAATGCTCTCTTGCAGATGCCTCTGACCTATATGAATTTAAGTGGAGAGGCTGTTAGCTATCTAGTGCGTAAGCGGCAGGTAGCGCTCTCTAAGCTGCTTGTAGTCGTTGACGATGCAGCGTTGCCTTTTGGTCGCCTTCGCTTTCGAGCTGAAGGGAGTGCCGGAGGTCACAACGGGCTAAAAAGTATCGAGGCCTGGTTACAGACGACAGCTTATGCCCGTCTTCGGGTGGGCATTGGAAATCCTGGAGGAGAGGATCTGGCAGACTATGTTCTGTCGCCCTTCACTGCAGAAGAACGGGATGCACTTCCTGAAATCTATGAGCGCGCTGCAAAGGCTGTCGAGCTCTGGATTCGGGATGGCGTCACCAGTGTGATAGATCAAATAGATTGATCTACCAATAACCAGACATTGGAGAAGTATGTCAAAAGAAAGAATGGGTCTTTATGAGGGGATGTATATTTTTAATGCAGCTCTCAGTGAAGATGCCCGTAAAAAATCCCTTGAGAAGTTGACTTCCGGGATTATCGAACAGGGCGGAGAAGTTCGCCATGTAATGGATCAGGGACGGCGTAAGCTGGCCTATGAGATCGGGAAAAAGCGCGAAGGGTACTACTATGTGCTCTACTTCACAGCGCCGACTCCAGCAATTAAAGAACTCTGGAAGGAATATCGCCTTCAAGAGGATCTCCTGCGATTTTTAACAATGCGTATTGAGGAAGGAGAGGTGCCAGCATGAGAAGACAACAAGAATCTTCAACTCTAGACTCCCCAATGGCTTTCCCAATGAAAAAGAAGCCAGTTATCCCTGCTTCTGCTGGGAAAGTTAAAAAGGTCGATTACAAAAATGTGGATCACATTCGGCAGTTTATCACTGAGCGTGGCAAGATTTTACCTCGGCGCATTACTGGTGTAACACACCACTATCAAAAACTACTGAAGAAAGCTATTAAGCAAGCCCGCTATATGGCGCTTCTACCCTTTGTTTCGGAGGAATAAGATGGCAAAACCACAATATCTGCTTCTATCTGATGTAGATGGCCTCGGCCTCAAGGGTGAAGTGATCACAGCAAGACCTGGCTATGTCCGCAACTTCCTGCTCCCTCAAGAGTTGGTAGTTCGAGCAACTGTCCATACCTTGCGCAAGCAGGAGAAGCTGCGTCAAGAGCGTGCAGCACAAGCGCTGATCGATTCTAAGGAAGCTGAGGCGCTAGCTCTTCAACTCGGCACTACAGAGCTTCTGGTCACTGTAAAGGTTGATCCGGAAGGTCATATGTATGGCTCAGTCTCTGCTCTTGATGTTGCGCAACTCCTTAAAGATCAAGGGGTTGAAGTTGAGCGTCGCTATATCCAGTTGCCACGACCCATTAAGGCAACCGGAGTGCATCGTATCTCCTTCAAGCTCAAAGAGGGTATACCGGCTTCCTGCCAGTTGACCATCGCCCCAGAGTTGACCAACTCTCAACAGACCTCAACACCAGTCTCTTAAGGATCTCTATTTAGGCCGGCAGGAACCTCCCGTTTCTGTCGGTCTTTTTCGTTTTCATACCACCTTAATTATTAATTACTTACATAAGCATAGCAAATCATTTCTTTATAAACCGTATGAATTTAGGTTAAAATGTGATAAAATTATAGTTAGAGGATTTTAAAGGATATGGGAGAGAGCGATCAACACGTCTCTGAGGACTTCCAGGGGTTTTTGATCCCCGCGAAAGCGGGAGATAACCCTGTCTGGGTAGTGCTGCAGAACCTTCATGGTATCTCGTTGGTAGACTTCCATACGCGTCATGAGCACTTGGGCATCGAGGTCGTCGGTACGTTTTTCGATCAGCGCGCGGCGCTGGAGTCGTTTGACAAGCTCTTCGATCTCCGCAACTTCGAGGCAGATGATCTGTTCGACTTGGATATATTGGTCGAGGAGGATTGCCTGGCGGATAGTTCTTGGGAGGCCATCGAGCAGCAGCAGCTGTTGAGAGGGGAAGTAGCGATTCGTGGCGATGAGTCCATGGACATAATGGTGCCAAATCTGAATGGTAACCTCGTCCGGCAGAAGAAGACCTTTAGTGGCGTAATGTTGGTAGAGCTGGCCGGCAGGGGACTCGGGGGAGAGACTGCGGAAGATGTCGCCCGAAGAGAGATGGAAATGATTGCCTGCACTGCTGAGGAATTTTCCGAGGGTGCCCTTACCGGCGCCTGGTGGGCCGAAGATCAGGATGCAACGGAAGGGTTCCGTATGTTTTGGGATAAAGGGCTCTTCTTTCATGAAAACACTCTAAACAGAGGTACCAAAGTGTACCGGAAACGCGGGATCAAAGCAAGAGGAAGAAATGAGTAGAGGCTATATAACTTCTGACAACGTCATCGTCGTCTCCGGTCATGGCTCTGTCGATTACGCGGTCACTTTTAGTGAAAAGTTTCCGACCGATCGAGCCGATATGGATGCGATTGCTCAAAGAGTCAACGCGTTGGGCGTACAGGTGTTCGAGAATAATGTAAATCCGGGTGAGATGAGCTCCTTTACTTATGATGCGAATCAATGGAATCCTAATGCAGGATCGATAGAATTGAAAGTTGGTACTGCGTTAAATGAATTGGAATGTACATTGCTTGCAACTCAAACAGCGAGTCATGCTGGAGTGACCAAAAATGAAAATTTTTCGTCTTACAGTCGGAATAGCAGCTCCTCGTCTATTCAGAATTCTGTCGTTTCTAATAATCGGTTATCTTTAGCGAATACCGTCCAGACTCAATCATCCGTACATGCAACTTCTATTATACAAAACAGCAAGAACCGATCCTCCTCAACGGTTAGTGAAAATTCTTGTAAATCGGATGATGAAATATCTAATGTCGCAAATACAGGTCCTAATTTTCGCAAATCTAAAAAAATAGTGGACGAGTCTATATTCGAATCTTCTTTGATTGCAATGGGTGGGGGTGCACAGAAAAAACAGGTAGAAGGGGCTGAGGATTTCTTTGAGATCGATTCAGTCTCTGATGGAGAAATAGAGAGTGATTCAACTGATGAAAGTGGGAATGCGAACGTAATTAACGGTAATAGCTGGATTGGGTCGAATTCTATATATAAACCTCCTGTTACACAAAACAGCGAGGGTCGAATCTCTTTAGCGGAGAGTGAAGATTTTTGTGAAACTCATTCAGATTCGGATGGTGAAATGTCTAGCATTATAAATGCTGCTCATAATCCTTGCGAATCTAAAAAAATAATGGGTAAGTCTACATTCGAATCTTCTTTGATTGCAATGAGTGGGGGTACACCGAAAAAACAGGTAGAAGGGGCTGAGAATTTCTTTGAGATCGATTCCATCTCTGATGGAGAAGTAGAGAGTGATTCAGATGATGAAAGTGAGAATACGAACATAATTAATGGTAATAATGGGATTAGGTCAAATTCTCTGTTTAACGGTGGTATTTCGATGGGTGCGTCGAATAACCAAAAGGTGGAAGCTAATCCGGGTATCTTCGAATCTGAGGATTTGAGAAACAAGCCGCTGCGCATACTGTTGACTGCGAAGCGTGTTGCTTCTTCATTTAACGAGAATGGCGATGATATTTAACATCCATTGTTCGTAAGCTGCTCTTCGCGCTACCATGCGTTGCATGGATAGCGTTCTTTTTTTTTCCGAATTTTTTGAATTCCTAGACTTTCTTCGCATTGAAAAGGGCTATTCTGTTCATACCGTTGCGGCATATGGACGGGATCTGCGTAAGTTGATTGCCTCTTTGGAGGGGCAAGGGCTTTCTGGCTGGGCTCAGGTGGGGTCGACTGCCATAGAGACCTTTTTGGCAGAGCTGCAGGGGCAGGCCTATCAGGCTTCGAGCTGTGGGAGGGCATTGGCTGCGGTGAAGGCCTTCTTCCGTTTTCTGAAGAGAGAGGGGTTGGTGCCGAAGGATGTTGGGCGATGCTTGCAGTCGCCGCGACCTTGGCAGCGGATTCCCGACTCTCTCCCTGTTGCAGATGTTTTAAAATTGCTGGCGCAGCCTGAGCGTGAGGATTGGATGGGCGCGCGTGATGGAGCGATGTTAGAGCTGCTGTATGCCACTGGGATGCGCGTGTCAGAGCTGTGTGAGTTGAAGCTCTGCGATCTCAGTGAGGGGTTCGTAAAGGTACATGGTAAGGGGAATAAGGAGAGGGTGATCCCTGTGGGGCAACATGCTATGGCTGCTGTGGACCACTATTTGACTGGATTTCGGTCGGGAGAGGCGGAGTTGTTGTTTATAACGCAACGAGGCGGACGGGTGAGTCGTGAGGCGGTCTGGGAGCGGGTGAAATTCTATGCAAAAAAGGCGGGAATCGAGAAACGGGTCACGCCACACGTTTTGCGACACTCATTCGCGACTCATCTTTTGGAGGGGGGTGCGGATTTGCGTCTGATTCAGGAGTTGCTGGGTCATGAGGATATTCGAACTACAGATCGCTATACGCACGTGGCGGGGCCAAGATTGCAAGCGCTATTCGATACTTTCCATCCAAGGAAGTAGCTGATGAAATTAGAGGGGCGCCACATCGGCGCCCCTCCGCTTACTTAGGTCCAGCGGCGTTTTGGAGGGCGGGCGCCATCTGCGGAGAACTTAGGTCCTCCAGCAAAACGGCCTTTGCCTCTAAAACCACCTGGAGGACCACGACGTTCGCCGTCGCGATTTCCTGCAAAACCGCCTGCAGGAGCGCGGCGCTCTGCATTGCGATTGTCATTGAAACCGCCGGGATGGCGTTCGCTATCGCGCACCACTGGTGAACCTGTGTCTCGTCGGCCATAACCTCCGGGACGTCGATCTCCGCCGTCGCGGTTTCCGTTGAAACCACCAGGATGGCGCTCGCTGTCGCGAACCGCTGGTGAACCTGCATCTCGTCGGCCATAGCCTCCGGGGTGTCGATCCCCGCCATCGCGATAGGCTGGAGGACCAGCATCTTGACGGGAGAAGCGGCCGCGTGGAGGGCCTGGGCGGCGATTTGGGCGAAACTCTCGGCGGCGGGGTTGCTGCTGCTGAGGGGCTCTGTCAGAAGCCTCTTGCTGCTGCGGGGCACGAGGTGCGCCGTAGGGAGCGAGGGGTCTGGAGGGCTCAAAGCCGGCAACGACTACGCGAGGGATCTCAGACTTCAGCAGTCGCTCGATGTCTCGGAGGAGTTTGTACTCTTCTGGGCTGACGAGGGAAACAGCATTCCCTTGGTTCCCTGCGCGGCCTGTGCGGCCAATGCGGTGGACATAGTCCTCTGGAACATGGGGGAGGTCGTAGTTGACGACATGGGGGAGGCGATCGATGTCGATCCCTCGGGCCGCGATGTCTGTCGCAACGAGGATATCTGTCTTGCCATGCTTGAAGTCGGCTAGAGCTTTTGAGCGGGCGCCTTGGCTTCTGTCGCTATGGAAAGGGGTGGCTCGGAGGCCTGCTGCATCTAACTTGTCCGCGAGGCGGTTGGCGCCATGTTTTGTGCGGGTGAAGATGAGCACCTGGGTCCATTTCTGATCGGTAATCAGAGAGGAGAGCAGAGGGAACTTGCGTGCTTGATCGACTGGGTGGATTGTCTGAGAGACCAGCGTTGGTGTGGTATTGCTCTGACGCTCTGCTTCAATCTTCATAGGAGAGTCGAGGAGACCATCGGCTAAAGATTGGATTTCTGGGGAAAAGGTTGCAGAGAAGAGGAGGTTCTGACGCTTCTTTGGTAAGATAGCTAGGATGCGGCGAATATCGGGGATAAAGCCCATATCGAGCATGCGGTCAGCCTCGTCGAGGACTAAAATTTCCACTTGCGAGAGATCTACAGTCCGTTGCGATACGTGGTCGAGGAGTCGGCCAGGGGTCGCAATTAGGATATCGCAGCCTTGGCGCAGGGCTCGGATTTGGTTATGGATCGAGACACCGCCGAAGACGGCTGTAGAGGAGAGCGGTAGGTGCTTCCCATAGGTGCGGACGCTTGCGGCGACCTGGTCGGCCAATTCGCGCGTAGGGGTCAAAATTAACGCTCGGACGGGGCGAGGACCACGGCGCGAGGGGCGGGCTAAGAGCCGCTGTAGCATAGGGAGAGTGAATCCCGCTGTTTTACCCGTGCCTGTTTGGGAACCAGCCATAATATCTTTCCCAGCCAAAATGGCGGGAATAGCCTGTTCTTGAATCGAAGTAGGGGTTTGATAGCCCTGCTCAGAGACTGCGCGAAGCAACTCTTCAGAAAGGCCTAGTGTATTGAATGACATCCCGGAGAGTGTATCAGCTATTAGAGGGGAGAGTCAATGATTATCTTAGAGCAGGTCAGGGTTGGGGTGCAGTGTAGCCGCCTGACGTGGTAGCTAGCTTCTTAGTTGAAAAATATAGCATGACTTTAGATAATACTATAAATTTTATGCGCACAGTCTTGATTTTAACATGTTTCCTGTTTAATGCCCTCCGCGCAAATACTCTAGATTGGTCCGTTATCTCCACAGAAAGTGAACCATCCGTTTTTGTAGATGGCAAGGT
>CAZEZK010000023.1:0-6252 GCA_964516935.1 uncultured bacterium
AACCCCGAGGCTTTGAATCAATCCTCTTGGGTGCCTTTGAGCTGGAAGGAGTATAGTTATAGCGATCATTAAAGCATAGGAAGAGCTGCTCGCCTTTCGTAAAGAGCCGCCCATCTTCTGATGGAACATCCCAGAGAATTTGCGGTTCTCCTACAGGCTGAAAGTTACTGTCGAGACAAATTAGCCCCGTATAGGATGTCTCCTGATACTCCACTCGAAAACTGAGAAGCCGCTCCCCTCTCCAATGGACAATCGATGGGTTGAATGCATCAGGAAAGCCAGGAATCGCAACCTGGAACTGGTCGATAACAATCTCATCCGCGTGGATGGGCATAGCGATCTTTATAAGAAGAGAGCTCAAAGCGATAGATAACCAGCCGTTCATCCAGGACTACCTTGTGGGGGAAAAACCGAAACGCTTCGGCATTAAAGATCATATCTTCTCGAAGGGGCGTCGGGGGCCATTTCACCTTCCGACTCACCGCCTTCAACATAGCCGGGCTACCGTTGTGGATAAAATCAAATTGCGACTCCACCTCTGCATAGCGCTCGATCGAATGGGCAAGAGAAATAGAGCCCTCTATCGTATAGGGCTCAAACACTTCAGATGAGGGCGACCAGCGATGGATTAGGAGGTCAATCTGGTAGTGCTCAAAGAGATACTTAATAATCTCCACACGCTGCGGATGAGGAAGGTCGTCTGCATCTTGGCAAATCAGCAACTCTCCACGACTCTCTTCACAAGCGGTGTTGCGCGCATTTGCAGGATAGGTGCGATCGGTGAAGGCGAAATGCACTTCAAAAGGGTAGTCCGCCGCAATGGTCGGCGCTGTTGGAACTTGAGAACGGGTAAAACAGACCACCACCTCATCTGGCACAACCGTCTGCTCTGCTAGACACTGCAACATGGCGGGCAAATGCTGCACATGTTTCGAATGGCAAGGAATAATGATGCTTGTCTTGAGCTCTACAGGTTGTGATCGTGGAACCAGACCAAATAGAGAGATGAATGGAATCAAAAAAGCTATCAGGCCACGCATAATGCACGGCCACTATAACTTATTTTTCAGATTTAGGGGTAGGAATGACTGGAACAAATGTGCTCACATCGGGAAGAACAAAGTCCTTCGGCAAGTCGCTATCCTTAACGGGGAGCCAATTCTGGTTTCTTCCAAAGATCAGATACTTGCCTCGCACGGTGAGAATGTCATTCTCCTCCCACATCTCGGCGTTATAGATGTGCCCCTTCTGCGGATCGAGGATCTTCCCCTTGTACTTGGAGCCAGCGAATTTCATATCCCAGATGATATCTAAACCGCAGTAGTAGAGTTGTCCCTCTACGCCGGGTGCCCGCTTCGTGGGATGGTAGATACTATCATCGATCTTTCCCGGCTCAGTATCGCTAAAGGATGCAATCAACCGTCCATAATAGAGACCATTGTATGGATAGACTGCAATAATCGACTGAGCAACTCCCTCTTCATTGATTGTTTTCCAAAATCCCCCAATATCCCCCGCAGTGAGCGCGAAACAAGAGCTGGTAACGGCAAGAAGTGCGACAAGTAACTTTTTCATCTTATTTCGGATCGTATCATGAGTCGCCTCCGAGATCAAGACGCACTCTGCAGAACAGCGCGAACTAACTCAATTGTTTTACGCAATCTTTCGGCCACATCAGGTTTTTTGCAACCCTTAAGCAAAGCCGTTGCAATGGTGAGTTTTTGATACGCAAGGTGGGATACAACCTCTATTGCCTTGGCCCTTACTATTTCCATCTCATCTTCCAGACCATTTCCTATGATCTCTATAGCCACCGTAGTCTCACATCCAGATATAATAACAGACTCCGCTAGACCAAGCCTCCTCATGCGGAGTGGAGTATCGATTTTCGTTTTAAAAGAGCACATCAGAGGCACCACTAAATCGATAGATGTGGGGTCAACCTTAATTAGCTCTCCACATAAGTTTAAGACAAGAGAAGGATCTACCGAAGATTTACCCGAATTACTCATGTACTCAGAAATAATCGCGCGCGCCTCGGGAAAACATCTCTTCTGGCGTACCAATTGCCCAAGCAACTTGATCTTCACCTCAATATCTTTAGAGCCCCTCATAAGCTCTACACCAACATCCACTCCCCCTGCAAGAATGATCTCTGCCGCGACCCTCTCTGATCTCCATGAAACTCGCTCAGATTTGTCCTCAAGACCTTCTCGGAGGATCTTTACAGCCAACGCATTGTTGTAATACCCCTTAAGAAGGATCACCTGAGCGCACGTTTGTAACCCCTCGCGCACATCCTCCGCTCTATCCGTCATAAGCATCGCAATGAGCGGCTCTACTAAATCGATGGATGTGGGAGCAGACTTTACAAAGAGTGTCACCAAATCTATGACTGCTATCCGATCCTCTTTGGAAACATCAAGATATTTACTTGCGCTATATTCGGAAAAGAATTGCCATACAGCATGAAGGCAGCTCCCTTCTTGTAAAAACTTCTTCACTAAGTTAATTCTTATACTGAGCCTACAGTGGTGCGCAATTTGTGCGACAATATGAGGCCAACCATTCAGGGCTAATACAATTTGTTCCGCTACTACGCAAACTTTTGACACCTCATCTTGCACTCCCCATTGGAGGATCTGAATCGCATTTGTAGCATCCAGATCATTCTGAATAACCGTTAGTGCTAATTTAAAAACATTAATAGACCCTTCTTGAAACCAGCATAAATTCCTATTCCGTACATAGTAAGATAAGCACTCCTCAGCTTCATCAAAGCAGCTCTTATGCTTATCCACCAATATTTCCAACAATCGCGCAACAGCCTTTACCACATCTAGGTCAGGATCTTTTAGATCCCTAATAATTTCTATCGCCTCTTCAACGCAAAACTCCTTCTCTACGAGATAGGTAAGTAGACGAAGCGCTTCTACAGGCGCACGGTTTAGAGAATGCCGAACCGCTTGCATGATCTGCGGAACGTTGGATAATTCGATGAGCACCGGCACCAGAGTGATCGCATCTAACCGCACCGATTCATCTTCTAGCCAGCCAAGTACCGTTTCTATAGGGGAGGCAAGGTTTGACGCTTGTAAAGGATGTTCGCATAATAGCCGCACACCGAGTTGACGCAACTTCAGGTTTTTGCTCTGACCACATTTCTGCGCAAGATCTACTATATTACATACCAACTGTCTCCAGTCTTTCTCCATCTTGTGAATAAAAGATAGCGTCTCTATGTGGATCTCAACATCTTCTTGCTCTAACCTTTTTTGGATCACCTCTTTTGCCAAAGAAAAGCCATGGCCCGCCGAAACTAAGGAATATAGTAAACTCCAAGCCTTTTGTTGTAGATCAACTTGAGTCCCTTTAACCCACTCCGTAAGCCGCTCCTCTATTTGCTTGGTAACCTCTCGACTTTTCCAGTTCAATGACTTCTCAGCCCTCCTAGAAAGCATAGGATCTGCAAGGCAGGCCAATTGAGCTTGAGTTCCGTCTGCTGATAGATCTATGCCAAAACCTTTTAAGAGAGTCTTGAGTGGGCTACTATAACTAATCAGATACGGAAAGTGTTTTGCACTATCTGTGGATAGAGGAGGTCTCCCCTCTTGAACTGCCTGCAGCTCCTCTTCAAAGAGTCTGAAAGCCAACTCTGGAGCCTGACCCACGAATAGTTCTATCACTCTTGAAACTTTGTCAGAAATACCGGGGAAACCATTCACTTTTTTATCAGCAATTAGGCATCCAAAGAGCCAGAAAGCATCCTGACGGATAGGCAGAAGTTTATCCCGAAGCCCCGATTCTGCAGCAGCAACCACTATAGGAAGATCATCCCCCTTCTCCGTCAATACCTTTCCCAATAAGATCCCTTCCAAACGCACATCATCATCCTGGTGTCCTATAGAGCGTTGAACCACTGCAGCGGCCTCCCGCTTCGCATATCCCCGTTTGACGAGATCTCTAAGAAGAACAAAGCTAGATCGCCGAGTTTCTAAATCAGAACTTCTCACCCCCTGAGAGGCCTGAGCAGTCACCCCCCAAAAGCACTCCTTGAGCTTCAGTAATGGGGTGTTTGCCTTTAACTCCAGAGATTCCCGAAAACTCTCCCAAATGGCATTAATTCTGACGATGTGTTCCCTGGAAAAGGGCTTATACCGCTCGTGATGCAAAAGTGGTATAGAGTCAGAAATTCTACTCAGCTCGCGAAGTCTGCAGAGAACATCCTGTTCGGGATGAGAAAGATTGATTACAGCCATGGACTACGCAATCTCAATAAATCGATGCTTTGGATTCTGTTTTTCGGCGTATTGGCGCTCCCACTGCGAACCAAATAGGACGATCAACCTCTCTTGGCGATCTCTCATAATAACCGATCCAGAGTGCTTCTGAAATGTCTCTGGATCCCCTTCGAGCCACGAGCTACACTGATAGGGTAATACCGCAAAAGTGACCGCTACTCCATACTCATCAAGCAGGCGATATTGCATCACCTCAAACTGTAGACGGCCTACCGCCGCATAAATCGCATCCCCGCCATAGTTCAACGGCTGGAACACCTGAATCGTCCCCTCTTCTGCGAGCTGCTGAATCCCTTTGTCAAAGGCTTTGCGCTTATTCACATCTTTTGCAAGCACGTGAGCGAAGACCTCTGGAGCAAAGCGCGGTAGAGGTTTAAAATCGAATCCACCAGTTAGGGAGATCGTATCTCCTATAAAGAAAACGCCCGGGTTGATGACACCCACAATATCTCCAGCATAAGCCTCTTCCAGCGTCGACCGCTCCCCAGCAAACATACTGTGCGGACGCGAGAGGCGGATCTCCCGCCCCAGACGATGGTGCTTTACAAGCATATCCTTCTCCGACCGTCCCGAACAGATCCTCATGAAAGCCAGACTGTCTCGATGCTTTTTGTTCATATTGGATTGGATCTTGAAGATATAGGCGCTAAAGGGAGTCGTTACAGGATCAATCTTCACCTCTTTGCCATCCGCTCCATCCGCAATACGCGGCTGCGGCGTAGGTGCCATGTGAATAAAGGCATCAAAGAAGGGTTCGACTCCAAAGTTGGTCAACGCCGAAGCAAAGAAAACTGGCGTCACCTCTCCTCGCAGGAACTCCCCCATGTGGAAAGGGTTCCCTGCCGCATCGAGCAGATCCAGCTCTTGGCGCATCTTCTCAGCCTCATCCCTGCCCACCAACTCCTCAATCTTCGGATCGTTCAGAGCTACGTAGTCAATATGAGCCTTCTGAGCCCCTCCAATCGCCATCTTCGTGAAAAGCTGACCGCGCTTCTCCATCCGATCATAGACACCACAGAAGTGGCGACCCGAGCCGATCGGCCAGTTGTAGGCAAAGGCGCGGATCTGCAGTACATTCTCCACCTCATCCATCAGGTCGATCGGATGCTGTCCAGGCATATCCATCTTGTTGATAAAGGTCAAAACTGGGATTTTTCGAAGACGGCATACCTCAAAGAGCTTGCGCGTCTGCTTCTCTACCCCCTTCGCTGCATCGATCACCATGATCGCGCAGTCAGCTGCCGTTAGCGTCCGATAGGTGTCCTCAGAGAAGTCTTCGTGGCCAGGCGTGTCCAGAATGTTGATCACAACATCTTTGTAGGTAAACTGCATCGCCGAGGCGGTGATCGAAATCCCCCGCTCCTGCTCCATCGCCATCCAGTCCGATGCCGCAGCTTTGCGCCCCTTGCGGCCACGCACCATCCCAGCGGTATGGATCATGCCTGAATAGAGCAGCAGCTTCTCTGTAAGTGTAGTCTTCCCCGCATCGGGGTGGCTAATGATTGCAAAGGTGCGCCGCTTGGCGACCTGTTCGCATAAAGAGGTCATTTTACCATTTCCAAAAAGCGCTCGACCGTTAGATTGACGAGCGTATCGATGCGCACTGTTGCTCTCGACAGATCATGATGTTTCGTAAAGTGGTTAGGCACCGCGACAGTAATACAGCCCGCAGCAACAGCCGAAGTAACACCTGTGTAGCTGTCCTCAATTGCGATGCATCTTGTCGGGTGAACCCTCAACAGTTTAGCGGCGTGTAGGTAGATGTAGGGCTTCGGCTTATTGACCCCATCCGGATCGCTATAGCCCTCCAGATCATCGTACCCCGACAGAACCACTTCGAATAGATCTCTGATCCCCAGATTGGCCAGATGACTCTCAATCTCGACCTTTAGAGCTGCTGAGGCCACGCCCATCTTCAATCCCAGACGCTCTCGCTCTTTAGCCAGACGCC
>CAZEZK010000023.1:6262-7285 GCA_964516935.1 uncultured bacterium
CGCCGGACGAAATCTACAGCCCCATCAATCGCCGGAAGCCCCCCTTGGCTCAGCCCTAGATAGTGGATTCGCTTCTCAGCCAGAATCTCATCCGCACACCCAGGCCGGATCCCTGCAGCCAGCAGCCTAGCCGTATCCATATCGGACTGGCCGACACAAATGCGCCTCCGTTCATCCGTAAACTCCAGACCGCGGTTCCGCAGCGTGATCTCCCACGCCTTCATGTGCGCTTCTTCACTAGCGACCAGAGTCCCATCACAATCAAAAATTACTGCGCCTATTTTCATTGGAAAGCCCCCATAGTATAAGAGCTCCCCTTAAAGAGCCAAATTTAAAAAATTATTCCATAAGAGGTCAATTTCTTTGGCATGGCTTCTGATAATCAATAATCAGCCTTCCATCTCATCCTGAGACGAATGGAACTCGACGTGTGAAGAATTCTTTGTTAGCGCATCTTCAACAAGAGGTATGCCATTTCTAGGAGTCAGAATATTTTCTGCTGCAGTTGTAGCAACAGCCCCCATTCCTTCTAAGGAATTCACAACTCCCGGTACAGAGCCGTTCCTAACGGCAGTTCTTATGCTAGCTTTAGCCAAATTTCCACCTAAAGCACCTGCTACTCCTCCTGCAATCCCATTTCCTATCAAAGCTCCACCTCTGACGTCTTGGTGTCTAATAAGAGCCTGAGACACGTAGGAAGCCACATTAGATACTGCCCCCATTAGCCCCCCGGTAATAGTAGCCACCAGTCGACTACATATAGCCGCAATTCCGAATGACCCAAACCCTGTAAGAGCTACGCTTGCTATTTGAATCATGCCGCAAGCGAATGTTCTCAGAGCCTCATCAAACAGACGTGTTGCCTGTCTGGCACGCCCTTGAATCGCATTCATAATCCCAAAATACGTTGAACCTACTATGCTGTGATTTTTCCACTCCTGATATCTTCCGTGCAGAGCTTCTGAAAAAGAGAGCCCAGAAGCTACATCCGAGCCAACTCTACCAAGCAAAGCAATCTCATGA
>CAZEZK010000023.1:7295-20470 GCA_964516935.1 uncultured bacterium
CTTTAACCTCATCTTCCTCTTGAAATGATTTCCACAAAGATCCCATAACGCTTCCATTAAAATAGTCTTTTTTGATCTGGTCAAAACCCTCTGCATCTCGTGTGGCAAGGTACCCTAACAGGTGCATTCCACAAATTACCTCCTGCAGAACAGGAATCGTAATTCCACGAGGAAGTCTTATGTCCTCCGCCACAATCGTTGCCTCTAAATCCTCTTTTAGGATCTGAAGTTGAGAAAGCTGTCCTTCAGAAAGGTTCTCCTGATTTTCAAGGAATTCGAAATAATCAACCATTTCTTTAGAAAGCTCTTTGGAACCAGAGATAAACTCAATGCCCGTCTTACTTCTGATACCAAAATCTTTCACGCACAACGCTACAAGTTGTAAGGCTCTCTCTCTCGTAAATGGAATCTCATCAGCCTCCTTTGTCTCGTTTTCGCTTCTCAATCGCTGATATTTTTCCCGAACTCCTTCGACTACTGAGCTATCAAATCCATTCAAATAATCAACCTTATCTTTAATAGAACTGGAGACGTATTGTTCATAACTAATTGCCAAAAATTCTACGAGCTTCCCATAAAATTTCTGGTCTTTCTGTTCCCCTAGAGGCGAAATCAATCGTTCCATTTTGAGAAGATCTATAATTTCATAAATCTCTGCCGAGAGGGTCAAAATTGTATTGCTCACAATTAAATCTGAGGATGACAGTGTTTTTAAGATATAATTATTATTTAATTTGTCAATCTCCTTGTGAGTATTTTCTAAAATCTGTTGGATGATATCCTCTTCTTGTCCTGTCAGACGTCTAGGCCACCAGAATCTGTTATATACTCCTTCCAGCTCAAAGGCACCTAAGAGGATTGATTCAAAGCCTCGTGGTTGGATTACCGATAATGGGGGTAGTATTGAGTTTAATACAACCCCCATTATCGGTAATTCAACCGCGAGAGCTTTCAATTCAACCCTCTTGGGTGCCTTTGAACTGGAAGGAGTATATATACGTTGGAAGCCGTGCATTGCATAATCGACCCCTTCACAAACAGGATGCGGATGACAACTCTGATCGAATACGACTTCAACCGTGGAAGTCGGAGTGGCCCAATCTTTTAATTCAGGATCTCTATTTGGTCGAACGGGTACATACCCTCCATTTGCAGAAATCAAGATATAGGCGCGTCCACGCTGATCTTTTGCTTTTAAGAAGTTAGAATTTTTAGGAGGCTCGAGCGTTTCCACCCAATTGGCCCCTTCCTTTAATTCACTGCCCTCGATGTCAAGGACATATCCATGCGACAAAGGTGCAAAAGCCCATTTTTTCTCATAATGATATCCGAGAATCACCAGGCCGAGTTGAAGGGTCTTCCGTATTAGCGGTATTTCCCCCACATCTCCAACTTGCATATAAATGCCAGCAGCGTTAACCACTTTCGCCACAGGCATAGCGCGCAACCGTCGCCTATCTTCCTCATGGAGAAAACTATCTTGAATTTTCTGAATATTTTTGACGGTTTTAGACTGGCTTCCTAACTTTTTAGCCATCGCTTCCATCTGCTCTTCTACCATTAGAAATTCTTTCTTAATGACTTCAATATTATTCGACATACAGAAACCTAAATTTAAATTATTTAAACAACGCGCTAAACAAAACAATGCAAAAAATGCTTGTAACAAAAAACCCAGCAAAACAACTCAAAACAGTAATTGCAACAGATCCAATAAAACATCCAGTAGCTACTGCGCAGATTGCTCCACCAACAACTCCTAAACAAATCCCAGAAAAAGCAATCTTATCTTGTTTTTTTATAGATTCGCGGCGCACAGCCCCCTCTTTTCGCACATCTATAACTCCTGATGTGTCTATTTTTATATCATATTTATTTTTACAAGGATCGACCGACTCTTTGCAATTAATAATATTCATTATTCTATTATGCCTATCAGTTAATTCCTTTTGCATACCACCATCGATATTACTAGCATCTCCAGTTGTTATTACGTCTTGCACTAACTTCTCAATTTTTTCCGCCACCGCGACAGAAATTTCTTGATTGTATTTCTCTTCGAAAGTCATATGATTAGCATCAACGCGCTCACCATTAATAATGTCAAACATAATAAATCACATCCGTTTTTATGAATTTTTAATTAACGACATTATTCTCAAATGTCTTTGCTCCCAATCCTCAATTGTCTCTTGGGTAATCGCAACCGTTGTCTCGCGAACGGTGGACTGAAACGTTTCCTGAACCTTTGTGTGTTCTACTGATACTGTCGTAGTTTTGCGATGAAGACTTTGGACAATCGAGCTTTCCGCTGCCGCTCTTCGGTTCTCAATTGCTTCATCGATATTCCTAGCGATATCGCGGTCATTTCGATCTGCAGGAATGACCAATAATTCGTAATGATCCCCTGTATAGTTCAAGAAAATTGGAGCACCAGGCTGCTGATCGCCGTACACGTCATCTTGTTGATTTTGCTGGGTAATCACATAGATCGGTCGCTGTAGGAATCGAGCGAGAGTAGCGATTTGAATTGCTGTCCCCCAAGTTTTGGGGCAGGCCATCTTTGTTTTGTAGTCTTGAATAGATTGATAAGTAAGCTCTTCAAAATCGCCGATTTGCACATTAAATACTCGCAAACGCTCCACTCCAACTCCAGCACGTATACCCTGTACCAACTCTTCGTCTTGCAAGGTTTCATCAGAAATAGCATACGCGCGAAGGTCTTTGCCAGAATAGGTATCTGTGGCCATTGCAATTGCTTGGAATAGACAATCTCCTGGCTCAAAATGCCCTGGCGCCAAGAGGAGTCCGTAGTAATTGGTCGGTTTTGAGAGTTTCTTGCCTGAGAGAAGCTGAAAACCCTTTGATAGAGCTCTTTGAGAAGCCGCATCATCAATAACCACCCCATTCTCTTCAATTTGGGTTTGGATAACAGTGTGCTGTGTAACGGTTTGCTGAATCTGTACATGGCGCTCTTCTAGCTGAGGAGGAGGATCCGTTGGGAGCCCTAATGCACTCAAAACAGTCCGAGCAAGCAGATGCCGAGGATCAGCCGCTTTATATTGCTCAGCCTTTTCTCTTTGCGATTCAAAGAAGGCTTTCGTTCCTTCGAAACCTGATTCGATCAGCTTTTCCTTATCTTCAGCCCCCATAAAGAATCCTGTAATCAGGCCCACCCCTTTATTATCTATATTCACCATACGGCAAAGATGGTCAGGACGACTCCTCAGACAGCTCTCTTCCGCACCAACATAGGTGTTAAACACCGCGTTTCCTACCGCTACGATATTTAAGGGGCGCATACCTTCGGGAAGCTCTAAAACCTCTTCTTCCGGAGAGTCTATAAGATTGAAGGCAAGGGTTTGCCAGTTCGTCTGCCCAGCCGTTCTCTCCGGATTGGAGGCGAAATAATTTTGAAAATCAAAGGTGTCAATCGGACAGTTCTTGATCATTCCCCCATCCATGAATTGACCGAACTGCTCAGCCTTTACCCGAGCGCCATCCTTTTTTATGTGCAGAAAATGCGGCTCAAATGCAAATGGGATCGACATAGACGCTCGAATCGCATCCGAAATAATTACCTGATCCCACTGAGGATCCTCTGAAGAAATCGAAACAATCTCATTCCCCGGCATTTTAATAGTGAAAAGATGAAGATGCTTAAATGCTTTTTCTTCTGCAATATCCTTTCTCAGTTCTCCAAACGTATAAAATCTTTTTCCTGTTTTTTTACGAATTTTGCCATCTATCCACTCCCGAAAGTCATCTCCTCGACAAACACCCCCCTTTTGAACGATCTTTCGAAGGCCTTTCACCAAACGTTCAGCTTGATTGTCTGATTGAAAAAAGTTACTCCAGTCATTCCATGCTTCTATAGAACTAAAAATCTCCTTCAACGTGAGGCTGCCGGGATTTTTGATGATTTTTTCTAGATCTTTTGTCGATTTTAACCGCGTAATCAGCGGATGATCGAGAAAATCAACGAGGTCTTTCTCGCAAATTGCCTCCTGCATGTCTTTCGCCGTATATCCAAATGCAGCAAATGCAGCCGTAATCGCACCAGCCGAAGTCCCCGCCACACGATGCAAAACGGAAAGCAAGTTGTTATCTTGTAAATATTTCCAGGCGCCTACATAAGCAATCCCTTTCGGCCCGCCTCCCTTAAATACGATCCCTTCAGGAGGATAGAATGCATAGATTGGGTTCTCCCCCAATTGGAAACGATTCGGAGTCCTTGTCAATTTAGCAATATGTGTGTAGAGAGGAGAACCCTTCGTCAATAAATGAATTGGGAGCTTAACCTCTCCATCATTCGAGGGGGGTTGTAAATTGCAACCGTAATACCAGAATAGGTCAATCACCTCCCTACGTTGCTGCAAAACTGCATAATGCAGAGGGGTATATCCATGTGTATCATACACTTCTAGAGCAGCGCCATGCACTTGCATCTTTATAATTGTTTGTATATCCCCTTCGGAGGCCGCTTTCATTAAAGAGTTATTATCATTATTTAAGAAAGCCCAAACTTGCGCCCCTAACAGAGAAGGTGACGCGGAAGAAGTGGAGCGAGGAGATTCCCTATTTAGAAAAGCAAGCTTTGGCCAAGTGGAGATAAACAAGCGAGTTAATACGATCGCAGCAGCCACTTGAGTGGCTTGCACACATGCAATAACAATTCGATTACTCACACCCAAATCAACGGAATTTGACCACTCTAAAGTAATGGGTAAAGTAGCTGATAGAAAAAACACCGCGACAAAGGCCTGAACCGTTCGGGTGGTCTGATCGATTCCGTATCTGGCAACCCTTTCTCCCATATTGATGATTGTCACAATTCCCGTTGCCAGATCTTTTGCATAGGGCGCTACAAGATGCTTATTTGTGTATTTAAATGGAGCTTCGATTATTTTATTGACTTTTTCGGAAACAGACTCCTCCATCCACGTTTTCACAGTAGAGTAGCAGCTACAAAAGAAATTAATCGCCTGCATTAACACATACCTTGTTTTAGTGTGCGCTATGCTAGCAGGCTGTAAATAAACAAACAATATAAAAACCAGACGAAAAATAAATTTTAGTCGGTTCTGAAGAGGTAATTCTATACACAAACAACCTCGGTAAAGGGCCATGGCTCTTTGCACACCCACATAGGTTGCAAGGGAGTAGGAGCCCTTGCCAAGATCAGAAGGGCAGAGCCATTCGCATAAACTTTGCAGGTGTCCTGCAGGGTCGGTCAGGGCAAGCAAAACCCTGCTCTTCTGTAATTTTGCATTCTTGTCAGAGGAATAATCTATTTGCCACCAAGATCGTAAATTGTAGTTAAAAATATTTTTACGCATTTATAGTAATTAAATTATTTAATCAACTTTATTGCGAAGACGAAAAATTAAAATGTTATTTTTATAACATAAATAGTTGTATTTACACACAAAATATATTATAATAATAATATATGGTGAACTTCGAAATAGAAAGACCGCCCCTTCAGAAGTCCTATTTCAAGCCAGTAGTCGACCTCTGCCACACGACTGGCGAAAAGGTGGCGCAAGCCACTCGAGATGCCTTTATGAGGCTCAAGAAATACGCCCTTCTTCCCACAGAGGTCCTCTCCAACTTGGCAACGCTCTCATATGTCACCGGAACCCTCACAGAAAACCCCGAGTTGATTCAAGCTACTGCAGTAGGGTCGATCCTGTTTGGAGCGCAGATCATGTACTTGGCAGGATCAGAACTGCTCTCTTTGCTACAAGCTGAAGAGCTGGATGTGGGAGCGATCTCAGAACAGCTTCTACGGCTTCTTTCGGGGGCCATGTGGATCACAAATGGTATCTTCAGCCTACTGATGTGGAGTGTGAAATCACTTACAAAACATATTCCAACATTAGGAATTGTGGCCGCAACCTTAGATCTACTTGCAGATGGCCAAAAAATATGGAATCTCCTCTCCGAGGAGCAGACCAACTGGAAAGAGATCGGAAAGGTCACTCTATCCATGACTGCTAACGTCTGTATGTTAATGGCAGGAATTTTCATTCTTGCTACTCTAGCAAATCCCTATAGCGGACCTGCCATCATTGCTCTATCGCTCATTGCAGCGCTTATCCCCCTAACGATAGCTTTTGTAGACTACTGCGCCTACAAAAACTCAGAGCTTCCTTCCTAACTTTCATATACACAAAATCTCTAAATACCTTACAATTCCCAAGCGTTATGATGATCCGTCCACAACTTTTCTCTAAAAATTTCTCAACATTCGTTAGCCTTGAGCTAATCAACGAAGTTCCTTTGAAGGGGCAGATGCAGACCATTGCACAACTGCTGAACCTGCCACTTAAACCTCTTTACGAAAACGCTATCAACAACGCCAAACAGCGAAACATTGAGCCACTGAATGAACAGATCGGCCAGGAACTACTCGCTAGCTTTCAACAAACGGCGATGAAGATCGACACCCATGTGCATGGCCTGCGATATGCCATTCCTGGCTCTCCTCTTGTCGTTCCGCCTACTTTCGAGAAGCTCCATGAGCTGTTTATATTGAAAAAACCATACACCCCCTATCATGGGCTTCAAATCTACCTCAAAGGGCCAACAGACATCGATTGTGGAGGGGCCATTGACAGCCTGTGGATTCAGGCGATTGCCGATGCGCTCGGAGAGGAAAAATTCAATATACTCTTTTCGCGTCGCTTGCTCGATTTTTATTTTATGTTTTACGGGAATTTTTCTGATACATTAGAGCTCTTTTCTCTCCCAGTCTGTACTGATTTTAGTAGTACGAATCGCTCTCATCTAAGGCCAGGAGATCGTCTATTTTTTGAAAACATCCCTTGGTATTCTATCAAACATCCAACGGGTTATGGTCATGGCTACCACGCGATCTATCTTGGCACGGATAAGGAAAGAAATATTCCTCTCTATTGGGCGCTTGGGTTGAAAAGATTGGTCACTGAGTCTGAACTGGAAGAGATACTCCTGGCAGAGTACAACATGCCTCAGTCCAAAAAGACGAAAGAAGAGATTGCTAAATTCGGTTCCGCAGAAAATTTCATCGCATGTATGCAAGAGATCCATGGATCATTACTCACCGGCTGGGATGCAAAAATTGCCGACTGCTACCAAAACCCTGAACGTCCCCTAACTCTTAAAGAAGCAAAAAAAGCAGGCCTTGGTTTTTGGGGTTACGCGCAGGTAAAAAGGCTTTCGCATGAGCTCCTAACCCTCCTTAAAGAGACACCCACCACCACGTTTACCGATCCCAAGTTCTTAGAAGAGATCGCCAAATGTCAGATAGCTTCTATTGCTGCGCTCCTGCTAAAATGCCCTCCAGACAGTTTTAACACTTCGAAAACCAATTGGGAAGCGATCCGTTTTAGGCAATGGATCACCCCCATATGCTTGCCAGAAATCCTCTTCCGAAAAAATACCGGTTATACACCCTGAAGATTTGGTATAAGATCTAGATTCGCCTAAATCTAGGCTGCAAAACGCCCTCTACTAAAACATTTTCTAAGAACATCGTCAAAGGGCGGACCCAAACACCACCCTCTCCATACAACGCCTGGTAGACGACAAGCTCTTCCAGAGATTCACTATGGCGAGCAATCGCTATGATCTTGTAGCGCTTTTTTTTGTAGTGCTCATAGAGATCTCCTACAACGATGGATCGCGCTGCTTTAGAAATAGCTGCAATTGTTTCTTGACTCATTTCCAAATCCTCCATTCTGTTCAAAATTCTTCACACGAGCCAACATAAGAGGTATTTACATTTGTATACACAAAGAACCTGACAAAGGAGGCTTTGAGAGTGAGAGAACCAATACTAACCGTCTGATACTAAGCATGACGGTAGCCGGATTCGAACCAGCGACACGCGGATTATGATTCCGCTGCTCTAACCAACTGAGCTATACCGCCACAAGAAATGCGTTTGAAAGATTAGCGGGGGTAGGACTCGAACCTACGGCCTTTGGGTTATGAGCCCAACGAGCTAGCCACTGCTCCACCCCGCGTCAAAGAAGTCTAGATCATAGACTATGAGTAGATTTTACGGCTAGTACTCTCTGCAGAACCGCAAAATTCCTCTCCGCTGCCTGGGCGGAGGGGCGCACAATGTGCCGCTCTTGCTGAAGACGATTCTCAATTTCAGTAACTAAATCGGAGAGATTTACCTGCTTGCCTGTGCCGGCCTCGGTCACCTTCTGAAGGAGCGTTGGCTGGGAAAAGAGATGGGGACCAAAGAGGGAAAAAGCTCCGTAAAGGCAAGGCTCGAAAAGGTTATGGCCACCGATATGGCTGACGAAAGTGCCGCCAATAATAGCCACCTGGCTGAGAGCATAACAGATAGGAAGTTGCCCCATTGAGTCGATCAGAACTAGAGGACCGGCTTTGCCTTGGCTCCAGAGGAGAGCTTGGGGCAGAAGGCGGTGCACCTCGGAGAAGCGTTCGGGATGGCGAGGGGCTAGGAAGCAGACGAGATCTGGATGGCAAGCGTAGAGCTGCTGGAGGGCCTCGAAGATCTGCTTCTCCTCGGGAGCATGGGTTGAGGCGATGGTGATCACAGGCTGGTTGGACTTGAGGCCCAGCTTTTTTCGCCAATGGTCAGTATCGACGGGCTCGGGAGCAAAGTCTAACTTGAGGTTACCGGTGACGAAAAGGCGGGATGGGGCGGCGATAAAAGAGAGGAAGCGGCGATGCTGAAGCTCATCTTGGAGGCAGAGAGCAGTGAATCGGGAGAAGAGTCTGCGAGCAAAGATCGGGAGGAGAGCAAAACGCTTAGCGGAGCGCTCGGAGAGCTTGCCATTCATGAGGATTGAGGGGGTGTCATTTTCATGGAGCGCGCGAAGAAGGTTAGGCCAGAAATCGCTCTCCATGAGGATAAAGATATCTGGCTGAATGGCGCGCACCCAACGACGCATGATCCAGCGGAAATCGAGCGGTAGAATGCGCGCCTCATCGACTTGACCGCGAATGGCCTCCTGCTGACCTGTACGCGTAGCACATGTCATTAGGATGCGGTAGCCAGGGAACTGGTTGCGAAGACGCTGAATGAGAGGGCGAGCGGCACGCGCCTCCCCTACTGAGACAGCGTGGATCCAGATGGGCGCGGGAGCGGGTGGCATGACGCCAAACCGCTCACGAAGTGTAGGTACATGCTTCTTGCCGAGAAGTTGAGGCGCTTTCCATAGAGCAAAGAGAGCTAGGAAAAACGCATACATGCTACTTCATCACTATGTTTAACAGCTTGTCAGGGACAAAGACTGTGCGAAGGATTTCCCCTACAAGATGCTTCTGCACCTCCGGATTCGCTCGGACGAGCTCTAGCAGCTCCTCTTCGCCTACTCCTTTAGGAAGATCGAAACGACCGCGCAGCTTACCATTAACCTGCACGACATAAGTCGATGTCTCATCGACAAGATAGCGAGGTTCGATAGCGGGAAGCGGTGCATAGCTGATGGTCTGCGTCTCTCCTAGAAGGCTCCAGAGCTCTTCGGCAATGTGGGGCGCAAAGGGATATAGCGCTTGAACCGCCATCTTGAGGCAGGAGATCGGATATTGCTGCAATGGGATGAATGCGTTGAGGAACTCCATCATACGAGCAATGGCGGTGTTGAACTGCAGCGCCTCAATGTCGCGTATGACGAAATTAAGCAGCCGATGGGTTAGACGCAGCGCCTCTTCCGACTCTACTGGGGTCGCCTTCTCAGAAGTGACCATATCGAAAAAGCGGTTGAGGAAACGTCGGCAGCCATTCATAGCGTCATGGTTCCACACCTTCTGCGCGTCGAAAGGACCCATGAACATCTCGTAAAGACGCAGGGAGTCGGCGCCATACTCTTCGATCACTTCATCCGGCGAGAGTCCATTGAGTTTCGATTTGGACATCTTGTCGGCCTGCATGATGAGCTCTTCGCCGCTCTCTTTTGCGTAGAAGCGCCCCTCTCGCTCGACAACCTCCTTCTCAGGAAGATAACCTCCGCGAGGAAATCTGTAGGAGCGAGCTGTGACAAGACCCTGATTGCGTAATGCTTGGAATGGCTCCAGCGTATGAACTAGACCGCAATCATAGAGCACCTTGTGCCAGAAACGAGCATAGAGTAGATGTAACACAGCATGTTCCGCACCACCCACATACATGTCGACAGGCATCCAGTAGCGCTCAGCCTCAGAGCTCCACGCTTGATGGGTGTTACGAGGATCACAGAAACGCAGGTAGTACCAGCAGGAGCCGGCCCACTGAGGCATGGTGTGTGTTTCGCGGCGCGCCTTCTGCCCGGTCTTTGGATCGGTAACTTCAACCCAGTCGGTCACCTTTGCAAGTGGACTATGACCATCGGAAGAGGGACGATAGTCTTCAACGGGTGGCGGGATGAGCGGCAACTCATCAGGGCCTAGAAGACGCTGGGTGCCATCTGCAAGATGCAGTACCGGGATCGGTTCGCCCCAATATCTCTGACGCGAGAAGAGCCAATCGCGCAGCTTATACTGCACCTGCCGCTTACCGCAGCCGCGCCCTTCTAGCCAAGAGACGACAGAGTCAAAGGTGTCATTCTCATCAACTGGGATGATTGGTAATGAGTAGACGCCAGCAAACTCGGCATCGCGCTCATCTTTCGCAGGAACGCCCATCACGATCCCTGTTCCATAGTGGAGTAAAACATAGTCAGCGACCCAGACCGGGATCTGCACACCTGTTACGGGATGGATCACATAGGCACCAGTCCAACAGCCGGTCTTCTCTTTGGCGAGATCGGTGCGCTCTAGATCGCTCTTGAGTGCAGTCTGCTTGCGGTAGGCTTCTACAGCATCTCGCTGCGCGTTGGAGACGATACGACCTACAAGCGGATGGTCCGGCGCAATCACAACAAAGCTAACGCCAGAGAGTGTGTCGGGACGGGTGGTAAAGACTGCAAGCTTCTCCCCTGTCGCAAACTCTTCGAAGAGGATCTCCGCTCCTTCGCTGCGACCAATCCAGTTCACTTGGAGCTTCTTGATCGAGTCTGGCCAGTCAAGTCCCTCAAGATCTTGCAGAAGGCGATCTGCATATGAAGTGATGCGCAGGATCCACTGTTTCAGCGGACGCCGCTCAACTGGATAGCCGCCCTCTTTTGAGTGGCCATCTTCTACCTCTTCGTTCGCTAGCACTGTGCCCAGAGCTGGGCAGAAGTTGACATTCATCTCCGCTTCATAGGCGAGTCCGCGCTCATAGAGCTTGGTAAAAATCCACTGCGTCCATTTGTAGTAGCTAGGGTCGCTCGTCGCAACCTCTCGCTCCCAGTCATAACTAAAGCCCAATGACTCGAGCTGGCGCCGATAAGTGGCGATGTTCTCGCGCGTGGTCACCGCGGGATGGGTCCCCGTGCGGATCGCATACTG
Source organism: uncultured bacterium (assembly GCA_964516935.1). Lineage (GTDB taxonomy): Bacteria > Chlamydiota > Chlamydiia > Chlamydiales > SM23-39 > CAZEZK01. The sequence continues at coordinate 18,672 of CAZEZK010000023.1, forward strand.
CTCCGCAGGTAGGCCAAAGCTGTCCCAGCCCATCGGATGGAGAACGTTGAACCCTCGCTGCCGCTTGTAGCGCGCAAGAATGTCTGTACCGGTATAGCCCACTACGTGGCCCACATGAAGCCCCGCCCCCGAGGGATAAGGAAACATATCCAGAATGTAATACTTCGGTTTTGAAGGGTCGATGATCGCGCGAAAGGTCTTCTTCTCTTTCCAGGTGGCTTGCCACTTCTGCTCGATCTCTCTTGGGTTGTAAGCTCGTTTTTCTTTGTCAGACATAGGGGACTCCGGGGGAATTGTACCGCAGATCAAACGACATGTAAATACGCTGTCGTCTCCCCCCAAGGAAACCTAACAGGAAATGAGTCGACTAATTTCAAATAATCTCTTTCTATCGGAACACTAACAGAGACTACCCTAGCCCCTCGAGGCAACGTGCGGAGCCGATTGGCGATCTCTTCCCAGAGCTGATCAGACCATGAACTGGAAGGAGTATATGTGTATAAGGACCTCTAGCGCTATTGAAAAATGTTTTTTGTAACAGACAGAATGCAATTCCTAAGGAGATTATTCGAATACAATCTAACCTTTCCAATTAACCCACTATAGTAATCTTGCGGAATTTTTCTAGAAACTTTTATATCTTCGGAAATTAAATCACAAACGGTTTTAACCAGCTCTTCAGACTCAAAAATAACTGAATTTTCGTCTTCAGGATCAGAACAAAAAGCCAGATTATAGCTTCCCATTGCGACCAGTTTCTCATCCACTACCATTACTTTTTTATGATAAAAAACGGAGTTTTTCCCATATTCATACCAATGAATATCTTTTCCTGAATTCAATAACCGCGCCAATGCCCCCCGATTTGCTGGTGCCAGTATTTTTGCGCTCATCGGAGCTGCTGAACTGGCACCGTTTGTAACAATCGTAATCTTGACATCGCGTAATGCCGCTTCTTCCAACGCCTGAACCACTTCATCGTGGTTAATGCACATATGAGCGATAGAGAGTGTTTTTTTGGCGGATCGAATCATTTCCATATGAATCCGCTTGCAGCCGTGATTCCTCCCCTGTTCATAGGACCCCACAACCATCGATGCCACTACCCTCTTGCAAATTTGCCGTTCATTTTCTTGGACTAAATTCTCAAGGCGTAACAAAACGGGGCTCTGGTTCAATTCAACATTAAGATCTCCAAGGGAACCATATTTATGATTCTCACCACTGATAAAATCCCACTTCTCTAATAGGTGGAAAAACTGCTTTCGCATGCACTGAACAAGAGGCCCATGAATCAGAATATCGGTATCTCTAACGCCACCTTTCAAAGCATGTGAACTCAAGGTGATCTGCGTGGCATCATCCGCTTGCTCATTTTCGCTATTAAACACATCCTGAATTCCCGTACCACCTGTTATTCCAATGGAGCCGTCCACAATCACAAATTTTGTATGGTTCGAAATGGTTCGAAGCGTAGGCAATAAGATAAGTGGCTTAATGACCTCAATTAGAAAAAACTGTTCTGGATATTTCGAAGAAATACTTTTAATCAGAAACTTATTTTTATCCGTTAAAAAATCATTGTTTGAAAGAATCCGAATTTTTATTTCCTTATTTGTTGACAGCTTGTTATCTATCTCTTCTAAAACATCTTGAAAAACCTTCCCCCCACAATAGCTTCCTGAAATTTCTATTGACTGTTGTGCTGCTTTAATCAGTTGTAGCTTAAGATTTAGAGACTCAGCTCCATCTTTTGTAATAAAGCAATCATTTTCAGAACTTCCCCCTAAAGAAACTGC
>CAZEZK010000024.1:0-19749 GCA_964516935.1 uncultured bacterium
CCTGGGCAGAGACAGTATTGTTTTGCTCATTTGATTCGCAATTTTCGTGCCGTGGAAGAACGAGGCAGAAAAGACAAGGTCTTGGGAGGGTTGCTACGGTCGTCTCTACAAAGTCTGTGTCATAATCGCGGTCTATGGAAAGCAGGACAATTGTCTTGGGAAGCATTTGTAGAAAAGGCACATATAATGAAAACAGCCTTCTGGGAAATTCTTGATATTGGGCGGAGGAGCGCCTCTTATCGAAAAACCAGGAGACTCTGTGATCGATTACGAAAAGAGTTTGATCGCCTGTGGGTATTTATCAAGGATCAGCGCGTGGAGCTGACAAATAACGAATCTGAGCGCAACCTGAGATCTATTGTTTTAAAGAGAAAGGTAAGTCTTGGATCGTGGGGTGAATCCGGAGAGAACTTTATTGCAAAGGCCTATTCGATAATGGCCACCCTCGCAAAGCGAGGGGTCTCCTTTGCGCACTACGTCAGGGATGTATTTAAATCTGAAATGTCTGGATTCGAAGTGCCAGCATTGCCTAGCTAGGCCGTCATACTGCTGAGGACTGAACGCTTACGATGTTGTTTGTGTATAGAGCCAGTTGCAAAACTCCCGGCCCCCCGCAAAATGGCTGATTTTGCGTCATCCTGTTCCTTTTCTAAGAACTCTAATTTTCTATAAAAACATCTTCCAAATAAGTAACTCCTAACGGAGAAACCGCGAAACCTTTTACGTGGGGAGCGATGAGAAAGCTGTGGGGGGAGTGGTAGAGTGAGGTAAAGGGCATCTCTTGAGCGAGCAGCTGCTCCGCTTCGGTTAATAGTCCGTAGTCTACCAGCTGGCGAAAGGCGGGAGAGTCCCATTTGCAGTAGTTGCGAGGGCAGGTGGGGTCGCAAAAGCGCTCGAGACGATTCATGGGATTTTTGTACTTGTCCACGATGGAGAGCAGGACCATAGAAAAAGAGCCGGCTTGTATTCGCTCATGTAGAGTTGTGAAATCCGCCTGCTCGAGCGCAACAGAGAGATTGAGCTGAGTGGCCCAATGTCTCTGCAATGTAAGTGCCACTTGATGAGTTACAGATTCATTGAGATAGAGCAGTGATAACTCACTTGTGTAGATCGTTGTACCAAAATTGACCGTGGCGATCTCTGCGGCGATCTCGCCACAGTGAAGCACCTCTGCGACGAGCTCTTTGCGCTGAATCGCATGGGAGAGAGCGTGGCGGGTGGCTGATTGGTGCAGAAGCGGAGTCTGTGTGTTAAAGAAGAGCATGCGGCTGCGACCAGCGGGGAAATGGATGGGGGAGTGGGGAGTGGAGCTGGGCAGCGAGAACATCGAGAGGGGAGAGCCGAGAATGTCTAGCTCACCAGAGATGTAGAGCTCGAGCGCCTCGTAGCGGTCGGGAATGAGAGAAAAGGAGATTTGCTGAAGCTGCACTTTGTCTGCATTGCGGTAGAGGGGGTTTTTGTGAAGAGTGAGTCCGTCAAGACAGAAAGCGCCATTGGAGAGTCCTGCACTTCGAAAGGGCAGAAGGGGGGATGTTGCGACAATCTCAAGAAAGTGGGGTGTCGGTTTGCGAAGAGTGACAGAGAGGGTGCGCGTATTGAGCGGCTCTACGCGATCTACTGAAGTGAGAAGATAGCTATCAGGAGACTCTTTAGCCCAGCTGCGAGCAAAGTCTTCGGCAGTGACAGCAGCTCCATTGGACCAGACGCTCTCTCGCAGGCGAAAGATGTAGTGCAGCTGGTCTGTCGAGATGTCGACAGACTCTGCGAGTGCGAGTGTGAGCAAACCTTTGGGATCGATGCGAGTGAGCCCTTCCAGCATGGCAAAATGGAAATAAGGAGCGATCCAGTCACTGCCTTTGCGTGGATCGGGAGAGGGAGGATTGATGGGAATGCTAAGGCGTAAATGCATCATAAAAAAGTTGGAAGGAGTATAGCAAAGACGCGCAATTTTCTGATATTTGGTATTAGATCGGCGGCGGCGGTTTGGGATTGTTTGGTGGAGGGGGCGGTGGAGGGGGCGGTGGAGGAGGAGGCGGTGGAGGTGGCGCTGCGCCAGTAGGTGCTGTGCTGGTTCCTTGTGGTGCATGGGGGCCGGGCGTGCCGGCTGGAGCGTGACCGGCGGATCCACCAGGACCTCCCGGACCACCGGGCCCACCGGGGCCGCCAGGACCGCGTGGACCTCTAGAAGCTCCACCACGTGCTGCTGGGCTCACATTGATCGACCTGCCACCCGGAGGAGATGCAAAATTAATTGAGGTTAACTGCGAAGGGGCTATATCGAGAAGTCGCACAGGGGCTGTTGTCGTTTCTACAACGGCATAGGGTTTTGTAGAGGCACCTACGAGAGTGGATCCTGCGGTATTGGAGAGCTGGACCTCCCCTTCGGGAACAGCGACGTAGAGCTGGTTTTCTGTGAGAACCGCATCAACAAGGGTGCCGCGAAAGCCCATCGTACTAACGGGTGTTTTGATCTGATATTTGGCGGGATTCTTTGATGCAATAGAGCCGCTTAAAGCACGAAAGCCGCCTTCAATTAGCTCTGATGATGCCTGATCCCTGGCGTGTGTGTCTTTGTAGTGGTAGGAGTTGATGCGGTATTTGGTGCCAGCAATCAGGTTGATGAGGCTTCCGTCGGTCAGCTGGAGCTGCACCTTTGAGGCCTCGCTAACGACAATCAGCTCTTTTAGATAGATAGAGGCATTGCTCTCAAGAGCACGACTGGTTTTATCTGCTGCGATCGCAATGGCGCTTCCTTCCACAATGGCGGATCCAATCGCATCTGACCCAGCAAAAAGAGGGATGCAAAAAAGGGAGAGCAGAATGGTCAATAATCGGTTCATTTTATTTCGAATATCCGGCTTCCATCCCAGTCGACCCCAGGCAAGGGGGTATTGCGCATCTGTTGTAGATAGACTTCATAGAGAGGTCGATTGGTGGGGTAGGAGTTTTGGAGTGTTTCAAATAGGGAGATCGATTTTTCCCAATCTCTGTGAAAATAGAGGTCGAGAGCGTGATGGTGTTGCTCCAATTCGGCGCGCAGCTCATCGCTCTGCTCTAAAGTTGGGCATAATGGTTGGTAAATTTCCACGGCCTGCTTCTTCCCCTTCACTTGAACCTTATCTATTTTTCGAAAAATAAAGTCATCCTTTGTTTGCTGCCATGTGTTTTCACCGACGATAATTTTTACCTGGTAAAACTTGGTAAGCCCTTCAAGGCGCGACGCCAAATTGACGGCATCTCCGACAACTGTATAGGAGCGGCGGAATTTCGATCCTAGATCGCCGATATGCATGTTCCCTGTGTTAATGCCGATGCCAATCTGGATCTCCGGTTGGTTCTCTTTTCGGATGGTGCGGTTGAAAAGGGTCAGTCTCTTCTGCATTTCAAGGGCGGTGAGAATAGCATGGAAGCTCTGCTTTGGATCTTCTAAAGGGGCTCCCCAAAAGGCCATGATCGCATCTCCGATGTACTTATCGATCGTGCCTTGGTTGTCAAAAATAATTTTTGTCATCTCGGTTAAATAGAGATTGAGATATTCGGTAATTTCCGCAGTTGTCAAAGTCTCTGTCAGTGAGGTAAATCCTCGAATATCGCTGAAGAATACGGCCATCTCTTTGTTTTCACCCTTCAGGCCAAAATCGGCGCTCTTTTGCATCATCAGATCGAGATATGCGGGAGAGACATATTGATCAAATAGATGTCTGATTGCGCGTCGTCCTCTCGTTTCAAAGAAATAGCCGTAGAGTAGGTCGAGTAGAAATAGGATCAGAACAATCAAAATAGGAAGAAAAAGGGGGAGAACGATTCCGTGGTGGCTCCAGATCCAGCGCTCTACAGCGGCAAGGATAAAGATCAATCCAAAGGCTAATAGAGCCGCTGTGATCGGTCCTAAAAATGGGAATGAAACGGCACAGATCGTGCCAAGGATCGCAATAAGAGCAAGCGAGACACCCTTCCCCCAGGTGGGCTTATAAGGGAGATAGTTATCGATGATCCCAGCGGCGATGGAGGCGTGAATCTCCACGCCAGGGTAGGCGGGAGCGATTGCCGTGGGATAGATGTCCCCCATGGCTGCAGCAGAAGAGCCGATGAAGAGCAGTTTATTTTCAATCTCTTTAGGAGGGGTGCGCCCTTTCAGAATGTCCACAGCAGAGATATAGGGGAAGGTATAGGCACTGCCGCGGAATGGGATTAGAATGCGTCCCCAAGGGTTGAGAGGAATGGTCTGGTTGCCAAAAGAGAGCCCCTCAAGGACAGCGATGCCTCCGTAGAGTTGGGTAATCAGAGTCTCTTTTTCGACTCCTAAGTAGATCTGTGTGGCAGCAAGAGAAAGAGAGGGGTAGATCCCGGTGCCATAGCGGAGAAGAAGTGGAGCGAATCGAAACACTCCATCTGGATCGGGGGCAGCATTGATAAATCCGGCATGGGTTGCCGCCTTTCCCAACAGTTCGATATTACCCATATAGCTTTTCATCGCGGGAATGAGAAGTTGATCAGTCGGAATAGTGAATAGGGGAGGGGGGAGAAAACCTCTTACATCTCCCTCATTGGTGAAGATCAGGCCTAGTACATTGTGGCCAGATGTCAAGCTTTTAGCTAGGAGGGCATCGTAATCGAAACGCGGTTCAGCATTTTTCAGTGCTTGAAGAGTTGCTGGAGAGGCAGATTGTTGCACTCCCTCGAGAACTTCGGTAGCGATGTTGAGTTCAGCTTCAGGGAATGTGACGTCGAAGGCGATCACTTTTGCACCCATGGCATGCAACTTTTCGACCAGTTCGGCCAAAGTTTTTCTAGGCCACGGCCAGCGCCCCTGCTCTGCAAGACTTTTGTCGTCGATGTCAATGATTGCGATGGGGACGTTGTTCGACAGAGATTTGTGGGAGTGGCGGAGCTGTAATTTATAGCTTATATTTTCCAGATCGTTTAGCCAGACGCCAATGGGATCAGGAGTGGTGAACAGCAGAGCTGCTGCTAAAAAAACCACCAGCAGTCCAAGAAAGACAGAGATCAGTTTGTTTGAAATCTTCATTCTATTTCCCTGTTTGACATTATCTCCTTTTTCTTTCTACTGTAGAAGCTGTGAAAAGAACGATTTGCGTCTGTTTAGCCTTGTGTAGCGGGACCCTATTTGCTCTCGACGATTCAGATTCGTTGCTATCAGACAATGTGCAGCAACTATTAACATTGACTCCTGAAGCAAAAAAGAAAAAATATCCCTACTCGGCCTGGGGGAATGCTGTGGGACTCTATGCCACGCAGGCGCCTTTAGCAGGGACTGCGGCCTTTCGATACTCCAGTACCGGAGGATTTGCAGGCTTAGATTACATTGGAATAGAAAACATCTGGTTTGGAGGGTCTGTCGGATACCTCTACACTATGCTGCAGCAGTCGGCTAATGCAGGTCATCAACATATCCAGAATATCTACCTCTCGATCTATGTCTATTTTACGCTCTCTAAATTTGCGATCGACCTTGCCGTAACGCCTGCTTACCTCTACACTACGAACCATCGCAATGTCATTGAGTCTGATTTTTCAGGAGTCGCTCTCGGGCGATTTCCCACATATGAGATTACGCCTCACGTTGGGATAAACTACACTTGGGACTACCAGTGGGGGGCTGTCTCTCCTTTTGCTAGATGTGATTGGACTGTTAACTGGAATGGCGGTTTTACTGAGATCAATGCAGAGGCTTACAACATCCAGCAGCCTGGCAGTATGAACTCTCTACTTCAGGCAGAGGCGGGTCTGAATCTCTACGAATATCTCAATCTGGGAGAACGGGGCTTCTTCTACTTCCGCCAAAAGGCGGGGTATCTCAATCGAGTTCCCTTCGTGCCATCCACAAGCAGCGGTGTCTATGTCGAATCGTCGACCAATTTCACAGTAGTCATTGGCTCCGCTGTGCAGAATATGTTCACAGCCGCCGCAGAGATTCTCTACCAGAGAGGTAACTCCTCTGGATTCGTAAATTACGATCTCCAGTATGGGACCGGCTTCCTAATGCAGATGGTCACCCTAAGTTTCAGACAAAATTTCTAGGATTGCCGGCTTTTTATATACTCCTTCCACCTCAATCGCACCCAAGAGGATTGATTCAAAGCCTCGCGGTTGAATTACCGCTAGTGGGGGTAGTATTGTAAACGATTTATTTTAAGATAGTTACACAAAACGCTCTTCTTTTTATTTGAATGACACGGAAGAACTTGACTTCCTAGCTCTTCCGTGTTAGATTCCTAGTTAAATTTAAAAAAGAGTCTACTGATGTTAGAAGAGTGCTTATCTCGCAGCGAGGGAAAAACCCTTGAATTTAAAGAAAATACACGAGGACTGCAAGCAATCGTTAGGACAGTAGTGGCCTTTGCCAATAGTTCTGGCGGGAAAATCATTATCGGCGTGAAGGATCGGACAAAAGATATTGTAGGAATAACAAATGCTTTAGAAGAAGAAGAAAAGTTAGCGAATGTGATCTCTGACAGCATCTTTCCTCTACTAATCCCTGACATAGAAATCCATTCCTATAGAAACAAAGAACTGCTTGTTTTGAATATTCCTCATGTTGCTGGTCCCTATTATATTAAATCTGAAGGCCCTGAAAAAGGAGTGTATGTACGCTTTGGATTAACCAATAGAAAAGCTGACCTTGAAACCATCTCTTCTCTAAAATTATTTGCAACTAACAAAACTTACGATGAATTACCTTGCCCTAAAGGGTCTTTTGATCAATCTCAAATTCAAACAGCCTTTGGTTGGGTTAACAAGCACCCTACAGAAAAAACATGTGAAATGCTTGGCATATATTCTAGTCATAATGGAAAAATATGCCCTTCCATTGGTGGAGTTCTTCTTTTTAGCGCAAACCGCATGAAACTATTCCCTGATTCTCTTATCCGATGTGCGCGTTTTAAAGGCTCGAATAAAGAAAAAATCATCGATCAAACAGAAATTTTCGTCCCTCTTCCCTTTGGTATCTTTGAAGCCATCACCTTTATTGAGAAAAATACTCGAAAAGAGGGAAAAATTGGTCCAATTTTTAGAGAAGATGTGGGTGAATATCCTCCTTTTGCTATCCGAGAAGCTCTTACAAACGCCCTTTTACACTCTGATTACTCAATGACAGGTTGTCATATCCAAGTTGCAATTTTTGATGATCGCATTGAGTTTACAAATCCAGGTGGCCTTCCCTTTGGTCAAACGATTCAAAAAGCTCTGCAAGGATTTTCTAGATTACGCAATCGAGTGATAGGTCGTGTTTTCAAAGAACTAAATTTAATTGAGCAATGGGGGTCGGGTTTGCAGCGAATTTTAGCGGTTTGTGAACGGCAAGGACTCCAAAAGCCACTCATTGAAGAAATGAACAATCAATTTAAATTAACTCTTTACTCTACTCGTATTGCTGTAGCGAAAAAACATCCTTGGGAATTCTTGTTAATAGAACAATTAAAGAATAAGGGATCCATTGCCCCTAAAGAAGCTGCAGATCTTTGGAGTATCACTACAAGAGCAGCCCGAGGAAGACTCAAAAAAATGGTGGAAGAGGGAATTATTCACCGCATAGCTTCTTCTGAAAAAGACCCAAAAGCTATATTCATACTTTCGAAAGGAGCTTAAAATGCCATTCATTACAGCAAAAGAAGGCCCCCTAAATGTTGGCTCAACGGTTTACACTGTTCAATATTTTGATGAAAATGGAAATATGGTTATCCGCAGCGATGGCTCTAAGGCGTGGAGAAATAACAACCCAGGAAATATGGTTTATAATTCCAGGGGATTTGCTGTGCGTCATGGAGCAATTGGATCAGCTGGTGGAATGGCTATTTTCCCCGATGAATCAATGGGAAGACAAACTTTAATTGCTTTATTAAAAACTGCTGATTATCAAAAGCTTTCGATTTCTGATCTACCTGAGAAATATGACAAACATAATGCGACTGAATATCGACGCATGCTGCTATCCATTTCAAAACTTGATCTTAATAAACTTATTAAAAATCTTTCCCCTGAAGAATTTGAAAGACTGCGAGTGGCTATTGAACGCATTGAAGGATGGAAAGAAGGGCGTGAAGATTTTATTGATAAATGGTACATCACTGGTGTTCATAAAAAACGTGGCATAATCACTGAATATTGTGTTAACCAATTGGGACACAGCATCTGGATTTTAAAACAAGAAGTTATTCAATTAGCTTTAGAAGGAAGATTACATGCAACTCTTGTTCATATAAAAAGTGGAACTATTTATCTTCGTCCAGAACATCACAATCATTCATTTGTTGTTATTACATGAACTCGTGTTTTTCTATCAGCCTACTTCTGCTCTTTGCTCTTACAAGTTGTGATAAGCCTGACAATGATTCATTAAAAAGTCTAAATGCATGCAAACAAGAGTTTATCAAAGAAATTTTAAAACAGTCCCCAGATGAAAGCCCCTTTCACATGAGCTATTCATTAACGACTATCCTTTTTTCTGATCATGCAATTTCGTTATTTGGGCAAATTTCAGTTTACGACCATCTTCCCCATGAGCGAAAACGCTATGAAGGACTTACATTTTACAAAAATCAAGAAAAATTTATATCCCTATCACTTCAAGAGTTGTTTTCTACCTCCATAGAAAAAGAGTGGCTTCGCAATTATTGCGAACAATTTTTAAAAACCGATGCTATTATTTCTTCCTATTTTTCGGGTAAGACACCCGTTCTTACCTCTCTTGATTATAACTTAATTCATACCTTTGTCCTTGAACCTGAAGCTTTATGCATCATTTTTCAACCTTATACCGTTGCAGGTATGACCGATAGCCTACCAATCATCAAAATCCCATATGAAAAATTAAAAGTTCATTGGAATCCCTTTAACCCTTTAGCAAAGTGTGTTCCCTTTTCTCAGATAACTGTATCGTGGCCTCAAATTTCTGAAGAGTCTGGCGAATTTGTATCCAATCAAGAGTTCTGAATGTGTCTCTCCACCTCCAATAAACTGGCGTAAGCCAGGCTAAATAAGCCGAAGAAACTAAAGGATTTAAAGATAAATCATTTAGCCCTCTTGGGTTTCTTTTTGCCAGCTCATCTGGCATTTTCATCTGTTGCACTTCGAACTTGAATCGGCGAAACAATAAAGCTGAATCCAATCAAATTAGGTTGAAAGTAGCTCTGGTTGTGAGAAATAAGTTTAGGTATTAGCTGGGAGTAAAGATGTCGCGTTGGAGGTACTCTTGCACTGCGGCGATGAAGGCGCCGTGGCTCCAGGTTAGGGGAGAGACGGAGAGAGGCTCTTTTGTTAGCGGGTTAATCTGCTCGGCGAGTACGCCGCTGGGGAGCGCGCGGTCGGCTACCCATTCTAGGATTTCTAGAGCTTTATTTAGATCGTCGATGGCGATGAAGTATTGGGCCATCCAAAGCGTTGTGATGATCCAGGGATTGCTAGGCCCCTCTCTATTTTGTTGATAGAAATCGTCATTTTCATAGCGGCCATAGCCACCGCTCGGTTCGATCCAGAGGCGAGCTAGTACCTGATCCATCGTGTTTTTGACCTTCTCATCGTGAGCGGAGTAGGCTCCGAAGGTGAAAATTCCGTAGAGGCTCGCATCGATCGTCGCATCGACTTCTAAAGAACCATCTTCTTTAAAATTAACCATGCGGGCAAAGCGTTTTTCCTCTTTTAGGTAGAGGTAGCGATCCATCCCTTCGCGCATTTTTGCGGCTCCTTGCCGATACTCCTCTGCGAGTTCTCTCTCTCCGAAGAGTTCAGTGAAGTTGGCTGCAGCTATGAGGCCGCCGTAGACGGTGGAGACGGTGAAGGTGAGGATGCCTTGCCGCTCCTCCCAGAGGTCGTAGCTGGGGAGGGGCAGGCCGGTCTCCATATCGCGGTAGTTCATCAAAAAGTCGGCACATTTTTTGATCAGGGGATTGTAGAGGGTGCGAATCATCTCGATGTCGCGGAACTTGGTGTAGTGGTGCCAGAGGGCCCAAAGAACGAGAGCTGTCTCATCTTCTTGGATTGGGAGTTGCGTCTTCTTGTCTTTGACCCAGGCGTGCCAGGAGCTCGCTAGAGCCCCCGAGGGGGTATATTTATGGAGGAAGTAGCCATCTTTTTCGACGATCTGCCCGCAGAGATGGAAGAAGGCAACCGACAGAGCATAGCCAGCCGAGTCGAGTGCATAGGCGACTAAGGAGCTGTCGCGAGGCCACATATAGCTGTAGGTGTCGCGGTTGAAGTAGATCGAGTCGGAGTCGTTAGCTGCGATAATGCTGCCGCAGTTATTAATCTGTGAACGGCAGATGAGTAGGCTTCTCTTGTAGAGGCGGCGCAGCTTTTCTGGAAGCTGTTTCCATAGAACCGGCTCTTTGTTGGCCCAGACATGCCAGTAGTCAAAGGTGCGCTGGAAAATCGTTTCGGGTCCCTTTTTACGGATGATCTCATCGAGCGCGCTCACCTCTTCCCAGTTCTTGCCCGCGGCAATCCAATAAGAGCAGCTCTCTGTTCCGCGAGAGGCGAGGGTAAGTGGAATTGCGATGGCAGAGTCGACAGCCCCCTGCGCGATCGGATTGCCGCTTAGGATGCCATCTTCAGCATCCTGCCAGGTGCCTTTATTGCCCGTTGCGAAGAGATCGATACCATAGGTGTTGTTTGCGCGGATGTTGATTAGGAAATAGCGCTCATTTTTGTAGTGGATCAGGCTCTTGTTTTCTGGCCGAAACGTTGCGGTGTCTCCAATTTCATTGCCGTAGATGTAGAAATCCTGTCCGAAGAAGAGTTGGATATCTCTCGGCTCATCTCTCAGGTTCTCTACGCTGACTTTTCTCAGATAGAGATTGAGTTCGAAGTCGATCAGGTCGTTCTGGATGATGCGTAGTCCCAGCTCTGGATGAAAAAATGTGATACGAGTGACTAGAGAGTCACTGAGATAGTCGCGCTCGATCTCCCATCCCGCGGGGATCCAGTAGAGTTGGCCATCGACCCAGACTCCAAAGCGGAATCCCTCGCCTCGCATATGGTTCTCTTCGCCCACGTGCGGAAAGTGGAGTTCGCGCAGAAGAGCATCTTTATCGAAAGCGACAAAGAGTCTTCCATTTCCTATAGGAAGATCTCTAGGCATGCCTGTTTTGCTCTCTCTTTTGCCTGTTCTAGTTTCTGTTTTTGTAGTTCTATTCCCATGTCCATCGGTTGAGCGTGGATAAAGGTGATATCCTGAATTCCTATGAAGCCGAAGATCTGCTTGAGGTAGGGCTCCTGGAAGTCGTAGGCTTGATTTTCTCCTGTATATTGGCCGCCGCGGCTTGTGATAATGACCATCTTGCGATCTTTGACGAGGCCTTCGACAGCGCCGCTCTCCGTGTAGCGGAAGAGATATTTGGGCTGTACGATTAGATCGAGGTAGTGTTTGAGCATATAAGGGACCGAAAAGTTCCACATCGGGCTGCTAACGAGGAAGAGGTCGGCGGTCTTAAAGCGCTCAATTTGTTGGAGGATCTCGGCCCATGCCTCTCTTTGACTGCCAAAGAGCTCCTTGCCGCCAAGTAGGACATATTTTCCTGAAACGGCCTTCATACTTAGCTCGGGGAGCTTCTCCTTAATCAGGTTTAGTTCGTCTACGATCCAGTCGGGATGCTCTTTTTGGAAGGTCTTTAGGAAGACCTTAGACACTTGCAGGGTGCGGGAGTCCCCTTCACGTGGTGAAGCGATGATATGGAGTAGTCTCTTCATATTTCGCACTCTATCCAATATTGATCTTTTAGGACACCCGCGTTATACCGAGGAGAGATGGACAGACACTGGAAACTTGCAAGAAGGCTCTGGATTTTATGTGGTGGGGCGCTCTTTATCCCGATGGTTCTGATCGGCCAGTCGCGGGCTCCGACTGGGAGTCTATTCCTCTATAACGATACGGCCTTTATTTTGACGGCAACTGTGCAGGCCTCCGATGGCACCTTCATGGGGGAGTCTTCCATTCAACCCGGTCAACAGAGCTACTACTCTGCAAACTTTCAGCCCACGCCATACCAGAGAGCTGATTGGCCGGCCTACTCTCTAACACCCTATACGGTGATTTGGCAGTGTCCCTCAGAGGGGTACTATTCGCTGTGCAATGATGTCTCTCCAGGCGCGATGGTGCGGGCCAGTAGCTGCCCAGGCAACCACTACTGCGATCCCAAGCAGAAGAAGAATTCCGGATCTCAAGGTCAGTAAAAAGATAAGGAGGGCGCCGTTGCGACACCCTACTGGTATATAGTTGGTATATAGTGCTTCCACCTGAAAGGCACCCGAGAGCTTTCAATTCAACCCTCTTGGGTGCCATTGAGATGGAACGGGTATAGGTTAGTCGCGGAAGCGGTAACCTACGCCACGCACAGTGTCGATCCACTCGAAGGAGGGGCCAAGCTTCTTGCGTAGAGATGCAATATGCACGTCAATATTGCGATCGACGATAAATGCATCATCATTATTGATATCAGCCAGTAGCTGCGAACGAGTTAGCACTTTGCCGCGATTCGAAATCAGACGGCGCAGAATACCGAACTCCGACAGCGTGAGGGAGATTGAGTCGTTGCCTTTGCGGAGCAGGTAGCGTTCGATATCGAACTGAAACTCGCCGAACTTCAACATCTTTGCGGGTTTCTCTGGCTCGCGCTCTTTGCGACGTAAAATTGCCTTAACACGAGAGAAGAGCACTTTTGGAGAAAAGGGCTTCGTGACATAGTCCTCAGCGCCTAGCTCAAGTCCAAGTACCATATCCAGCTCTTCTCCTTTTGCGGAGAGCAGCATTGCTGGGATCGATTTTAAATCTGTGCGGCCTTTCATCTTACTGAGTACGTCAAGACCATTCTCGCCAGGAAGCATAATATCGAGAATTACGAGGTCAGGTTTTTCGCGCTCAATTGCTCGCAATCCATTAATGCCATCTACTTCTACGTGCAATTTATAGCCCGCAATTTCAGCATGCAATTTGATAAGTGTTGCAATATCTTCTTCATCTTCGATTAACAGAATTCTTTTTTTCTGACTCATGCTCAGTCCTCCTAAGATTAAGACCAGTTGAACCAATATTGTTCAGAAAATCGGTTTTTGTGCAACCACTTTTTGTGCAATAGAGAGCAATTCTTTACGATTGCAGGTCGTATGCATTTCCAAAACAGGGGATGTTAAGGAGTTCAATTGATTGGTAGCGATAAGTAGTTCTTCAACTTGCTGTGCGCACTGTTCGGCGGGATCGATTAGCTGGAGTGAGGACATAAAAGAATTCAGGAGGGGGAAGTGAGTACAGCCTAGGAGATAGGCATCGACGGCAGGAAGGGAGGCGATAGTGCGGTTTATGATCTCTTCGGCATTGGGAAGGAGATCGCCCTGGGCGTAACTTTCAGCGAGGGTGACTAGCTCTGGGCAGGCGAGAGGGAAGAGTTTCATTTGAGGAGTGTGGAGCGGGATCAGTTTCTGATAAACGTTGGAGGAGAGGGTTCCTTTAGTGGCCAACAGGGCGATCCTCTTGGGTGTAGAGAATTGTCTTAACGATAGTAGCGAGGCCTCTACCATGCCGATGACTGGAATAGAGACCTCCCTCCTTAGTAGGTCTAGAGCGCAGACAGAGGCGGTATGGCAGGGGACGACGAGGAGTTTCGCGCCATGGTCTACGAGGAAGCGGGCGTTCTCTAAGGCATATTTTTGGATGGTCGAAGCGGGTTGGGGGCCGTAGGGGAAGCGGGCTGTATCGGCTAGGTATATAAAGGATTCTGTAGGAAGCCGGTGCCACAGGGCTCGAAGGACGGTGAGTCCTCCAAGACCTGAGTCAAACAGCCCAATGGCTCCTTTATTCATCTTGTTACTGGGATGGGTCCTGGGGGATTTTTAGAATTTGGCCGACGACGATCAGATCTTGATCAAACTGGTTATATTTTTTGATCTTTTCGACGGTTGTCTTGTGGGCGCGAGCAATTTTTTCAAGAGAGTCACCCGATTTGACCGTGTAGACAAGCGCATGGCTCTCCATCCCTTCTACGCCCTCTAGGCGTTTTTTGATCTGGATGAGTGCGAGAGTTGTGTCATTGGCATGTGCGGTAAGCTGGCGTAGCTCTTCCTGACTATTTTCTTTAGCTTTTTCTGCTACGGCAAGTCGTTTTTCCAGTGAGCGGACCTGTTGAGAGAGTTGTTCGATAAGTGCGAGTTGGCGCTCCAGATCCTGCAATTTGACGATGCCGGTAATTCGCTCGGTCTGTTTAATGCGAGTATCGAGGATGTGCAGCTCTGTTTGGAAGCAGCCGACATCGTGACGCAGATCATCGAGATTGGTCTGCACCTCATGGAGCGTCACCTCTAACTCATAGCTGTCGTCAAAGGGGGACGAGGCTAAGGGGGAACAGGCTGCAACAACTGGCAGCCAAAGTAAAGAACCTCTACGCATTATTTCTTCTGGTAGATCTTGAATTCAGCGCGGCGGTTCTGCTTCCACTCTTCACCGGAATGGCCGAGAACGACCGGTTCCTCTTTGCCTCGAGAGACTGTGTAGACGCGGTTTAGATCAACACCATGCTTAACAAGCAGCGAGCGTACATAGTTGGCGCGGCGTATGCCTAGAGCCATATTGTAGCTTGCAGAGGCGCGCTCATCGCAGTGGCCCAAGACAACCAGATAGGTGGTGGGATGTTCTTTCAGATAAGCGGCGATGCGAAAGATCGTCTGTACATCATCTTTTTGATGCAGAACGTGTGCATCGGTGTCGAAGTGTACTGAGTGGAACAGAGATCGCAGCTCTCCAGATGGAGCATAGAAATTATCTAGGGAGGGAATGCCTTGCATGCCGGGAAAAATATTCGGTTGCGGCAACGGGGTGTCGGAGGCCAGCTGATTGCGCAGATCGGCATCGCGCAGTGGGATGAAATCCTCATCATAAGGGCCGACGAACTCATCATCGGAAGTGAGCATGCGAGATTCGTAGTCTTTGCCCCAGAGAGCATCGACTCCTTTTTGCATGTAGCGGCCAGCAGTCTTGAGATCTTCCCAGGATTGAGGGCTGCTTTGCGTACAGCTTGTCAGCAACAGCAGCGTGGCGAAAAATGGATAAACTGGATTCTTCATAGCGTTCTTACTTCAATTTACTCAACAGGCCCTTTTCTAGAAAGAGTATCCGCGCGTATCTAGCGACGCAATAGCGCGTTCTTTGCTTGTTCAAGAATTTCCAAGGTCGCATCAAAGGAAAAACGCCAGTATTCCTCGGTCGGCGGCGGATAAAAGCGTAGAGTTAATAGATTCTCTTCCCGAAAAATCTGTGCCCAACACATGTTATTGTAGTACACCTCTGCGAACACCTGCTCTCTTTCGGGAGAGCTAGTAATTAAGATTTCGAATCGATTTGCATCATCTTCTCGACGAGCGCGCTCTTCAGGAGAGTTGATCGTTTCCGCGAACGAATGGTATAATTCATCACCAGCATCTGTGTCTGGTAACTCCAGCAGCTCATTTCTTGCACATTTCAGCATTTTTAAGGCTTCATCATAAGCAAATTCCCAGTATGGTTTTTGGGGATAAAAATAAAGATCGATGACTAGCGCGCCTGTTTCTTGGGAAATTTCTACCCACTGAAGGTGGTCATAAAAAATTTCAGAGACAAGATGCTCTCTGTCTGGAAGACTTGCGACCGTTATTCGAAACTTTTTCATCTATTGTCGCCTCGGTTCTAAAAATCCAATCAATTCGCCATCGGCAGTGTACCGCACTCCTCCAATATCTGGAGCGTAAATATCGACAATTGGTCCAAATCTCTTGGGGTCGTCGTAAAACACCTGTTTTTCTGGATGATTTAGTATCGAGTCTAATATTTTTCGGCCATCCTCATTGATTTTAGTGGGGTTGCCGGTGGGTTTTGGAAAAACGCTGCCAAGTCTATACTCCTTCCAGCTCAAAGGCACCCAAGAGGATTGATTTAAAGCCTCGGGGTTGGATTACCGCTAATGGGGGTAGTATTGCACTTAATACTACCCATCTAAAAATAATCGAACCGCGAGAATTTTCAATTCAATCTGCTAGGGTGCGATTGAGGTGGAACGGGTATAGAACATGTTTTTCCGCCTCTGGTAAGGAAAAATTTCCTAGATAGTAGTGCGTTTAGTTGATTTTTTTCCAAGAAAAAGGCAGTGAGCTGCTGTTTACTGCGCTGGCTCCCATGCTGGGAATCGCTTCTGTCCAAGCCCCTTACTAATTTGAAGTGGTTCAGGGTTGCGGATATTGATGAGGAAGAGCTCGCAGCTCTCCTGACTTTCGCTATTGTACAGTAGGTGGATGCTATCTGGAGCCCAGGCGGGGTTCTCCTTATTGTCTGCTCCTGTTGTGAGGGCAAACTCCTCTTCTGTTGCGAAGTCGTAGATCCAGATCTGGCGCACGCCATCGACCTTTGCGCTATAGGCGAGCTTTGTGCCGTCTGGAGCCCAGGCGGGCGATGTGTTTTCGCGATTTATCTTGGTGAGCAAGACAGGGCGCGGCGCCTTTGTCTCTTGTGGGCCTGTTACATCGAGCAGGTATATGCGCGCGGCGCCATCTTTGTCGGAGACGAAGGCGATCTTTTTGCCGTTGGGGTTATAGGTTGGAGAGGCTTGTGTTGCGCGCGGTGCGGAGAAGAGTTGGCGCGCTTTGCCAATGGGTTGCGCATCGGGACCGAGATTTTGGATGAAGAGGTCGGGGCGGCCCGCGGCGTCGGAGATAAAAGCCATCTGATGTCCTGCAGCGGTAAAGGCTGGGAGATGCTGTTCGCCGCGCAGAGAGATCAGAATGTCTCCGTGGGCTTTACTGAAGGTGGCTGTGCAGATCTTCGATTGGCCATTGCGATGGGTGACGTAGTAGAACTGATTTTTGCGTGACAGGAATCCAGGAGAGAGGCAGTAGCCTTGCTCTTTTGTCAGTTGACGGGCATTGAGACCATCGGCATCGGCGACCCAGATGTTGGAGCTCCACTCCTCTTGTATAGAGGGGCGAGTGCGCTGTGCATAGAGAATCTTGAGCGATGCGATGCCTTCAGCGCTAAAGAGATCCTTATGGATCAGGTCGGAGAGGGCGTGCATCTGACGGCGATCCTCCTCAATGCGACCTGTGAGTGAAAGATCAGGATATCTCTTTGAGCTCTTCTCTTCGATCTGGAAGAGTGTAGCGCTCAATGTCGTCGCAGAGACTTGGAGCGCGCAGACGAAGGGGATCTTCTCCTGTTGCCACAGAGAGAGAGAACATTGAGGGCGCAGATCATTCCATTGAAAGGACTGCTCCCAAGCGTCATTGATCGGAAGTGCTGAGAGCCATCCGCCTTGGTTAAGATCGAATTCGAGTGCGCTGCGCAGCTCATCGACATAGCGCCAGTCGACGCGTGCTGCTTCATCGTGTAGACGTGTGAGATAGATGGGGCGCAGAGATGATGCAGTTGCAAGACGAACTTCGATCGACTCAGCGAGGAGCAGCAGGGGAAAGAGAAGGAGGGCCAAGATCCGCATTTCTAAAGACTACCGTTACATTTATATGAGAAGCCTCATTAAAGCATGGGTAGAAGAGGTTGGGCAATTTCTTTTTCAGAAACTCCTCATTTTTTTTGCTCCTCGAGGAGAGGATGCGGTAGGAGAGCAACTCACCATTTGGTTTTACGCATAATTCTGCCTCCACTTCTCCCTGTTCAGGAAGCACCAGAGCGCTCTCTAAAAACATCGCGAGCTGTTCATCATATCCGATCACAAACTCAACGGGTGTTTCGGGCACCTCGATCTCAACAGGTGCAGCGCGTGGAGCAATCAATGCAGGGAGCTGGATCTCTTCTCGCGGTGTTACGGTTGGTTTAGTAATCTTCGGTGTGGTAACTGATTTCTGTTTTGGTAAGGGTGGCGGCGCTTTTTTGGGGGGCTCGACTGTCTTCTTTGCAGATGCAAGAGTGGGGCTGCTCTTTTTTTGCACTGGTGCGGCAGCAACCACAGGTGCAGGGCGGCGCACTTGGCGCACGGTGATCGGGTGTGGCGGCGCAGAGAAGTGGAACCAACCGTTAATGCAGATCCAGCAGAGGAGGAGGGCGTGTGCGATGACGACTCGCTGAATGATCTGTTTTAGTGTCATGGTTGTACGATTAGATCCATCTGGTCAAAGCCGGCGGTCTCGAGCGTATTTTTAATGGATTGATAGGTTCCAAACGGTGCAGTGCGGTCGTGGATCAGTTGAGGAACCGTTTGTGGCTGCGTGGCGTGGATAATGGCAGCTTGCTGCGCGAGTTCTGTCAATGAGAGAGGACGTCCTTGCAGCCAAATTGAATTATCGGAGCGCACGGTGATGGCGAAGGGGGAGGTGCTGGAGCAGGAGCTGCTTTGTGGACCGCCCTGAACTAGATCGACCTGCTCGCGGTCGAGCATCGGCGCGATCAGCATAAAGCTGATCAGCACGACGAAGACCACATCGATCAGCGGCGTAAGATTGAGAGGTGGCTCCTCGGGTAGACCGTCTTCAAACTCTAGGGGTTTCACTGTGGTTCTGATGAGCTGCAGTTAGCAAAAGACGCGAAAACTGCTCCATATCGCGTCGATATTCACGGCTGCTGTTTTTTAAATAGTTGTATCCGACCAGTGCGGGGATGGCGATGAGTAGTCCCGCTACGGTAGTGGTTAGTGCCAATGCAAGTCCGGCGAGCATTGCGCTGTTACTCAGTGCAAAACCCTTCGTCTGCAGCTGTGAAAAGGTCATCAAAATGCCCCAGACAGTGCCTAGCAGACCTAAAAAAGGTGCTAGCGTCACAGCTGTGGATAAGATGAAGAGGTACTCTTCGACCGCCTTGTGTTGCGCAGAGATCTCCATGTGGACCTGGTATTCAATGAGCTCCAGATCTTCCAGAGAAAAGGAGCTTTTGCGTTGCATCGTCTGCAGAGCGTGCTGCTTGAATGTTTTGTAGATCTGGAAAAAGGGGTGCTCTCCCGGTTGGCGCGGCAGCGAAATTGAGAGTAGATCTTTTTTCTGCGCAATTGCGCCGGAGAATGCGTTCGATAGGCGTGCAAGCTGCTGCATAAAGCGCATTTTGTAGATCAGCACGACCCATGAGATGATCGAGAGTAGGATCAGGGCCCAGAAGATCGCCTTTCCGAACCAGTCTGATTGGGAGTAGGCGCTTAAGAAAGGATTACCAAAAAGAAACGCTAATATCATAATCTGGATCATATGGTATTTGCAGATTCTCATGCACATCTCACTTCGAAGGAGCTACGTCCCCATGCCGAGGCAATCATTCAGCGCGCAAAGGCAGCGGGCGTTACTCATATCCTTAATATCTGCACCGATCGCGACTCTCTCTCTTCCGGTCTTGCGTTGAAATTGCAGAACAGCGGCGCCACCACGCCGCACGATGTAGCGAAAGATGGTGAAGCCGACTTTCCCATCTTTGCAGAGGCGGCGCGCAGCGGCAAACTCGTCGCCATCGGCGAAACGGGGCTTGACTATCACTATGAATATTCGCCAAAAGCGCTCCAACGTCAGTTTATGATCCGTTATTTGGAGCTCGCGCTCGAGTGTTCACTTCCTGTTATCTTCCATTGCCGTGATGCTTTTGCCGATCTCTTCGCAATCTGCGATGACCATTATCGTGGGCCGGCGATTCTCCACTGCTTCACGGGTACTCGCGACGAAGCGGAAGAGGCGCTGAGTCGCGGCTGGTTCATCTCGTTCAGTGGGATCATTACCTTCAAGAAAAGCGAAGCGCTGCGCGAGGTGGTGAGCGCTGTGCCACTTACCCAGATGCTAATTGAGACTGAC
>CAZEZK010000024.1:19759-20201 GCA_964516935.1 uncultured bacterium
GACGCCCCATCCCTTGCGCCTCAGAGCCGACGCGGTCAACTTAACGAGCCCGCCTTTCTCCCTGAAACCGCCGCCACTATCGCACAAGTAAAAAGCATACCGATAGCAGAGGTGGCGAAAAAAACTTATAATAATTTCTGCGAGTTAATTTCTTGTTAGATTTTAATTTACCTCTGTTATATATCCGTTAACACATTTTTCAATAGTTTGTGTATACCAGGACACCTGCAAAGTCCATTAGAAGGGCTCCGCCCTTCTGATCCCGGCAAGGGAGCAGGCTCCCTTGCAATCCACATGGGTTTGCAAAGGGCCGGAGCCCTTTGCCGAGGTTGAAGGAGCAGGGCTCCTTCTGTGGTATAAAATCCGATGAGCCCATACTCCTTCCAGCTCAGGGGTGTTGCAATAAATTTTTTACCAACATATAGTAAGTGGAAATTTTTTA
>CAZEZK010000025.1:0-19544 GCA_964516935.1 uncultured bacterium
CCCGAGGCTTTGAATCAATCCTCTTGGGTGCCTTTGAACTGGAAGGAGTATATAACTTGAACCGGCGACCGTATGATTCGCACGGACGGCATCAGGCACTGTTTCTCCACGACGCGCTATACCTTCGCACGGTGACTCGTCTTAATGCCCAAGGAGCTCAGCTCTATCAACACCGCTTCACGCGCTATGCTCAAAATGGCGCGCTACTAGAAGAGGAGCTCATCAGCAAGTTGGGTTCCGCGCAACGAAGTTATAATGTCTCAGGACAGTTACAGGAGATCCTCTCTCCGTACCACCGCCATGTCGTAGACTAGCGTGACTCTGTGGGAACCATCGCTGCTTGTCTCAGCAGCTCTTCTTTTTCATTAATTTCTTGAGAACCGTTTTCTCCATGCATTGTTAAGTGTTTCGGAGAGCTCTTCAAAATAGAAGTATAGCACTGGAGTGAGGAGGAGGGTGATGAGTTGGGAGATGCAGAGGCCACCGACGATGCAGAGACCGAGCGGGATATATGCCTGCGAGGAGCCTGTATTTGAGCCAAGGGCGATGGGAAGGGCTCCCATGAGGGCGGAGCAGGTAGTCATAAGGATGGGGCGAAAACGGATCAGGGCGGCCTGTATGATGGCATCGCGAGGCGATTTGTGCCCTATTCGGATCGCGTCGTTAGCAAAATCTATAAGCATAATGCCATTTTTTAACACGATGCCAATGAGCAGAATCATACCGACAAAGGAGTATATAGAGAGTGGTTCGCGGAAGATATAGAGGGTGAGGAGTCCTCCGAATAGAGCGGGAGGAAGAGCGCTCATCACGGTGATGGGGTGGATAAAGTTCTCATACAAGATGCCGAGGATCACGTAGATGACAAAGAAGGAGATCAATAGGAGAGAGGGGAGGGTTGCAAACGACTCTTTGAAAACGCTCGCAGTTCCTTGAACGCTGCCAGTAACTCCGGGGGGGAAATCGCCTTCTGTCATGTTGTGAATGGCGTCGATCGCATCACCAAGAGCGACGCCATCGGGGAGGTTGAAGGAGATGCCAATGCTGGGGATTCCGTTGAGGTGGTTAATGGTCATGGGGCCAACCGTTTCAGAGACATCGAGGAGTTCAACGAGGGGGACAAGGGCATTGGTAGAGGAGCGGACGTAGAGTTGCGAAAGTACGGTAGGATCGCGGTAGTAGCGGGGCAGTGTCTCGATAACTACGTCATATTGGCTAATATCGGAATTGATCGTTGCAATTTTATTATTTGAGTAGGCGTAGGCAAGATAGTTTTCGATCTGGGTGGCATTGACGTTCAGGTCGTAGGCTTTGTCGCGTCGAATGGTGAGCTCTAGTTGAGGTTGGTTGACAAGTAGATCACTCGATACTTGCGCAAAGTGTTTGTGGTCCTCTTCCATCTTAGAGACTAATTTAGGGGCATAATTATAAAGGGCTTTGGCGTCGAGAGAGACGAGCGCATATTGATAGAGCGCCTTAGCAGTGGTACCAAATTGGAGATTGATCAGAGGAAGGGGGGATGCATAGACTTGAAGTCCTGGAATTTGATGTACCTCTTGATTCAGGGTATTCATAATCTCGTTGATGTGTGGGCGCTGCGCAAAGGGTTTGAGGCGCGCAAAGATTCCTCCCTGGTTGTCATTCACACTGGCGCTAAAGGAGGCTAGGTTTTCAATGTGGGGGTTTTTAATGATGATATTGGCAAGCTCTTGCTGATATTTCTCCATCAAAAATGGAGAGGTACCTTCTCTGGCTTGCGTAAATAGTCTGATGACTCCTTGGTCGCCCGGAGGAAGAAAGTCGTGGGGGATTTGCATCAATAGATATCCCGAAGCGAGGATGCTGAAGAGGCCGACTCCGATCATCGTAAATCGGTGGTTCATGGCCCAATGAAGGCAGGGCTCATAACTATTCCGGAGTTTGATGTTAAACCATTCGGAGAAGCGCTCCATACGAGTCTTCTGTCTTGCGATGGTGTAGGAGCGGACGAGGCGGCTGCAGAGCATAGGCGTTAGGGTAAGAGAGACAACGCCAGAGATGGCCACGGCCGTGACAATGGTGACGGCAAATTCACGAAAGAGGCGACCGATAATCCCTGTAAGAAAGATCATGGGGATGAAGACGGCCATAAGACAGAGAGTAATGCTGAGGATTGTGACGCTGATCTCCTGAGAGCCTTCAATAGAGGCGTCCATCGCATTTTTCCCGAGCTGGGAGTGGCGCACATTGTTTTCTAGGACGACGATCGCATCATCGACAAGAAAGCCGATCGCAAGAGTAAGGGCGAGAAGGGAGAAGATATCGACATTAAAGCCGAATAGAAGCATGGCGAAAAAAGAGCCGAGGATAGCGACGGGGAGAGCGGCTACAGGGATTAGGGTGTTGATCCACTCTCCGAGGAAGAGGTAGATGATCAGAATAACGAGAATGAAGGCGATATAGAGGGTCTTTTTCACTTCATAGAGCGAATCGATAATTGTCTCGGAATGGTCGTAGAGTCGGTGCATCTCTAGAGAGGCGGGGAGTTCCGGGATCAGTTTATTTAAAAGAGCGTCGATGCCCTGAACTACGCGTACAGCATTGGCGCCGGGCTGTTTTAGTACAGCGATAATAACGCTTGCAAGGCTCCTTTCACTGGTTACGTAGCTCTGCGCATATTTGTCATCGTTAACGCTGTCGAGTGCGCGGCCAATATCTTTGATTTTGGGGAGCTGCCCATTTTGGTTGTTGATTACAATCTCTTCATAAGGAGAAGCGGTGAGCAGTTGGCCATCGACATCGATGGTGAATTCTGTATGGGGACCATAGAGCGTTCCGGTCGGCTGTTCAACGGTGGCTGCTTGGATATCTTGAGCCACCTCGTCGAGGCCAATATTCATTCCGGCTAGCGCGCCCGGATCGACTTGGATGCGAACGGCATAGGGAGCGCCAATTGCAAGGATTTGGGCAACACCTTCAACAAGGGAGAATCGTTGACCAATGATGGTGTTGGCATAATCATAGAGTTGGCCGTAGGTCATGTTAGGCGAGGTGAAGGCAAAGTAGACGACCGGCGTCGATGTGGGATCGACTTTTCTATAGGTCGGATTGCTGGGAAGGTTTGAGGGAAGCGTAGGTAGAGTCGCTGTTATCGCTGCCTGCACGTCAGTAGATGCAGCATCGATATTGCGTCCGAGGTTGAATTGGAGAACGATCGAGGTAGAACCTGTATTACTGGTCGAAAAGATGTTTTTTATTCCCTCGAGCGTCATAAATTGCTGTTCTAGCGGTGTGGCGATGGCTGAGGCCATCGTCTCTGGTGGGGCTCCGGGAAAGCTCGATGAAACCTGGATTGTGGGAAAGTCAACGCTCGGCAGATCGCTAACAGGGAGTGCGCGATAGGCCAAAATCCCGCCGCAGACGATCGAAGCCGTTAGTAAAATGGTCATTACAGGGCGGCGAATGAATGGTTCAGAGAGGTTCAAGAGCGCGCTCCCGGTACAAATACTTTTGCGCCTGTATGTAGGTTGAGCTGGCCTTCGGTGACAATCGTATCGGTGGGTTGTAACCCTTTGAGTACGATTACCTCATCATCTTGCCGCTGTCCGAGGGTGACCGGTTGTTGAACTACAGTGGAATCCTCTTTTACGACAAAGATGACGGGGCCTGTTTGCGTTAACTGGACAGCGCTATAAGGGATCACAATTGCATCGGGGATGGTGTGAAGAATGAGGCGGGCTCTGATGAACTGCCCCGGCCAGAGCGCGCGATCTTCATTGGCATGGACAGAGCGAAATTTGATCAATCCTGTATTGACATCGACCTGGCTATCGATGATCGCAAGTTCTCCCTTGAAGGATTCTTTGTTGAAGTTTTGAAATGCTGCGAGGACTTTAAGAGGTTTTTCGCTCTTTTTGCGCCAGAGTTGTACCTCGCGCAAATAGGTCTCAGGCACGTTGAAGGTGACGTAGATCGGTGCGATCTGGTTAAGAACTGCGAGCGCTGAGGTGCCATCATTGGCGATCAGGTTCCCGTAATCTATGTCGAGGATTCCGATGACTCCGTTGATGGGGGCATAGATCCAGCAGTAGTTTAGATTGATTAATGCGCTGTCGACGTTGGCCTCACTCTGTTGAACAAGGGCGAGATCTGCAGCGACATTGGTTTGCAGGGTTTCGTAGTTGAGCTGTGAGTAGTATTCGTCTTGAGCGAGGATTTTATAGCGCTTCATGGTCTCTTCGGCAAGAGAGAGGTTTGCGCGATTCTGATCCAGAGTCGCTTGGGCTAGTTTGAGGGATGCTTGGTAGGGGCGCGGGTCGATGGTGAAGAGGAGATCGCCGCTTTTCACCTCTTGGCCCTGCTCGAAGAAGATTCCGGTGAGCTCTCCTTCGATGCGCGACAAGAGGTTGATGCTGATAATCGATTCTACGTGACCTAAGGCCTCAATAAAGACTGGGGCCTCTTTTACAGTGACAGGGGCCATTTTTATTGGGTAAACGGGAGGGGCTCGGTGAACTTCCTGTTTTGCGTGACAGCCGACAAGAAGAAAGAAAAGTATTGCAAGCCAGTTGCAAAATTCCTGAACCCTGCAAAATGGCCCTTTTAAGTCATGTCGCAGCCCCATTTTTTTGCTTACCCTTTCAGGTATGGTCAAAACAATGGGGTGCGGGCTGCATGGCTGTCCTTCGTAACCCGCCTCAACATGGCCGATTTTGCAAGGTCCAGGAGTTTTACAACTAGCTTTTGCTATTTTGGTGCTTGACATAAGGATCCTGTTGCATAGGCAAGCGCAGCTAGGGAGATAAACCAATTTTGCTGTGCGTTTGCCTTTTGAACGCGTGCGTTGGCGAGGCTACTCTGAGCGCTAAGGACGTCCAGAATAGTGGCCGTTCCAGCTCGATAGCTGGCTAGTTCAATTTTAAACTCTAGGATTGCAGCTTCTAGGTAGTCTGAGGAGTCTTTTAGATTTTGCGCTGCAGTCAAGATGCTGGAGCGGCTTGTTGCAATTCCTTGAATCATTGTGAGCTCTGTCTGGATCATCTGTCCGCGCGCAAGCTCGACATTTGCACGAGCGTTTCGGATGTTATTCCAGTTATAGAAGCCGTTGAAGATGGGAAATGTCAGAGCGAGCTCTATAGAGAAATGGCGCTTGGGTTCTTCATATCCATCGTTGTAGCGATATTTACCCAGTACGCCAGTCGCTGTTACAGTTGGGAGCAGGTCTCGTACTGCAAGATCTAAAGAGGCCTCCTTAGCGCGTAGATTGGCTATGCTGGCAAGTAGTACGGGGCGCTGCTTCTGGGCGTCAGCGATGAGTTCGTCGACACATTCGAGAATTGGCTCAATCGAGGGCTGTTCTGGCAGCGGCATGAGGCGGAAATCAACCGTTGCCGGCACGCCAAGATCTGTGGCGAGCTGTGCATAGCTGTTGATTACGGTCTGCTGTTGAGTGGTAAGGGCGATTTTATTTTGGAGGTATTGGGTGCGCGCCTGTGCGACATCGCCTAGAGCGGCAACTCCCATTGCAAACTGCTGGTTGGCGGCATCAAGAGCCGCTTGTACGTTTTCTAGATTCTCCTGGTCGGCCTTCAAAACCTCCATTTGGTAGAGGTAGTTGTAGTAGTCGTCCATGACAGTCTGTAGGACAGTCTGAATTTGCTGATTGTGGGTCCAGTCGGCGTAGTAGAGTGCCTCGCGAGCGGCTCTCGCAGAGGCGCTGCGCTGTCCAAAGTCAAAAATTGTATAGGTAACGTCGATATCTGGCGTTGCTTGAGTGGAGTAGTAGGTGAGTGGGGGGCTGCCAAATGCAGGTGCGCTTGCCACACGCTCGCGCAGGTAGGTGCCGTTAAAGCTGATGTCTGGAAAGTAGTCGCTAAGGTTTTGTCCATATTGCGCCGCTGCTGCACGTGCGGATGCCCAGGTCTGCTTTGTCGTCGGGTTGTTTTGAAGGGCGACATCGAGCAGGTCGGAGAGCGTTAGAGCGTCGTTGGAGAAGGAGGCGGGCAGTAATGTTTCACAGAACTGGGCGCAGACCATGCGGTTGCCCTGCATGGGGGACCAGGTAGAGGCGGAGTTGTTCGGCGCCATGGAAAATGGGTCAAAGACAGCGGTCCCGCAACTCGTTAAAAAAATAGTAGATAGCAGGGTGGAGGTATATCTCATCTCTATTTATTTAAATAGGGTAATGAGGATGAGGCGTCAAGGAGTAATTGCGCTTAGACGGATCGGCTGATACAATGGCTACAATGAAACATTCACACTCCTTCCGCTTGACTAGCAAACAGACAATTGATGAACTCCAGAGTGAACTTATTGAAATGGTTCATGAGCCCACAGGCGCTCAAGTGATCCAGATTGCCAATAAAGATCCGGAAAACGTCTTTTGTCTCTCGTTTCAAACGATTCCAGAGAGCTCGAACGGCGTGGCCCATATTCTGGAACACACAGTGCTCTGCGGTTCAAAAAAGTTCCCTGTTAAAGATCCCTTCTTTGCGATGTCGCGTCGGAGTTTGAATACCTATCTGAACGCGCTCACCGGACAGGACATGACCTGCTATCCGGGTGCTTCTCAGGTGGAAAAAGACTTCTATAATCTGTTGGATGTTTACATCGATGCAGTCTTCCATCCAGAGCTGCGAGAAGTGAGTTTCTTGCAGGAGGGACACCGTCTTTCTTTCACAGAACCGGGTAATATCGAGAGTCCGCTGCAGTATCAAGGGGTTGTCTACAATGAGATGAAAGGGTCGATGGCCTCTCCATCACGCCGCCTCTATGCCGCGCTCTTCAAACACCTGATGCCCGATCTGACTTACGCCTTCAACTCTGGTGGAGAGCCATGCGATATTCCATCGCTCACCTTAAAAGAGCTGAAGGAGTTTCATCGCACATTCTACCATCCTTCGCGCTGCATATTTTTCTTCTATGGCAACCTCCCGATTGAGAAGCATCTTGCATTCATTGAGGAGCACGCGCTGCGAGGCGTCCAAAAAATGGCGCCACTTCCTCCGATGCCACTTCAGAAGCGATTCTCTCATCCTGTTGTCGTTAGCGAGCGCTATCCAATTGCTGCGGGTACTTCGCCCGATAAGAAGACGGAGCTGGTCTACGCTTGGTTGACGGCGCCGATCGGTTCTGTTCAAGAAGTTCTTGCACTCTCTTTGCTCGATCTCATTTTTATGGGGACAGATGCCTCTCCCGTTAAAATGGCGATGCTCCAGTCTGGGCTCTGTTCACAGGTTGACTCGACAATCGATCTCGATTCAAGCGAAGTGCCCTGGGCAGTGGTCTGCAGAGGCTGCGATCCAACATCGGCCGCTGCATTAGAGGAGTGTCTTCGCAAGGTGTTGAAAGAGGCGGCAGAGTCGCTGACTGTTGAGGATATTGAAGCATCTCTCCATCAGCTTGAATTTGAACGGACCGAGATCAATCCCGATGGTGGCCCTTTTGGATTGACTCTCTTTTTCCGCGCTGTTCTCCCGAAACAGCATGGTTGCGATGTCGCTCGTGGGCTCTATATCCACCGACTCTTTGGCGAACTGCGGGAGAAGCTCGCGGATCCGCACTATCTACCTGGGCTTGTTCAAAAATGGTTCCTCGACAACCCCCATTTTGTGCAGCTGTCGATGGTTCCAGATCCCAACCTCGATAAAGAAGAGAAGGAACAGGAGCAGGAGCGGCTTAAGCAAGTGCGCGCCCACCTTTCAGAAGCCGACCTCCGTCACATAGCGCAAAAGGAGAAGGAGCTCGCCGACTACCAGAAGGTTCTAGAACATCAATCTCTCGACTGTTTGCCAAAGTTGGCCCTCTCCGATGTCACGCCGCATGACCGCAAGCTCGATCTCCAAGAATCGAAGCTCGCAGATATGCCCTGCTTTTTCCACGACTGCTTTACAAATCAGATCCTCTACGCTGACCTGGCAATTGATCTCCCAGAGATGGCGCGTGAAGATTATCCGCTTCTCTCTCTCTTCGCGCATCTGATTCCCGAGATGGGAGCTGGTGGGCGAGATTACGCCGATAATTTGGACTACATCCAGGCTTATATTGGTGACTTTGATGCCAATATCGCCTGTTTTGTAGATCATAAAGATCCTTCGCGTCTATCGCCTCTATTTTCTCTTCGCGGACGAGCGCTTTATCGCAATAGCGGTAAACTCTTCTCTCTCTTTAGCGATGTGTTGCAGAACCTCGACCTCTCTGATGAGCGACGCCTCTCAGAGTGGTTACAACAGCATGCGACAGAGATGCAGGGACAGCTTATTAGCAACTCGATGCGCTATGCTATTCGCTCCTCTTTGAGCGGCATATCGGCCTCTGCATGGCTCGCTGATCAGGGGAGCGGCATGCCATACTATCAGGCAGTGCGTCGCTGGTCTAAGGAAGAGAATGTCTCAGCGCTGCGCAAGCAGCTTGAGCGTATTCGTGACCATCTCTTTGCTGCCCATAGTCGTCAACTGGTGATCGGCTGCGACGCTGGCCATTTCCGCTTTTTGCAGCAGGAGAATTTCCCTTCGTTTGCTGCCTCTGGTAAAGGAAGCGCTCCCTGGAAGGCCCCAACACTTCAGGAGGTTAGTTCGAGCGCTTGCGCGATCGCCTCTCCCGTAGCCTTTACTGCTTGGGGTTTTAAGACTGTAAATGGCAACCATCCCGATGCCCCCTACCTGCTCCTTGCTGCAAGGCTTATGAACCACGAGATCCTCCACAAAGAGGTGCGTGAGCAGGGCGGTGCCTATGGCAGCGGTTCCACCTACTCCTCAACAATCGGCGCCTATAATTTCTCCTCCTATAGGGATCCCGCGATCCTCCGCACCTACGGAGTCTTTGAGCGGGCTTTAGAGCGCTCCGCAAAAGAGCCCTTTTTGGATAGTGAGCTCGAAGGGGCTAAGTTCTCTGCCCTCCAGGGGTGGGACGCCCCGATTGCGCCCAGCAATCGCGCAGCAACCGCGTATGGATGGAAGCGCTCCGGGTTCACTTATGAAATTCGCGACGCATATCGTCACAAAATTCTTGGGGCAACCCCAGAGGATATCCGCCGCGCTGTGGCCAACTGCCTCCTTCCTCACCATAAAGAGGGAGTTCGAGTTGTCTACGCTGGTCGCGAACTGCTCCAGAAAGAGCAAGTGGCATGGCCTGTTGCAGAGTGCGATTAGGGATACAAACAACCTCAAAACCCAAATCTTGGGTGCCTTTGAGGTGGAAGGAGTATAGGACTGCTTCATTTTGAAATAATTAATGTGCAATGATATTTGTTTTTATGCGTCAATGATTTATAATGGATATTAAAAATAAATAATTGAGTGTATTAATGAATGTTAACGGATGTGAATCTCCACTACCTTTCGACCTGATTTCCAATCAGCAGCATGTTGTACAGGAATCTCCTGGTACTGACCCCATCATACCGACACAAAATATCCCGCATGAAAAAACATTTCAGAATCGGACGATTGTATTTTTAGAAGAAGAAAAAACAAGAGCAGGTAGTTTTAAAATCTCTCACGTAGAAAGGTGTGTTAATAACGTCGTTATTCCTTGGATTGTCGTAAACGCATTAGAAGATCAGTTTAAAGGTTTTGAAAATATTTCAGAACAAACTTGGAGTGCCACAGCGCAAGCATTGCAGAATGAGAAAGGGTGTGTAAAAGTAGAGGCGTGGGTAAGTAATCGTCAAGAGCTTTCTCCGGAGCAATGCTTAGAAGAGGATGTCAGAGAAGAGCTGCTAGGTCTGTTTGATGGAGAACATCCGCAAGAGATTCAAGACACGCTTAGTTTGTATTGTTTTGAGAATGTTTTGTCTCTGAATGAGTCAGCAAAAAGCATTGCTCAATCGATTCGGAGATTTTACGAAGAAGAGTTGTCCAGGCAAAATGTGCTCTAATGTACAGAGATCGTTCTCTGTACGGAGTTAAATGCTCCGGGCGCCACTTTATTTGATCCATTTAGTAGTTCTAGACGGATTGTGTGGTTTCCTTTGGACAACCCGTAGATATAGTAGGGTTGCCAGGAGGTCAGGATGCGGCGGATCGATCCATCGATCGTCAGTCTTACCTTAAAGCCATCCGTAGACAGCTCACAATTTGTTAGGTAGAAATCAAGCAGGATCGGCTTTTTGCTAGATAGCGGGAGCTGATCGCTCGGTTCATTATAGGTAATGTAGGGACCATCTAGAGAGAAATCAGGGTTGTCCTGCACCTTGCCTACATAGAAGTAACTGGCCATAAAAGTGTTCTCTTTCTTGAGACTCTCTCCAAAAGAGCGGGCGGGGAAGATGCGGATCGTGTGCATGCCCTCTTTTAGTGTGAAGGGGATCTCAAACTTGTACCTAGAGTTATAGTAGAAGCCATTCTCATCAAAGGGGGAGAGGCTAGGTCCGTTGATGGGGAAGTAGGGGTTATTATCGATGACTACATGAACAGTCTGCCCTAAATCTGTAGTCACAAGTTCATCATTGCGTTGGAATTGTGAATCGGTACCTAGTGGGTACCCATCTACGCGAATCTGCGCCCAGACAGGATTGCCCTGAACTAGTTCGTTCTGTTTTGGAAGGGCGATCGTTAGGATGATCGATTCCGATTCTGGGGTAGGATCGACAGGCAGCACGCGGATTTTTTCCTCAGCGGCCTTAGTTGTAGTTTGGGAATCTGCCGAATGCAGCGACCCAGCAAAAAGTAGAAGCGCGGCTAGATGGAGCATATCTGTTTACATATCCTGCCTAGATTATTTTTGCAACATGGGCTAGGTTCAAGGAATGAAGTGGATTCTAGCGATCCTTCTATTCGCTCAGACAACTTATTATGGACCACATACCGTGGGCCCCACAGTGCCGGGTCAGTATGTGCTGGTTGAGGTGCTGGTTTATGATGACCCTTCTCAAGACGGGTTGCGACCTCAAGAGGTGATTTTCAATGGGCAGTCGATCGCTTTAAAGCCTCGGGATATTCATTTTTACCGCGGAGGTGGGAGCTTCAAGGTAGCACCCGGCACCTATCCGCTGGAGTGGGTAGTTCTGCGAGATAAGATCGTCTGGCCCCGTACGCGTACCTATAAAGAGAACATCACGATCGATAAAAGCAGTATGTGGGTTCAGGTAATCATCCGTGGCGGTCAGCTAGAGATGGATTAGAAAAGAAGGAATTTTCTCAACGGGATTTGAAGATCTTTTGCTCGTCGACAAAACACCGAATAATGAGGACACACAAGATCGAGTTTTTAGAATTTTGATTAATGATGTTACGAGCCTTTGTAGAGCCCGCAGGGCTGTTCGAAATACAGCTTTAATCATGAGATCACATCGAATCGCATCATCTGAATAGGTTTCAGGTCGTCCTGGGTTGTCGGAGCGTTCGACAGAGTACTACTTTCCAATAGCAGCCTCATCGAACCAAAAAGTGATGCTTCCTCGATTTACCAATTATTGGTTATACTCTCGCCAGTTGCGGATGCGGTACTTGCTTTTCTTTTTGGAAGGAGTCGTATCTTTCTTTGCTGCCATATCGAGCCTAAACTTTTTGTGTGGATAGCAAAAAATTTATAGACTCATTGGCTGGAAAACAAGGAAAATCTCACCCGCAGCTATTTATGCAACAACGCCAAGAAAATATGAAATTTTGAAAAAGCGGACAAGATGAATCACATCAAGAAGTCAGTATCTATTTTTCTCATTTGCATCACTACATCGCTTTTTTCTAATGATGCATGGGTTTCTTTTAAAAATGAAACCATTGCAACGATGCATACTGTGCCAGGATGGTGTTCTTCTGAGAAAGCCATTTTAATGATGGATATTATTAAAGAAAATAAATGTCAGCACTGCGTTGAAATTGGGGTTTTTGCCGGTATGTCCTTACTTCCTATAGCCAAGACTTTACAGTATAACGGCGAAGGGAAAGTTTTTGCTATTGATGCCTGGGATTCATCTGAAGCAATAAAAGGTTTCGCCTCTTCCGATCTTAATTACGTATGGTGGAGTCAATTGGATTTTAATTATTTTTACACACAAACCTTAACTTTAATCAATAAAAACAAAATCAATAAGTTTTGTAACATTATAAAACAATCCTCACAAAGTGCAGCACACCTATTTTCCAACGAAATAATCGATTTTATTCATCTAGATGGAAATCATAATGAAGAATTTGCATTTAATGATATAATTGACTATTTCCCAAAAGTTAAAGATGGTGGATTTATTTTGCTGAATGATCCCAATTGGTTTAGCATGAAACGTTCTCTTGTTTTCCTTTTAGAGAGGGCTGACCTTGTTTCTTCTTTTTCCTCATCTGCAACATATTTTCTTTTTCGCAAAAATAACCAGCGAGCACAAAATGCAAATATTTTATTCCAAAACTAACCTTTTAACTAAGTTTATGAAAATAAAACGTTTTAGGCATTGCATCCCTTTTTTCTTTACTATTCTCTTTACTTCCATAGCAGAGCCCTGTTATTCAGAGGATTCGATGTTTTGGTGGCAAGCCAGAGAAGAAATTAATTTTGGAGATGATTTATCAAGAGTAATCGTAGAGCGGATACTTGGTCATTCTGTTAGATATAAGCCTTTAGAATCGAAAGAAAAACTGCTGTTATCCGCGGGATCGATCCTGCATTTTGCTAGAGATGGTGATGTAATTTGGGGGTCAGGTTTTCGAGAAAACCCCCTATCCGAGAATAGATTCTCTAATGTTGATGTCAGGGCTGTTAGAGGGCCAAGAACAAGGGAATTTCTTCTTAAAATGGGGATTGATTGTCCGGAAGTATATGGGGACCCAGCCGTATTAATGGGTTTTTTGTTTCCAGAGTTCAAAAAAGAAGAGCCCATTTATGATTACATTATCATACCAAACATTGGAGAAATAAGCTGTTTTGTAAACTATAAGAATATCGTTCTGCCTACGCTTCCATGGAATGAAATTGTAAAAAAAATGATGCAAAGCCGATTAGTAATTTCCAGTTCACTTCATGGAATAATCGTTGCAGAGTCTTTTGGCGTTCCTGCTCGCCTACTTAAAATGACATGGATTGAGCCATTGCTAAAATATCAAGACTATTATGAATCCACTGGTAGACCAAATTTTCACTATGCCACCTCAGTTCAAGAAGCTTTGCAAATGGGAGGTGAAGAACCTAGTCGCATAGACATCAATCCCTTAATAGAATCTTTCCCATGGGATTATTTTGAGGGCAACAAATGACATTTATGCCAGTACTGCGAGATAGAATGACATCATCAACAAAAGTGGATGGATCATTTTCGGTTATCGCGGTGATGTAGGGATCGCCAAAGAGGATTTGCGCGAAAGATTGAAGGAAAAACAGTCGGTACATAGGTCCTTTTTGGAGATCTGAGGACCGATGTTGGACCAATAAAAATTATTTAGCGAGGCCTCTTTTGGCTATGCACATTTCGGTAAAAGTTAGAGTCAGTTGTAAAGTCAACAGAAGGAGTTTCACTCACTCTTTAATCCACTTACACACCTGGTCGGCGGCTTTGCGCGAATAGAGAATTGAGAGGTGGCCGACGCCATCTAAGATCAGACTTTTGTGTGGTTCGCTGCCCTTTAGGGAGGAGCGCCAGGGGAGCACAATCTGGTCTGTTGTTGCGGCGATATGGTAGTGCGGCAGCTGCTTGTGAGAGAGCTGCTGTTGCAGATGTTTTAGGAAGGGGGAGTGGCGGCGCATCTCTTTGGCGTTGGGGCCGGGGGCGAATTGCGCTAAGAATGTCCCATCCCAGGGCGAGCCGAGGGAGATCAATGAGAGCTCTTTTTCAGGAGGTGCTACGGAAGCGGCGTAGTAGCCGCAGGCGAGTCCTCCCATCGAGTGGCCGACTAGAACCAACTTGGAATTACCTGTTTCGCGTTCAATCTCCTCCGCCTTAGCTCGGATCTGCTGTGCATAGTCTTGGATCGAGCTAAGGGGAGGCATTAGGTTAATCGTATAGATAGGGCCTAGGCCGGCCTTTGCGAACTTCCATTTGTAGTAGGCCCAGACGGAGCCGCAGTGGAGATATCCATGGACGAGGAGGATTGGAGTGCCTGAAGGGGAGCCTGCAGGGCGGCGGAACGATTTTGAAAAGGCCCAAGGGGCAAAAATGAAGCTATGGAGCCAAGCGCAGAATTCAAAGACCATTGCGGGAATCCACTGGAATATCACTGTTTTTTTCTCCATTTTTCAAAACGGGCTGTGAAGAGCTCTCGCTCTTGAGCAGCGCGTTTATTGGTTGTTAAAGTGGGATCACGGTAGAGTCTGCCTGGATCTAAGAAGATTAGCTCTTCTTCTAGCCAGCCAAAATTGCGATCGATATGGTGTTCATAGTCTCCAATGCCGCGGCTAATGCGTAAATCGAGAAGCGCACAATAGGACTCCTTAGCAGCCGCAAGTCGTTCGGTGAAAGGAACAGCCTTTTTCTGAAGCACAAAGGCAGTTCGATTCAGATCGATCTGCAACTTCCGGCCCGCCTTCGTTTGAATATGCAAAGGGGGTAGCTGTTCCGTAGGTTCAAAATGGATGGCTATCAGACCGCTCTCTCGGCGCAGCTCATCAAAGGCGATCTGATAGCCGGTGCGGTAGAGCTGTGCGCGATAGCGTCGTTTTGCTACCTCCCGCTCTTTGCGTTCCGGGGGGAGAAGAGAGGCCCAGAAGGGGAGCTCAGTATAGGTGCGATCGAAAAACTTGATCACATATTGTTTGTCGGCGCTCTCAAATACAAATGACTGACGTCCGCGGTCAAGATAGTGATAGGGCTGTGTAAAAAAGGTTGCTAAAGAACTGCCCTCTATAGGGAGGGAGTCTTCTGCAGGGGAGAGTTTCCAGAGATGGAAGCCGTCGGTACGATAGTAGGCCCAGAACCCCAGCAGAAGAGAGAATAGGATATATTGTGTTGCCTTCACTAGTTCTGGGAGTATATAGTACTTCCAGTTCAAAGTCACCCAAGAGGGTTGAATCAATCCTCTTGGGTGCCTTTGAGCTGGAACGGGTATATGTGTTCTGGAATGTGGCGCGCAAGCCAGTTATTCAGGGCGGCTTGCACAGAGAGGCGTTCTTGCTCTTTCCACACTTCAGATGGGTCTGCGTGTAGATCGACATAGTCGCCGCAATCGAACTCTACCGCCTGCGTGCTGATGAACCCCACATTTCCTGGAAGGCTTGCGTCTGTTTTGTGGATCCCGTAGGCAAGTCGTTTTTCAATCACCTGATGCAGAGAGTTGAGTAGCTGAGGGAGCTCTTCGCGACTCGCCTGTTTAAGGGCTTGGGCAAATGGGATAGCTCGTTTCTGTACCACAAAATGGAGACGGTCTAATGGGAGTGTATGGGGAATGGCGATGCGATCGTAAAAAGTGGCGCAGGGTAGCGCGCCTTGCGTGGTATTCAGATGGAGTGCCAGTAGTCCTGTCTCTTCCCGAAGATGATCATAAGCGAGCATATAGGAGGTAAAGGTCCTGTCGATTTTCTTTTCGAGTAGCTGGGGAGAGCGATATCTGCGCAGATCGGATCGAAATAGTTTAATGACAAATTCTCCAGATTGATCTGTAAAGGCGTAACACTGGAGCCCTCTTCCGATATAGAAAAATGGACCGCTAAGATCTAGTTCCACGGGAGTAGTGACGCCCCAGGCGCGCTCAAATAGAACTTTTTGTGCGCGAAATCCTCCTGTGAGCAGATGGAATGCAAAGGGAGTGGAAAAAAAGAGCAGCGCTACTGAAAGTGCTCTACAGAATCGGGCCATGGATACTCGTAAACCAATTTCCGTACATCTGCAATGGACTCTGAATTATTTAGTGCATCGCGTAAAGCGCGCATGCCGGCCGCATTGCGCAAGAACCAGCAGCCAACTCTACGCAGATCGCAAAGCGCTTTCCGCTCTTCTTGATAAGCGACAATATATTCGAAGTGCTCTAGAAATGCATCTCTCCAGACACTTGGACCGCGTACGATAGGAGGTTGGCCGGAAAAATGGCGATAGAGATCATCTGTTAGCCAGGGACGGCCCATGGTGCCGCGAGCTAGAAGTACCGCATCGCAACTCGTATAGGTGAACATACGTTCTGCACTCTCGGCATCGTGCACATCGCCATTGCCGACGACGAGAATATTCTTCGCAGCCCGTTTCGCTTCGCGGATCCAATCCCAATTAGCGGGCCCCTGGTAGGCCTGCACGCGCGTTCGCCCATGGATGCAGATAGAGACGGCGCCGGCTTGCTCCGCGATTTTTGTGATTAGCGGTGCGACAATCGAGGCCTCATCCCAGCCTGCGCGAATTTTTACAGTGACGGGGATCTTTACTGCCGCGACCATATTGGCAAGGATCTCGCCGATGCGCTCGGGTTGTTTGAGAAGACCGGAGCCACTGCCATCTTTGGTCACCTTGTCGACGGGGCAACCACAGTTGAGGTCGACTGTATCAAATCCCAAATCTTCGACCATCTTAGCGCAAGGGCCTGCCAGTTCCGGTTTGCTGCCGCAGAGCTGCGCGCCGATGGGATGCATCGAGGGCTCATAGTCCAAAAAGCGGAGAGTGGGCTCGTTTCTGCGAATCAGCGCATCCATCTTGATCATCTCGCAGTAGATCAGCCCGGGGCGATACTTGGCCGTCATCTTGCGAAAGGGTAGATCGGAACAGCCGGCCAGAGGGGCGCAAAAAATATTTGACGGCAGCGCGAGCTTACCGATGGCAAAAGGGCGTTTCAGAAGCATGCTATAGAAGCATAGCACGTTATTTCTGATATTTGGTATTACATTCTCCGCTGACCTTGCCCCTTACCTTTCCCTTGCTGTTGAGGCTGTTGCTGCTGTCCCTGTCCCTGTTGCTGTCCCTGACCTTTACCCTGCTGTTGGGGAGGGGGAGGTTGTTGCTGCCCTTGCCCTTGCCCTTGTTGCTGGCCCTGACCTTTACCCTGCTGTTGGGGAGGGGGAGGTTGCTGCTGGCCTTGGCCCTGTCCTTGTGAAGCTCCTTGTCCCTGCTGCTGGCCCTGCCCTTGTTGCCCCTTTCCCTTCCCTTGTTTGGGGGGCATTTGCCCTTGCCCTTGAGTTGGTTGCGTTTGGACGATGAGGCTGCTCTCATCGATCTGAGCGGATGCAGTGGTCTCTTCCGAAGAAGGGGTGATCGCTTGGGCGAGGCCCAGCACAATAAGGGAGAATAGGTCCATAACCGCATCCTAGCTACGGTCTAAAAAAGATTCAAGAGCTCAAGTCGGCTTGGATGGTCTGGACTCGCTGATTTAAGTAGGCGATCCAGTCGGGATGGGCAGCTTCGAGCCAGAGACGGAAGGGGCCGAGGGTTTGATTCATCGAGTTGACCCAGCTCTCATTTTTCCGATAAAAGCTGCCAGTGTCGATCTGGATTACTCGCTGACCATCAAAGGAATAATTGCGGATGAATGAGGGGTCTTTGTTGGAAATGCCCTTACGCGCGCGCGCTGCAATAAAGTTTAGAAAGCTGTCGAAGATCCGCTGAGCCTCTTCATGCTGTCCGCTGTTGATAGCTGCATGCCATGCGGGAATCAGGAGTGGTTCCTTTTTCTGAAGTACAAAACCATAGCGATCTGGCTGGAATAGATAGCGTCTTCCCCAACGGTCAAAGAGAGTCACGGGTGGAAGAGAGCCGCTTCTCTGAGTAAAATAGACGCCGATAAGTGCTGTTTCCTCTTTTAGCTCAGATACTGCGAGATCTAGACTGTTTTTAAGGAAATGAAATCGATGGTCTAGGTCGCGATGGACCTCTTCTCGCGTAAGAAACCAGGGTAAAGAGAGCGCGCGGCGCCAAAGGGGGAGGCAGTAACGATCGTAGCGGGGCAATTTGAGCACATATTCCCCATCTGCGCTTTCAAAGGCGTAAAACTGGTGGCCTCTCCCTATATAATAGAAGGATTGGCGAAGAAGAGGAGCGATCTCTTCGCTGCTCTCGGGTGAATCTTGCGTAGTTAGCGGGAGGAGCGCACGGCGAAACTGAAAGCCATCTTTCGTCAGGTGCCACACCTTGCCGACGCCGAGAAGTGCTCCGACCAGGAGGAACAAAATCAACTCTTTTCGCATGCGAGGCGAATTTTGCCAGATTTTTTGTATACAAACAACCTCAAGATTTGGTTTTCGCACGACAAAAATGGTGCTCTTTGAGCTGAAGGTTCTTGAACTCGACTTTGTACATTTCTCGAGTCAAGTTTCATAATCTGTTGATCCATATCGAGTTAGCGATAGCGAAGGTGGCTTGCAAAAGCCTACCCTAGCTATCTCTAACCCAATCTGAATCAACAGATTATGAAACTTGACTTGAGAAATGTACAAAGTCGAGTTGAAATGAAAATTTCATTAATGTACTGTTGCGTTGCTTAAAAAATGGAGTATACAATGCATGATAGTCCTCCAGCGCCTTGGTTTTGGAATTATGAGGGGTTGGGCTGTCCTCTCTTAGCTTCAATAGTTAAATTTCCACCCGGCGGTCAGAAGAAAGATGTGCCTTATGCCGAGCTATCCTGTTCAGAAGATGATCAGAAGTTTATCCGTGAACTGATCGAGACTCTTGGAGAGGAGGGAAAGATTGCTCTTCTGTTCAAAGCCACTTATCTCAAGCGGTTGGGTGCATTGATATGTCACGTTCATCCGATCAAGTTCTTGGCGACTATTTTTAAGGATACCTATTTGTCCCAGTGCGCTACCATGATTATGGAGGATAGCTTTAAACGTGCAGAGTTTATGGATGGCTTAGGCAGCGGTTTGGCGCGGGAAATGGAGAAAGGGACTTTGGAGTCCTACCTTGCAGATTTTCAAAAAGAGATTGGGGGAACAACTAAGTTGGATGAGATCCAAGCGATTTGCAAAACCCGCAATTGGGAAAGGCTGATCTATTATCTATTAGAGCATGTATGAACGTCGTGTATGGCTACTCTCGTCTGACTCCTGTTTTTATTAGAGTGGCCCCTATCTTGACGATTGCTGCTGCTGTTGCTGCAGTCGCCGCCGTATTTTTTTTTCTCATTAAAAAGGTCGTTGAAGTCTATCGTAACGAGCGATTTTCACTTCGCAATGAGATTATCCGAGACGTAATTCCGAATTTCAACTTCTCCTCTAGCAATGTGTCTTCAGTTCCATCCACCAAACGCAAAACCGAAGATATTCCCTACAAACAGATGGAGCCCGAGAAGCTGGACAGGGAACGTATTGGTGACTTGATTGGAAATCTTGGGAATGAGAGCAAATTTTCTCTATTATTCAAGGCAAGTTGGATGAAAGAGTTGGGGGAGCAGGTAAGTAATATTCATCCCCTCAAGTTTCTAGAGGTGATTTTCCTTGACCTCTCCTTGCGAGAGTGTCTTTCAAAGATCATGAAAGACTATTTCAAACGCACGGAATTTATTAATGGTCTCGGCGCAAGGCTGACTCTAGAGGTAACTAAAGGGGTATTCGATATTTATCTCGTCGATTTTTTGAATGCACTGAAATCCGGCCCTGGTATAAGTCTGAATGATATTCGGACTATTTGCAAAGCCCATCGGTGGACAGAGCTTGTTGAGTACCTATTGGAGCATATACTCCTTCCAGCTCAAAGGCACCCAAGAGGGTTGAATTGAAAGCTCTCG
>CAZEZK010000026.1:0-1864 GCA_964516935.1 uncultured bacterium
CCCCGAGGCTTTGAATCAATCCTCTTGGGTGCCTTTGAACTGGAAGGGGTATATTACGGCGCTCCTGCTCGTACCGCAACCAGCCAACTGCTGCAGCTAACAGGACTCGATCCAGAAACCGCTGAGCTCGTCGATAGTGGGTTGAGTCTGGAGGACTAGACTTTGCAAACACTTTCTGTATGATGAAATCATGAAACAAAACGTCGCGCAGAAACTCATCTCCTCGCATCTCGTTAGCGGAACGCTAAAACCCGGTACCGAAATCAGCCTCAAGGTAGACCAAACATTGACACAGGACGCCACCGGAACAATGGTGATGCTCGAACTTGATGCAATGAAGGTCAAAAAGGTCAAGACCGAGATCTCTGCGCAGTATGTCGACCATAACCTCGTACAAAACGACTTCCGCAATGCTGACGACCATCTCTTTCTTCAAAGCTCTGCAGCGAAATATGGTATCTGGTTCAGCCCTCCAGGCAATGGCGTGAGCCATCCGGTCCATATGGAACGCTTTGGGATCCCAGGCAAGTTTATGATCGGCTCCGACAGCCACACCTGCGCAGCCGGTTCTATGGGCATGCTCGCGATTGGCTCTGGCGGTCTTGAAGTGGCACTCGCGATGGTAGGACGCCCCTTCTTCGTCAAGATGCCGCAGATCTTGGGGGTTAAGCTCATAGGAAAACTGCCCGACTGGGTCAGCGCAAAGGATATCATCCTTGAGATGCTGCGTCGCCACAATGTCGATGGAGGCGTTGGCAAAATCATCGAATATTACGGCCCTGGCATTGAACATCTCACCGCCATGGATCGCCACGTCATCGCCAACATGGGCGCAGAGCTAGGTGCCACAACTTCTCTCTTCCCCTCCGATGAACAGACACGCGCTTTTCTAAAACAGCAGCAGCGCGAAAAGGATTGGGTACCACTCGCTGCTGATCCGGGTGCAACCTATGATCTGCATGAAGAGATCGACCTCTCCACGCTCGAGCCCCTCATCGCCTGCCCCAGCAGCCCGGGCAATGTGGTCCCCGTCCGCG
The DNA here is from genome assembly GCA_964516935.1 of uncultured bacterium. GTDB lineage: Bacteria > Chlamydiota > Chlamydiia > Chlamydiales > SM23-39 > CAZEZK01. The sequence goes on from CAZEZK010000026.1 coordinate 1,038, forward strand.
AAGTGGCTGGCCGCGAGGTCTTCCAAGTAATGATCGGCTCCTCCGCTAACCCTGGTCTTCGAGACTTTGCCGTGCCCGCCATGGCGCTTGAGGGCCGCAGAGCTCATCCACGCGTCTCCCTAGACATCAACCCCACCTCGCGCCAAATCCTCGAACATCTCACCGATGCTGGGTATCTCGCCCACTTCATCCACGCCGGCGCACGCATCCACCAGGCCGGCTGCAATGGCTGTATCGGCATGGGCCAAGCTCCAGCGACCAACAAGATCTCCCTCCGCACCGTTCCCCGCAACTTCCCTGGTCGCTCCGGAACCAAAGAGGATATGGTCTACCTCTGCAGTCCCGAGACCGCCCTGGCCGCAGCTCTCACTGGCGTCATCACCGACCCACGCGATCTCAAAATCCCCTATCCAAAATTCAAAGAGCCCACGGAGATCCGCATCAGCCCCGACATGGTCTATCCCCCTCCAAAGGATGGCCAACATGTAGAGATCATCCGCGGACCCAATATCCAGCCCCTCCCCGACTTCCCCCCTCTGCGAGAGTCGCTTGAAGGCCCCGTCCTACTCAAGCTCGAAAACAACATCTCTACTGATGAAATTTCTCCCGCCGGCTCCAAGGTGCTCCCTCTACGCAGCAACATCCCCGAGATCAGCAAGTTCACCTTTTCACAAGTCGACCCCACCTTCTATGAGCGCGCCATGGCTCACCAGAAATCTGGCTCCTTCATCATCGCCGGCGCAAACTACGGCCAGGGCTCCAGCCGCGAACATGCCGCCCTCGCCCCCAACTACCTCGGCGTCCGCGCCGTACTCGTCAAAAGCTAT
>CAZEZK010000026.1:1874-16277 GCA_964516935.1 uncultured bacterium
AAAAGCTATGCCCGCATCCACCGCAGCAATCTGGTCAATTTCGGCATCCTGCCTCTCGTCTTCAAGAACGAACACGACTACAAAGAGATCAGGCAGGGAGATCGCCTATCGATTCTGGGAATCCATGAAGCGATCCGAAAGGGCTCCGATCTGATCGTCACCAACCAGACACAGAATAAGGAGATTCACGTCGCCTGTCCTCTCACCGAACATGAAAGGAGTGTGTTATTGGAAGGTGGATTGATCAACTATATGGTGAAACACCACTCAAATTAAGGTTGTGGATTTGTCTACATACCAGAAGAAGCGCCCACTAAGCGAATCGTGAACGATGGTGTGTTGATAGCCAGACTCTGTTTCAACAGGCTTTACTTCAACTACACGAGAATTGATTAGAGTTTTCTTATCCGGCTGACAGACATATTTTCCGTTCTTAGAAAATAGACATGTCTCTACCTTGACTTTTCGCCAACCGGAGCAGTAACAATAGTCGTTCCCCTCCCAAACAAACTCAGGTATCTCGCCATTCTCTATCCTATCCATGCTCCATTTGCCATGCTCCTGATAGGATTTAACAATCTGATACCCTCCAACTATAAAGAGGATCGTAAACCCCACAGTCATTAAAACGATCCCTACTGGAGCTCCGAACCCCGTAAGAGTCAACGCTAATCCTACCCCAGCAATAATCAGCCCAGCCAAGGCTGTTACCCGCTGCACGCATGGATCGCCGAAAGTCAGCCTCTGTGAAGCGTTTTCTAAAGGAATAGAACTATTTTCAACTACATCTAAACTCATATTATATATTATTATACAAAATCTGTTTAAAATTTGCCAGATTTGATGTAAATTAAAATAGTTTTTACACTCTTCCGTCGATCATATTTATGCTTATAAATGATCGAGAAAATCGGCTCCCTTGCAAAATAGCCCCCAACAGCGATACTGACCTTAAATGGAAATCGCCCTTCTGATCATCCTTTTTGGGCTCATCTTCGATTATACAAACGGCTTTCACGATGCAGCCAACGTCGTTGCAACAGTGATCGCAACGCGAGTACTCACCCCCCTGGCCGCCATCTCCATGGCCTGCGTAATGAATATCGCTGGTGCCGTCCATATCAGCGGGGTGGCGCAGACGATCGCAACCGGCCTGGTTAACCCCGAAGACGCCACACAGCTCGTTGTCCTCGCCAGCGTTATTGGGGCGATCCTTTGGAACATCCTCACCTGGTACTATGGCATCCCCAGCAGCTCCTCTTACGCGCTAATCGGCGGCCTACTCGGTGCTGCAACGGTCCATAGCGGGATAGAGACGATCTTCTGGGGAGGGCTGCTCTACAAGGTGATTCTGCCACTCTTCGTCGCCCCCACCCTGGGCTTCTCCCTAGGCTACGGAGTAATGTGGTTTCTCTCTCGGCTACCTGCAGAGATGCGCCAACTGAAATTCTTCCGCCATCTACAGATCGGCTCAGCGGCACTCGTTGCTCTAGCTCACGGCCTCAATGACGCGCAGAAGAGCATGGGACTGATCACACTCGGCCTCTACACCTCTGGCCTGATTGCAACGCCTGCGATCCCCATCTGGGTGATCCTCGCCTGCGCGATCACTCTTGGTCTTGGAACTGCTTCAGCTGGTTTCCGCATCATTCGCACAATGGGGTTCAAAATTACCGACCTCAACCCAATGCAGGGATTCGCTGCAGAGTCCTCCTCTGCCGGCGTGATCCTCGGAGCAAGTCTGCTGGGCATGCCCGTCAGCTCAACCTATCTCATTGCAGGGGGCATTACCGGTGTCGGCGCAGCTCGCGGATCCAAAGCTGTTCGCTGGCAGGTGCCGCAGCTCATCGCTGCAGCAACGCTCTGCACAATCCCCGGCTCAGCTCTCCTAAGCGCATTAGTCTATTTGATATTCAATCTATACTAATAAGGAACCCTCTCTCTTCAGAGCTCTTTGAGATTTTACTTGAAAGATCTCATATTGCGTTCGCGCCTGCTGCTTCACGAACTGCTCAGCAAACTCCACAGGAGCCTGCGCTCCGCGCATTTGCTGAATCAGCTCGTCGATATTCCAAAGCTGTACCCCCTCTAGTGTCGGATCGACAACTCTCGGTACACTAAGGTCTATTACGATTGGTTGTTTCCCTGTTCGGCTGCGGCCACTTATAAGAAAGCTATCTGCATGTGTGGCGGCCACTACGAGATCATACTGATCCCACTGACCCAACCGACAGATGCGCCCCGGAAGCCACTTGGAACAGAGATCAATCGCGGTGATCCCCTTATGAGTGAAGAAAGCTAGCAGCGATCGATTAACATCCGAGTAACCGATAAGCAGAATCTTTTTACCTTCTACACTCTGCCAAGTTGAGGCGACAATGCGCCAGATCATCGACTGGAACGTCTCTCTGACAATTGGAAAACGGGAGCGCACATCCTTCCCTACCTTTAACGCCTTTTGAAAGGCAAAGTGAAGCGATGCTGAGAGCTTACCTGCCCGCGCGTAGGCCACCTTAAGCTGCCGCTGAATCTCCGTCTCTCCTAATACCGCACTGTCGAGCCCTGAAGTGACGCGAAAAAGATGGTGCAGCGCATCGACCCCCTGGAAGCTGTAGTTAAGATGGGGTGCAAAAATCTGCTCAATACCTTGACGCGGCTCTTCACAATAGATCTCTGTGCGATTGCAGGTAGAGAGAACGATCTGTGGAGAAGAGGGCTGCTGTCTCCAACGCTCTGCGCGCCGTGCGATCTCTTCACGGACAGCAAGCTCCTCAGTATGGTGACTAATACCCAGTACGCTGATCACGCTACCGTGTATACGCTTTTCTGTGGTTTAAGTAAAAAATATGCTGCGCGCATAGCTATGCGCGCAAGAACATATATACTCCTTCCAGTTCAAAGGCAATCTCATACCAAATATCAGACTGTCGCTAGACTTAGCTTCGATTGCATTACCAGCTGTCCACAAGCTGCGGCGATATCTTTGCCTTTGGTGTAGCGCCAGGTGGTACGGATGCCACGAGACTCTAGCTTGTCGCGAAAGAGCTCGATCTGCTCTTTCTGAGGACGCTGGAAACGCACCTTTTCGATCGGATTGTAGGGAATGAGATTGACGGTGCACTGCTTACCTGCGAGAAGCGTTGCGAGCTCTTCAGCATGCTCGACCTGGTCGTTGAGGCCGGCGAGCAGAGTGTACTCGTAAGTGATATCGCGCTTAGTCTTCTGCGCATAGTAATCCATCGCAGTGAGAATGCGGCCCAGCTCATATTTACGCGAATAAGGGATGATCTTTTTGCGAAGATCTTGGTTTGGAGCATGAAGTGACAGTACCAGATTTACTTGGAGCCCTTCACCAGCTAGGCGCTCAATCCCCTCGATGACGCCGACCGTGGAGACGGTGATGCGGCGCTGAGAGATACCGAGACACTCAGGATCGTTGAAGCGAGCAATCGCCTGCACAACAGCTTCGTAGTTCTCCATCGGCTCGCCCATCCCCATAAAGACGACGTGGCTTACGCGCTCGCCGCGAGTCTGGAGAAAGTGGTGGATCGAGAGCACCTGCTCGATGATCTCGGCAGGGGTAAGATTGCGAAGGAGCCCCTCCTTACCAGAGGCGCAGAAGGCGCAGCGCGCGGGACAACCGACCTGACAGGATACGCAGACGGTACGGCGATCTTCAGAGCAGATCAGGACCGATTCGACGCGCTGGCCATCGGGCAGCTCCCAGAGAAACTTGACTGTCTCCCCCTCATCAGACTGAATCGTATTCACCTGCTTAATCAACGGAAAGACAAAGGTCTCAGCCAATTTCGCGCGCAGATCTTTGCTCAAATTGGTCATCTGATCAAAGGAGGAGGCGGATTTGCGGTAGACCCACTCAAAGAGCTGGCGCGCACGAAAGGCGGGCTGCCCTTGAGATTCTAACCAGGCGGCGAGTTCAGCTAAGGAAAGGCTACAGAATTGCATAGATGGTCCAATGAGGGTACGCAGAGAGCTCCCTGCGGGGGTTCATGAAAAGTAGTTACAAGCACGGGCACCTGCACAGAAGCCTGGCTTAAGGCTGAAAAACCGCGAAGGCTATCTTCAAATCCGATGATCCGATCGCCCGGCTGTCCATGAAGCGCAATCGCTAACTGATAGCACTCGGGATGGGGCTTCGGCTCGCGGTAATCTTCACGGGTGATCCAAGAGAGGGTCTTGAGGATCGGCTGGAGCCGCGCAGCCCGTTCTAAGTTAGGTCGGGTAGAGTTAGTAACAATACAGCGGCGCAGATCAGCTCTAGCTAGAGCTTTTAGAAGGCGCTCCGCACCAGGCATCAGGGCTACGGGTTCGTTATCGAGGAGCTGTTGATAACACTTTTTTTTCTCCTCATAGAAATTTCCCCACTCCCCCCCGAGACCAATCGCGTCCCGCAAAGCGGTCGCGTTTGTATGGGCAAGCTGATAAAAACGGTCCAGTGTTAGAGGGAAATCGATCTGATACTTAGCTAAGGTTTTTGTATACGCCTTATAATGAAGCTGTTCTGTATCGACAAGAAGTCCATCGAAGTCAAATAGATAAAGCTGGAAGTCTTGAAGCCAGTTCATATGGAGTAAATAGTAGCAAAAAGAATCAATGAATTGTACAATTATCGCTGTGAAAAAGAGTCTCTTATGCAAAGCCTTTGGGATCTATCCGAACGAACAGCGCAACATCCTGCGATTTGCGCGGTTAAGTATTTTTTGGGCTTTTGGCAGCTCCTGTTTTGAGACTTTGGCTGATGGTCTTTTTTTGACCCATGTAGGCTCCTCAGACCTGCCCATCGTCTATTTCACGATTGCTGTTTCAATGTTGGCTGTCTCCTCTCTGGTTCTCTACAGTCTGAAGGTGAGCAGCCCCTACCGGATCCTGATGTATACGATGTGCGCTGGGATCGCCCTCTGTACGACGGCGGCCTTCGTCGTCAACAGCTCGCCTCCAGAGTGGTTTTGGTACCTCCTAAAGGTCTCCTCCCGGATGTTCTTCTCGGTGATGATCGCCTCCTCCTGGACCTTTACCGACCAGTATCACGATCTCCAGGATGCCAAGCGGGTCTACTCCATCTACAGCGCCGCCTACTTCCTTGGGAGCATCATCTCTGGCTCTACTATCAATCTATTTTTTGACCAGATCGGCTACACAGGGCTACTTCTCACCGCCGCCGGCGCTGTGATGATCGCAATGACCGAGGCGCGCAAGATCGCCTACAAAATCAATGCCGTCCACGACGACAGCGTCGAAGGGGTCTTCGCGGGAAGCCGGGAGTCGATCCCCCAGGTGGTGGGGCTGATTCGCCGATCGCCCTTCGCAATCTTCCTCCTTTCACTCAGCCTAATCACCCAGCTGCTCCTGGTAGTTACCGAATTCAACTACATGGAGACCTTTGGCCACTATTTTCAAGGCTCCGCTGATGCCGACCATGGCGAGATCGCCGAGTTCTTAGGGCGCTGGAGAGCGATAATTTCCTGCTGCAACATCCTCACCAGCCTCTTTCTCTATAGCCGCTGCGTGCGCCGCTTAGGGCTCAGTAACGTCATCTTAGTAACGCCTCTCTTCTTCTTACTTGTCTACGCCGGTTGGGTGGTGCAAGACGCCCTTCTACTTGGACTTCTTGGACTGATCGCCGTCGATGGCGTGCTGTTTACCTTTGAAGACAATTGCTTTAATCTCCTCTCCAACGCGGTCCCTACTCGTCTAAAATCGCGCGTACGGATCATCAACGACTCCTTCTTCGAACCGATCGGCATGCTCCTCTGCGCCTCTATTCTCTTCGTCATCCAGTCTGAGAGTAAATGGCTCGGCTTCTGGCTCGCTGTGGCCGTATTGCTGATCAGCCTCGTCCTCCGCTCCACCTATGCACAAGCGATCCTCGTCAACCTCAAAGACAATGCGCTCCATTGCGAAAAGAGACTCACTCAATGGCTAGCTAGCTTTGGGAAACGGGAGCAGAAAGATTCTCGGCAAGAGCTACTCGGCGCCCTCTATTCACGCGTTGAAGGAGTCTCTCTCACCGCCTGCGAAGCTCTCCTGCAACTCGAAGATCCCACTGTTCTCTCACCGATCCTCCAAGCAAGCGCCAGCTTCGGCACAATGGATAAGATCCAACTGCTGCGCTTGCTAGAGGCGAGCCCTTTCGCTCAGGCATCCCGAGTCATTGAGACCGTCGATCTCTGGATGGAGAGCGACTCTCCACAGCTCGTCAAATGGGCCAACCTTTACCTCGCCAAGCAGGGGCTCCACCATCCCGAACAGGTTGAAGATGAGCTCGACAGCCCCGATCTCCATCGCCGCGGAGCCGCCATCCTCACCCTCAAACACTCCCTAGCGAACCATTCGCTCGCCGCAGCCCCTCTCAATCGCACCATTGCGACAAAACATCTCGATCTGATGCTCCACTCCTCTCACATCGATGAGATCAGTCTAGGGCTCGACATCCTGTCTGAAGAGGCCGCCGACCGCGCCATCCCATTCCTTGAACACGACGCCATTGTCGTCAAGCGCGCCGCTGCCCGCTGCATCGCACGCGTCGCCGACAAGCGCATCAGCCGCCACGCCGAAGCGCTCATCGAGCAGCTAGAAGAGTGTCGCGACAACGCCGTGCGCCTCTCCTGTCTTGACGCTCTCGGAGCGATCGGTGACTCCACAACAGTAAGAGAGATCCTCATCGCCAGCGCCCGCTTCCGCCCCAATGAATGCCGCCGCGCCGAAGAGATCGTCGTCAGCATGGGACTAAAAACTGTTCCTCTCCTGCTTGCGCTGACAAAAGATGCAGCACTTCCTGACCGTTCGCGCATTCTCGCAGGCAAGATCTTGAGTCGCCTGGCTCTGCCGCAATTACAGGCGAACCTCATCGACATCCTCGATGTAGAGATCGAGCGCGCCTATTTCTACTTCTACTTCAGCCAGACGATCCAGAAGCAGTATCCGCTCTACGACCTCTCTATGCTTGAGAATGCCCTTCTGACCGGCTATCAGTCTGTGATCGACTTTATCATCCATCTCCTCAGCGCCGCTGGCTCCCTTGAAGATCCCGAGGTGCTCGTACGCGCCATCCACAGCCGCAATGCCAAGATCCAGTCCCACGCCGTAGAGAGCCTCGAAAAAACCTGCTCCATGTCGATCTTCCGCATGGTCTCTCCTCTTGTTGATGATCTTCCTATTGAAGAAAAAATGGCCGCCTGCCTCAACTGGTACGGAGACCTCCCCAAATGCACGCTACCGGAGCTACTCGCCAAACTCGAACACTCCCCCTCACTTTTCGACAAATTGGTCGCAGCGCGCCTCAAGCGACAGTTAGAGATGCCCAACTGGAGACAGGAGCTGCGCGAGCAGCTAAAACACTCCAGCGAACCCTTCCATCCACTTGTATACGAGCTATTGAACTCATGAAAACTTTCGGACTCATTGATAAGGCCTTTTTCTTAAAGAGCGTACGCATTTTTAGCGCGCTCGACCTGGAGCTGCTCCTTGCTGTCGCTGAAAAGCTGCAGCCCGATGAGTATGATGCAGGCGAACAGGTCTTCACAGCCAACCACTCCGCCAACCGCATCTACATCATCGCCGAGGGCTCCGTATTGCTTCACAATGAACAGATGCACCCCTTCTGCGAACTCGGCGCTGGCGAGTTCTTCGGCGACGAATCTGTCTTCAGTGAGCAGCCACGCGCCTACGCAGCCACCTGCAAGAGCGACACCATCCTCCTCACCCTCTCACGCAGCCACCTCCTCTCCATTATCTCCGAGTGCCCATCCGTCGCGATCTCCCTACTCCATAACTACGCCCATAAAATCCCCTGCAGGCACCGATCATGAACCTGCGTACCCAGCTGATGCTTCTCCTTCTCCCCGTCTTTGTTCTCATCAGCGCAGTGACATTTCTCTGCCTACCCTACAGCACCTCATTTTTAAGCAGCCTACTCCTGATCACCGCAAGCACTAGCTGCATGGCGGGGTTCCTCTACTTTATTGCCAATAAGATCTCTCAGCCAATCCGCTCCCTCAGCAAGTCGGCCCTTACGATCGCCGCAGGCCACTATGGCGAATCGGTCCCTGTCGACGGCCCCCAGGAGGTCCGCGAGCTCTCCAATACGCTCAACACACTCAGCGAATGCCTTGCAGAGCAGATCAATCGACTTAAAGAGAGTTCTCTCCTCCGAGAGCGCATGTATGGAGAATATGAGTGTTCGATGCTGCTACAGCACCTAATGCTCCAGAAGAATATCGATGAGTGTAAGAGCGACCTCGTCGCCGCCAAGTCAGTATCCCTCTACTCTGCCGCTCCCCGAGGATTACTACTTAATTTCCCCAAAACGTCGCAACCCCATCTCTTCTCGATCCACATGGCCGAAGCAAAAGATGATGGACTCGAAGGGATCTATGAGCTGCTGACCGATTACAAACTAACAAAAGCGCCACTCCTCCAGATGGAGTTCGACGCCCTCCGCTCCCAGCTGACCTACAAGAGTAACCACCCTCCCCTCATCTGGTCCGCACGCGAAGAGCAGTTGCGCGACCCCTCCAAGGGTCCTATTGAAATGGAGTCGGGAGATCTCTTCTTCCTCTATAACGAAGGGCTTCTGCGCTTCCAAAACCAGCGGTTGCCTGAATTCCTTTCCAAGGTGCTGCGTATTTTCGCCGCAGAGGGACTTGAAACAGTTGCAAAGATGCTCCAGAAGGAGCTTGCACTAACCAGTAAGCGCAAGAAGCTGGAGAATGATCTCCACCTACTCTGTTTTCAGATTTTGTAGCATCGCCACGCTATATCAGCCCCCCCCCGCAAAATCGGCCATTTTGCGGGGTCCGGGAGTTTTGCAACTGGCTCTATTGATTACGCGTTGACTTTGCGCTTCTCAATGTACTCAACGACATCGCCGACCGTCTTGAGCTTTTCAGCCTCTTCTTCAGAGATTTCGAAGCCAAAACGCTCTTCAAATGTCATGATTAGCTCTGTGAGATCCAGAGAATCTGCGTTTAGATCTTCTACGAACGACTTGGCGAGCGTCACTTCTGAAGCATCTACGCCGAGCTGCTCTACTACGATGTCAATAACTTGTTTTTGTACTGTCATATTTTACTCCATAACCATACCGCCGTCGACGGCGAGTACCTGACCTGTCATATACGCCGAAGCATCGCTCGCTAAAAAGAGCGCGACTTGGGCAATATCGTCCCCTGTACCCAACCGATTCAGCGGAATCCTTGCAAGGATTTCATTCTTTATCGATTCTGAGAGCCCATCCGTCATACTCGTCTGAATATAACCGGGGGCGATGCAATTGACCCGGACGCCTCGCGATGCAAGTTCCTTGGCCAAAGACTTTGTGAATCCAATCACACCGGACTTCGAAGCGGCATAATTCACCTGCCCAGCATTTCCTGTCAAACCAATAACGGAAGAGATATTGAGAATCACACCGCTACGCGCCTTCATCATCGGACGTGCCACAATGCGGCAGGTATTGTAGACCGATTTGAGGTTCACATCGATAACCCGGTCCCAATCCTCTTCGCTCATGCGCATCAACAGCCCATCACGCGTAATCCCAGCATTGTTCACTAAAATATCAATGCCACCCCACTGCACCAGGAGCTCCTGCATCGCCTTTTCCACATCTGCAGTCGAAGCAACATCGACGAGTGCAAATCCAACCTTCTGCTCTGAATTAACACGGAGAGCCTCTAGTTCCGCTACTGCAGCGCGAGCCCGCTCTTCATTGGTTCCAAAAATAGTAACGTGAGCGCCTGAAGAGACATAGCGCAAGGCAATAGCCTTCCCGATTCCAGCGGTACCGCCGGTAACTAGAGCGTGTTTATTGCGCAGTGGCTGATGCATAAATTGTGTCCAAATCTGTGACTTTATCTAAAGAGAGTGTAGCCCCAACGCCTATTTTTTTGTTTAGACCAGCAAGAGTTCTACCACTACCGATCTCAATGTACTGCTCTACACCATCCCTCATCATTGCGCGAATCCCCTGTTCCCAACGAACGGAATGAGTCACCTGAAGAACTAGATTGCGGCGAATCTCTTCGACAGAATCGACACGATCGCCAGGAACATTCATCACCAGCATTGCAGTAGGGCGCTGAATGGGTGCGCGCGCCATGCATGGCGCAAGTAGATCCTGGGCGGACTCCATCAAGGGGCTATGGAAAGCTCCATGCACCTGCAGCGGAATCAGACGGCCAGAGCCCTTCTCCTTCAACAGCGCTGTTGCAACACGCACCCCTTCTTGGGTTCCCGAAATAACAATCTGTCCAGGGCAGTTGTAGTTGGCAATCCAGACCCCGTCATGTCCCTTCAAAGTGGTCTCCACCAGCTCCGCATCCATACCGATCACAGCGGTCATCGCACCAACGGTTCGTTCGCAAGCTTGACTCATTCCCTCTGCACGCACCTGAATTAGACGCAGCGTATCGGCAAAGCTCAGTGAACCAGAAGCAAAAAGGGCGCTATATTCTCCTAAGCTCAATCCGGAGCAGAAGAGAGGCGCCAGTTCGGGCATCTGCTGCTGCAACACGCGCAGAATTGCTGCACTATGGATAAAAAGGCCTGGCTGGCTGTTTTGCGTCTTTGTAAGAAGGTCGGCTGGCCCCTCGAAGAGGATCTTTGAAAGATTGGCACCAAGAATGTCATCCGCTTCTTGAAAGGTCTCTTTTGCAATAGCAAAGGCTGCGGCCCAATCTTTACCCATACCAACAGCTTGAGCCCCTTGTCCGGGGAAGAGAAAGGCATATTTCATTACTAAGACTCCTGCTGAAGGAGCAGAGCGCCCCAGGTAAATCCACCGCCAAACGCGGTCAAAAGAACGTAATCTGCATCACCCACAGAACCACCCTTTAGCAGCTCATGGAGAGCAATCCCTACAGAAGAGGCTGAGGTATTTCCATACTTGTGTACTGTGCGATAGATGCGATCTTCCGGAAGATGTGTAAAGCGCTTAGCGATCGCGTCTAAAATCCGAGAATTTGCCTGATGCGGCACAACCCAACCCACTTCTGTTTCTGAGACACCTGCAGCGTCAAGACAACTCTTACACGCAGACTCCATACGGCGCACCGCATGTTTGAAAACTTCATTTCCCGCCATTTTGACAAAGTGCTCGCGTTGAGCCACAGTCTCTGCAGAGGGAGGCTTGCGACAGCCACCAGCTGGCAGCATTAACAACTGAGCCTGTTCTCCGTCAGCGCCCAACTCAACGCCTTTAAGTACTAGGCCAGCGCCCTGGTTCGAAACCACACAGGCAGCAGCGCCGTCACCAAAAAGCACGCAGGTCGAACGGTCCGTATAATCAGTAATGGAGGAGAGCTTTTCTGCGGCAATCACGAGAATATTACGATACATGCCCGATTCAATAAATGCCTTGGCCATCGCGAGACAGTAGATGTATCCAGTGCAGGCAGCTTGGACATCCATACCACCAGCATTTTTTGCGCCAATCTCCTGCTGAATTAAACAGGCTGTACTTGGGAAGACATAGTCTGGTGTAATCGTGGCAACGAGGATCAGATCGAGATCTTCCGTAGCAATTCCCGCATCTGCGAGAGCCGCGCGAGCTGCATGCGCGCCCATCTGAGAGGTAAACTCCTCAGCAGCGGCGATGCGTCGCTCTTTCATCCCCGTACGAGTGAAGATCCACTCGTCTGAAGTTTCGACTATTTTTTCTAAATCCTGATTGGTCAACACCCTCTTGGGAAGGTAGGACCCAGTACCAATTATTCTAGCCTTCAATCAGTTTTTCCCTTAGTGTTAAGGGAGTTTAACCGATTTTGCCTTAAACGGGAAGAGTTTAAAAATTTTAATGTCCATGTTCCCCCCTGTTCTTTCTACACTCATCGCCCATCTTAAGCGCCTTTCCGGCGTGGGAAGCCGTACAGCTGAGCGCTTTGCCTTCGAGCTCCTCAGCTGGCCGCAGAAGGATATAGAAAAATTTGGAACTCTTTTAACGACCATCCAGACAGAGCTACCTCCATGCCCTACTTGCGGCTGCCTAGCTCAGGGAGGTAACTGCCTCTTCTGCTCCTCCCCCTCTAGGGACCCTTCGTCCTTGTGTATCTTAGCCTCTCCTAAGGATGCCTATGCGATCGAGGAGACACGCTCCTACCGCGGTCTCTACCACGTGATCGAGCACCTTCTATCCCCCCTAGATGAACGCCACGCCCACACCCTCCGCGTCGACCGCATTCTAACCCGCGTCCAGCAGCTTGGAACAAAAGAAATCATTATAGCTCTAGATTCAACCCTGGAAGGGGATGCCACCTCGCTCTATCTCAAAAAACAGCTTGAACCCCTAAGTCTCTCCATCTCCCGCCTCGCCTTTGGCCTCCCCGTCGGCAGCAGCCTAGAGTATATCGACAAAGGAACCTTAGCTAGAGCTCTACAAGGCCGAAGACCTGTTTAAAATGACAAACTTGAGGTTGTTTGCGTATAACCATTGCCAGAACAATTGAAACTTGCTTAAGCGATAGAGTGATGGGATTGGGCCAGGCATTCCAAAATGTTCTTCACATCTTCCCAAATAGCCGCGCGCTTTTCTTCGGCAGTCATGCAATAAACTTAGAAGAAGAGAGGCTCTCCAGACTCTTTATCGACAAACCCATAACGAAACTCTTCAACTCTCGCTCTTTTAACTTTTTTACAACAAGCCTACTGCGCGTAGTCATATTGAGTTGGTATGTGGCCTTTAACATCTTAATGCTCCCCCTCACCGCCCCCCTATTCGCGCTTGGCTACCTCTGCGCCCCCAATTTCTTCACGAGCTCGATTAGAAGTAGCTGGAACGACGGAAGAGAACTAGCGCTAGACGGACTAATCATCAGTAATACCAAATATCAGAAATAACGTGCAGTTTGAATCGCGTGAAATCTCTCAACCCCGGCGATTTGACGCACTCAAACTGCACGTTATTTCTGATATTTGGTATAAATTGGAACAACCCCTTCAACTTCCAACCGCTTGATCCGACTAGCATGACCCGACAGGATCCGAATCCGCGACTTCGGGATCTTCCACTCTTTTGCTAAAAAGGCGATCAGCGCATCATTCGCTTTCCCTTTATCTGGCGGCGCTGCAATGCGCACGCGCAAAAGATCTCCTTCCATTCCTTCAATCGAATTGCTTCCCGCATTCGGGGTGATCTTGACTTTGACAATCATCAGCACCTATACTCGCACCTGTTAATTATGCGACTACTACTCATTCTTCTGCTCTTTTTTTCTCCTGCTTTAAGCGAAGCCGCCGACCTTTTCGAAGGAAAACGAGTCTCCTCTATCGACCTCATCGTCGATTGCCCCGACTCATCTTACCTGTTTGATCCATCCGGTGCGCTCGCACGCATGAAGACCAAACAAGGAGATCCCTTCTCTCAAGCGCTTTTCGACAACGATCTCAAGACACTCGCTGGAGAGTATGATCGCGTAGAGCCCTCTTTGCAAATCATCGATGAACAAGTGCGCATCACAATCCACCTTACTCCCCGCCCTATTATTCATTCGATCACTTGGGAGGGAAATGAACACTTCTCTACAAGCAAATTACAAAAAGAACTCGCTGTGGAACCAAAGAGCGTCTTCCACCGCCAAGAGTTCAATAAGTCCTTCAACAAAGTGAAGGAGCTCTACATTAAAGAGAGCTATTTCGAGTCTGTCCTCAGCTACAGCGTCTATCCCATTCCAGCCACCCAAGAGGTGGACATCGTCATCAATATCCAAGAGGGACGCCCCGGGATTGTCCAACAGATCAATTTCCAAGGATTTACCCCCGAGGAGCAGAGCGACCTCACAGACATGATCTACCTCAAGAAGTACAACTTCTTGACCAGCTGGGTCACAGGCAACGGCTACCTCCGCGATGAGATGCTTGAGCAGGATCGCATGACGATCCTCAACTACCTTCACAATAAGGGATATGCCGATGCCCATATCGACATCAATCTCCAAGAAGATCCCAAGAGCGGCAAAATCATTGTTGAAATCGTCGCTCATCGCGGCACTCTCTACAGATTCGGCACTGTCTGCGTAGAGGGCAACTCCTTAATTTCTACCGAAGACCTTCTAAAAGCCTCTCTAATCCACGACGGCGATCCATTCTCTGCCGACAAAGTACGCGATACTGCCCAAGCGATGAAGGACCTCTACGGCCATAAGGGCTATATCGATGCCAGCGTTCAATATGAGACTCCTCTCGTTGGCGATGAGCCAATCTTCAACGTCAATTTCACCGTTTTCGAAGGGAAGGAGTACCGCGTTGGCCTGATTCACATCTTCGGCAATAGCGCAACCGAGAGCCGAGTTCTTCTCCGCGAATCGCTCCTCGTCCCTGGAGAGACCTTCGACGCCCGCAAACTGAAAGCCACCCAGTCTCGCCTTGAGGCGATGGGCTACTTCAAGA
>CAZEZK010000026.1:16287-19430 GCA_964516935.1 uncultured bacterium
GGGGGCCGCCGACGCCGAGCATCCCGGCTCGGAAGGCGATGGGCTACTTCAAGAGCGTAAACGTCTATGCCGTCCGTACAGCGGATGATGAGAGCCTCGGAGAAAACTACCGAGACGTCTATATTGAAGTGGAAGAGAAGACCACCGGTGCCGTGAAGCTCTTTATGGGCTTTAGCTCCCTCGACAACGTCTATGGAGGTCTTGAACTAACAGAACACAACTTCCGCGCGGCTGGCATTCCCCGCATCTTCGCAGCACAACCCTCTGCAATGCGCGGCGGCGGCGAATATTTCCATGCTAGAGCTACCCTCGGCAAAAAGGAGAGCAACTACCTGATCTCCTGGATGAACCCCTATCTCTACGACACCCCATGGCGTCTCGGGGTCGAACTGAGCAAGACCTTCAGCAAGCTGCAGACAAAACAAAACATTCAAACCTACGGCGGTTCCGTCTTTGCTAGCTATCCTTTATCTGTCTACTGGACCTTTGGGATGCGCCAGCGCTTCCGCCACACCAACAACCGCATCTCTCAATCCGTACAAAATACAATCTCTGTTACTGAGCAGAGCCAACTCGAGCAGGCAGGCCTCGTCTCCGCATTCAGCGTGAACATCAACTACGACTCTACAGATAGCGCGCTCAAACCCCATCGCGGCTGGCGCTCCTATCTCGAAGGAGAGGTAGCTGGCATCGGCGGGAACTACGACTTCTTTAAGAGCACCTACACCAATGCGATCTATTTCCCCGTCTGGGCAAAAGGAACTGTGAAGCTGCGCGGCGACTTCCGTTACATCTTCCCCTTCGGAAAAACCTCGAACCAGATCAACATCCCCCTCTCCGAGCGCTACTTCCTCGGCGGTGAAACAACGCTCCGCGGCTACAAACCTTTCTCGATTGGCCAAACCATCGGCAATTCAAACTCTCCATTGGGCGGGATCTCCTCAACGCTCCTCTCCCTGGAGTACAACCAACAGATCTTCCGCATGCTCGATGCTTTTGTCTTCTTTGACTCAGGCTCTCTGTCAACTCATAAGCTGATGATAAAAAACTTTAAAAGCAGTGCTGGCGTCGGCGCCCGCTTAGATATCGGCAACCAGTTGCCAATCTTGGTCGGCTATGGCTACCCCTTTAACTACTCCAAAAAGAGCAAGGATAGACTCTATCAGGGCTTCTTCTTCTCCATGGCAGGCCAGTTCTAAACATGTACCATTCGCACAGAGCAACTTCTTTTTTTTCTGCCTGTTTCGCACCTCTGCGTCTACCTCCGTTTAGCGATGCCAAAAAAAAATCTTTACGCCTATTACCCTCTACTGGACTTCCATTCTGCGACTTGGTATTATCGGGTCACTTACACCCCTTAAAGGAGTTTGTTTTTTATGTTACTCACTACCTGGATTTTCTCTTTCGCCGCTCTCTTCGGAGGCGCGAATACACCTGCTCAAGAATCGCTCCCTGTGAATGGCGTGGTCAATTTCGCATCGTGCGTGACCCAATCCAAATACGGGAAGAAAGAGCAAGCCAATTTTGAACAGATCCGCAAGCAAATGACCTCTCTCATCGAACACACAGAGAAAGAGCTGCGCGAAATCACTGCAAAACTGGAAGATACTGAGTATCTCGACAGCCTCTCCCCTAAAGCGGAAGACGAACTGAAAGCAAAGCATCAGTCTCTGAGCGAAGATATGAGCCGCTATCAGCAGCAGTTCTACCAAGTGCTCAACCAGGCCAATAGTCAACTGATCCAGAAGATGATCCAGATCATCGGCAAAGCCTCCAAAATCGTTGCTGAACAGAAACATCTCGACTGCATCATCAATCAAGAGGCCTGCTTCTATACAAAGGCCGATCTCGATGTAACCACAATGGTTATTGAAGAGATGAACCGCCAATTCGATGTAGATCAGAAAGCAAAAAAAGTCTCTGACCTCGAAGATGGCACTGTCGATTCCGATGACGATGATGGTTTCGATTTCCTCTCTGAAAACCTCATGAATGGGGAACTTCCCTCATTTGCAGATCAGCCTACTGAATAAGCATGCTGACTCTTACTGAACTGGCCGCCTTCACGGGCGCCCAGTTCGTAGGTGACCCTACCTACACAATCACTGGGGTAAACACTCTCGACGAAGCACTCCCTTCCGATCTCTCTTTCTTAGCCAACCCGCGCTATGAAGAGGCAATGAAGCGCAGCAAAGCAGGCGTCGTCTGTATTGCGCCAGGAGTTCCCCTTCTCGAAGGTCGCAATTTCCTCATCTCCGAGCAGCCCTCTCACACATTTCAGAAAATTGTCGAGCATCTCCTCGCAGCTGCTCTCCCAAAACCCATTGCCCCCGGGATCCATTCCACCGCCATCATCCATCCCACAGCTCGCATTGGCAAAGGTGTCTCTATCGCCCCCTACGTGGTCATTGAAGAGGGCGCAGCAATCGGAGATGGTACTATCATCAGCTCTCACTGCCATATCGGCCGCGATGTAGAGCTCGGCACCCAGTGCCACATCCACCCCTCATGCGTCATCCGCGAGCGCTGCAAACTCGGTGATCGCGTCATCCTGCAGCCAGGCGTCGTCATTGGCTCCTGCGGCTTTGGCTATCTGACCAACGCTGCTGGCGTCCATGTAAAGCTTGAACAGCTCGGCAATGTCATTCTTGAAAACGATGTAGAGATCGGCGCCAACAGCACAATCGACCGCGCCCGTTTCCAGACCACCCGCGTCCGCAAAGGAACCAAGATTGACAACCTCGTCCAGATCGGCCACAACGTCGAGGTGGGGGAGAAGAACCTCATCGCCGCTCAAACCGGCGTTGCCGGATCGGCCAAAACCGGCGCCTATGTTATGCTGGGCGGTCAGTGCGGCATCCTCGGCCATATCTCCCTAGAGGATGGCGTAATGGTCGCCACCCGAGGCGGCGTCAGCAAATCTCTCAAGAAAGGCGCTTACCGCGGCAGCCCCGCGATCCCCATCGCAGACTACAACCGCCAAGAAGTCTACATCCGCCGCTTAGAGCAGTATGCCAAACGCCTAGAAGCGCTTGAAAAACAACTGAAAGAAAAAGAATAGCCCCTCCCCTACTTTGGTTTGAACTGAAAGGAGTATATAGCAGTGCCACCTGAAAGGCACCCTGGCGTAGTTTTCAAGCTAA
>CAZEZK010000027.1:0-16717 GCA_964516935.1 uncultured bacterium
TGATCGCTCTTCAGCGAGTTCCTTGCATCAACTTATTTTTTGTCCAGTACAGAGAATAAAGCTTAAACTAATTACTTATGCAAAAGATCATTTTTAAATTTAACCATTCGGCGCTCAAAACAGTCCAAACTTGACCGATCTTTACAGTAAGCCGCGTCTTTCTATATATTTCTTGCGATGTTCAACATTCTCCTTGCCGCTCTCTTCTCTTACGAATCGGCGATTCTTCCGTCGCTGAATCCCGATTCTGAGTTTTCGAAATGTTATTACATCAATGGAATCAACAATACAGTAGAAACCTGTCTGGAAGGGGCTAATACGCTCCTAAAGACATTCCACGGTTCGGCAAATGTAATCCCTACTTGCGACATGACTCTAGAGCCTTTCAATGCAGAGGATGTCGCGACATTCTTAAAATCTCTTGTCAATAAGACATTTGGGTTTACTGAAGATCTCCATTCGGTCTTTGAATCGATGCAGGTTGGGTATGAGAACCCATTTATTCAGCTATTGCGCAACCAGCTTAAAGAGGATATCGCGGAGCTGGAAAGAGCGGGGGATCCGAGGAAGATCTTCCTAATCGCCTTTAGCCGCGGCTCAGCGTCGATCTATCAAGCAGTACAACCGCTGTCACAAGAAGAGCGAGAGCGGCTGATTGTGATCGCTTGCGGGCCGACGATGCTACTCACGAACGATCTAGGATTTAAAGTGCTCAACCTTCTCTCGAAAAGGGATAACCTCTCGTTGTCGGTCTGCCATATCGCCTACAACCTCTACCCTGAGCGCTATCAAGGGAAAAAGGTCACGCGCCTGCTATTACCAAAGCAAAGCCCCAGCTGGATGAAGAGAGTTTTCGACCATGAGTTTGTGAGTAGAACCTATCAAAAGGGAATCGAAAAATATGTCTCCGCGTTGTACAAGGAATTTGGTACATGCAGCGAAGACCCATCCCTCTACCTCTCAAGCAACTAAATTGGAGCGCGCTGGTCCATGAGATCGGCGAAGCACGTGAAGCGCTGGGTCGGTATGATGAGTTGCTGCGATCAGCTCCCTCAGTTACGCATCTCTGCGCAGAGAATGAACGACGGGGACTACTTTTTGCCACACGATGGGTAGAGGCCAAAAAACCGCTCAACATCCAGTTCTTCCGCCGCGTCCATGCGATTGTGAAGTCAAAATCATCGGAGGCGGGTTCTATCCGCACGAGACAAAATTGGATTGGAGCTGAAGGGAGTCCTATTGAGGAGGCCTATTTTCTACCGCCGTCTGCGCGAAACGTTATGGGCCATCTGGAAAAGTTAGTTCGCTATATGCATAGAAAAGAGCCGGAGCCCCTTGTACAGACAGCGATCGCCTTCGCCCAGTTTCTCACGATCCACCCCTTCATGGACGGGAATGGCCGCGTGATCCGGGTCTGGGTCTCTGCCTACCTCTACAAGAAGGGGCTCCTTAGCCGACCCGCTCTATTTTTGAGCGGATACTTCTTCGCCCATAAGCTCTCCTATTCACGCAACCTCTTCCTCCTATCAGAGAAGAGTGGCTGGGAACGCTGGATCGCCTACTTTCTTAAGGGCGTATCACTCTCCGCAAGAGCCGCTTCTCTTCAACTTTGAAGCGGACACTTTCTTGCGCGTTCCACAAGTACTACATTTCTTCTTTGCGGTCGTTTTTTTTGCTTTTTTCTTGGCTGCCATAATGCTCTCCTATTTCTCTTCTGATTGCCGAAAAAGGAATTTTTTCTCAAGGGTTACAAAAAGACCGATCAAAGCCCCACAAACTGAGGCTTTTACCCAGGAGAAAAGATCGAGGGACTGACTAGAGAAGAGATCTTGCATCCAAGGGAGCTGAACATAGGCGACTTGTAGAAATAGAGTCACTGCAATCCCTAAATAGACCGAGGGGTTGCTCCACAGGCCGATGCCCAAAGAAGAGGTACGCAAGGTGCGGCAGCTGAGGAGATAAAAGACCTGAAACCAGACAACGCTGGTGACCACGAGTGTCTGGTTGCCGTTACTGCTCCAGAAGAGCAGGAGGGCTACAAGAGCCA
Organism: uncultured bacterium; assembly: GCA_964516935.1. Lineage (GTDB taxonomy): Bacteria > Chlamydiota > Chlamydiia > Chlamydiales > SM23-39 > CAZEZK01. The sequence continues at coordinate 2,048 of CAZEZK010000027.1, forward strand.
TCAGACAGGAGACGAGGATTGTTCGAGTAATGATAAAGGAGTTTAGGAGTGGGGTGCCGAGAGGTCTAGGGCGTCGCTGCATCAGATCGGGCTCCTTCGCCTCAAACCCAAAGGGCAGAGTTAGAGCCACGGCCGCCACCATGTTGATCCAGAGCACCTGGATTGGGAGCATCGGCATAAGGGTAGGGAAGAAAAGCACGCCTGCAATGAGGATGAGCGCTAGTCCTAAGTTGGTGGGCAATACAAAGGCAAAGGCCTTGACCAGGTTGTCATAAACGTGGCGCCCCTCCTCTACGGCGGCAGCGATCGTCGCAAAGTTGTCATCGGCGAGGATAAGGTCGGCAGCCTCTCTGGCTACGGCGGTGCCCGCGCAGCCCATTGCAATCCCGATATCTACCTGCTTGAGCGCTGGGCCGTCGTTGACGCCATCGCCTGTCATCGCAACAACCGCACCCTCAGCTTGTAGGCGCTTAACCAGGTCGAGCTTCTGTGCGGGCATGACGCGGGAATAGACTTCGCTAATCCCAATCTGGCGGCCAATCGCCTCGGCAGTCTGCTGATGGTCACCGGTCAGCATGATAATGCGGATGCCGGCCTGTTGGCAACGGTGTACTGCGGCTTGAGCCTCTGGGCGAGCAGGGTCGATGAGACCAACCATCCCAAGCCACTCCAGACTGTGCACATCTTTTTCATGAATGGTCTGTTGATGAATCTGTTTCTCTGCACAGGCAAGGAGACGCATTCCCTTCTTAGCTAGCTGAGAGATCTGTTCGTAGAGATCGGAGGGAGCGTTGAGACAGAGACGCGCAAGAACCTCAGGGGCCCCTTTGACACAGAGGAGATTTGGATGGAGGGTGGCCATCCACTGGCGATCTGACTCAAAGGGGATCTCATCAATGCGGGGATGTGCTACTCGAATTTCTGTTGCGGAACATCCATTTCTCTCTGCGCCTAAGATCAGAGCGACCTCCGTCGGATCTCCCTGATGCGCAGTGGCGTCGCTGCAGAGGATCGCGGCGATGTAAAGCCGCTTTACATTTGGAGCAATCTGCGCCTGCACAACCATTTGATTGCGGGTGAGTGTACCCGTTTTGTCTGTGCAGATGACACTTGTGCAGCCTAAGGTCTCTACGGCGGGCAGTTCGCGGATAATCGCATGGTGGCGCGCCATGCGCCGCACACCTACAGCGAGAGCGATCGTAACTACGGCGGGCAGCCCCTCTGGAATTGCAGCCACAGCTAACGTTACGGCGATCAGGACGCCATCGACAATGGTGCGGTGCTGCAGGAGCGCAATGCCAAAGAGCAGAGCTGCGAGAAGGAGTATGATCCAGGTCATGCGATTGGCGAACTCTGTGAACTGGCGGGTGAGCGGGGTGTCTAGAGGTGCAGCCTTTGTCATTAGATCGGCGATCTTGTGGAGCTCTGTATGAATCGCCGTTGCGGTAACAACTCCCGATGCAGTTCCCTGGGCAACAAGGGTCCCTTCATAAGCTGTATCATCAATGCGCTTATCCACGGGCAGCGACTCTCCAGTCAACATCGACTCGTTAACACGCATCGATTTCACATGGAGTAGACGCATATCCGCTGGAATGCGATCGCCTCCTTGTAGGTAGACGATGTCTCCAGGAACAATCAACTCACTGCGTATCTGCTGCTTCGCGCCATCGCGGAGAACGCAGCTATATTCGGGGATAAGATCTCCTAAGGAGGAGACAGCGCGATTAGCCTTCCACTCCTGGAAAAACCCGATCAGGACATTGAGAAAAACCACACCCAACACAACGCCGCTGTCAGAGTAACGCCCCAAGGCAAGCGCAGCCACTCCTGCGATCACAAGGAGATAAACGAGCGGGTTGGTGATTTGGCGCCAAAGGATGGTCCAGGAAGAAGCGCCATGTGCTTTTGGCACACGATTGAGACCAAACTGATGAATCCTCTCCTGCGCCTCTTGACTTGTAAGTCCCTTATCCATCAATTCTCATCATTACAATTGACACATCATCAAGAAGAGAGAGCGGCTCCAATCCAGCTAGGAGATTTCCTGCTGTATCAGGAGTAGTACGCTGCAGATACTCCTGAAGTCTCTTCTGTCCTAGACGAGTGCCCTTCTGATCTTCTGCATCCACAAGTCCATCGGTAAAGAGAATCAGCCGATCGCCCACTTGAAGCTGTTTATATCCTATATTTGGAGTGACATCTTCTTCCACGCCAAGAGCAATACCGCCTCCTGGTAGCTCTTCTACGCGATCTCCTCTGCGGAGAAGCGATGGGAAGTGGCCCTGATTGCAGTACTCTAAAGAGAGCTTCTTAGGATCATAAATCCCAACCCAAATCGTCACAAAAAGGCTTGACTCCATGGAGTCTTTGCAGAGCAGGTGGTTCATCTTGCGAACCATCTCGGAGAGGTTGGTCATAGAGGTAGCAAAAGCGCGCAGCAGCCCTCGCGCATTGAGCGCATATAGGCAGGCGGAGATTCCCTTACCGGAAACGTCGGCGATCGTAATCAGAAGTCGTCCATCGGGGAGCAGCAGGAAATCGTAGAAATCGCCACTTACCTCATCAGCGGGCAAGTAGCTGGCGCTGATATCAACGCCAGGGAGCTCGGGGAGAGAGGTGGGCAGCATACTCTTCTGAATCGCGCGGCCGATACGCAACTCTTGCGCAAGTCTCTCGCGGCCAATCTTAGCGGTCTCGGCCTCCTGTTGATGCCGGATGAGTGCCTCTACTGTATCATTAAACTGGTAGCCAAGTGTGTTCACCTCAAAGCCAAGGCGATCGGGTTGGTAACGCACATGGAGGGCCCCGTCGCCAACACGCGACATCGTAGAAGAGAGCCGCTTGAGCGGCCGACCCAAGCGCATCGTCAGCCAGGCCGCAGCGCCTCCTCCAAGAAGGACAAAAATAATAAGGAAGGTGCTGATATCTTTTAGATAATAGTTAGATTGGAGGGTGGTAATTCTGTCTTTCGGAACGGTAAAAAGCATGGAAATACGCAGATCTTTCACGGGAAGTTCTAGAGAAACAACACTATCGTCTGCTGGCACAGGGGCATTAAGATCAATAAAAGTGACATCGATCTGATAGGGTTTCTGCCCTAGAGGCTTTGTCCAGTGAGAAAGCGGCATCTCAATACCGATGCTCTGCCCATTCTCTGTAGCGGTGATCCAGAGCTGCTGCTTTTCGATATCAACCCAAGCGTAGTGTGGCAACTGGGCACCAGATGGCAGCTGAATTTTTTGAATCTTGGGATACCAGGAGGAGTCCCGGGTCGAGGCGTCAAGGATCTGCCAGTTGAAGTCGATCGCCTGTTCCAGCTGCGAGCGGCGCTCATTTCCAAAAACTTGAAGCAAATTTTTAATATCCACCACAGCCCACTGATATTCCTGATGGTATAGATAGAAACTATGAATTATAAGCGGAATTACGAGTAGACAGACAGCTACTAATGCAATCCGCCTAGTCAAAGATCCCCTGAGGGGATATACTTGCCCCATAGAACGGAGACTAACGAAATAGTAATGTTAATGCAATGACTGACCGATATTTTGAATCTGAAGAGGCCTTTCACTCCCTAGATCGCAAGGGGGGGAAAAAGGAGCGCCGCCGCCGCCAAATTGCCGATCGCTCAAAATTTAAAAAAACCGATCGGGCCAAACAGGCGCCTGCTATCACCTCTGACCTCCCCATCGGCCGCGTCATCTCTGTTACTGGAGAGGGAGATCTCGTAGAAGCTAGCGGAAAGAAGCATCTCTGCAGCCTCCGCGGTCTCTTAAAGAAGGAACGGGGTCTCGCCAAAAATCTAATCGCCGTTGGAGATTTCGTACGGTTTAGCGAAGGCTCTATCGCAATAATTGAGCCGCGCAGCTCCTTCCTGGTTCGACAGGAGATCCGCGGCATGAAGGAGCAACTCATCGCGGTCAATATCGACTACGCGCTCATCGTTGCCTCAATCTCCGAACCCACACTGAAGCCGGCCCTCATTGATCGCTATCTCATCGCAGCAGAGCGAGGAAGGATGCACCCCATAGTGGTGCTAAATAAAACAGACCTCCTGGAGAAGGGGTCGATCGAAGCTCTCATATATAAGGAGGCGCTCGCTACCTACAAGGCCCTCGGGATCCCCATCGTTCCGGTCAGCACAAAGACAAATCGGGGCCTACCTACCCTAAGAAAGCTCATGAAAGGAAAGTGCTCGGTCTTCGTCGGTCAGTCCGGTGTAGGAAAATCCTCCCTACTTAATTCGCTATTTGGCCTGAAGTTGCGAACAGGTGATCTCACAGATAAGACGCGCAAAGGCAGCCATACAACGTCGAGCGCGCAGCTAATCTCCTTGCCTCACGGCGGCTACTGCGTCGATACGCCAGGGGTGCGCAGCTTTGCCCTCTGGAATGTCCCTAAAGAGCAGATCTCCGCCTACTTCTCTGAGATTACCAAATATGCAGAGGATTGCCGCTTCCCCGACTGCGCTCATCGCGAAGAGCCGGGATGCGCAGTGACAAAGGCGCTAGAGAAGGGGCTAATCTCCCCCTTGCGCTACGAATCTTACATCTCTTTAATTACCCAAGAAAAGGAGCTTCGACGGTGAATCCATCTACCATCTCTTCTTGCAATGCGCTTGAAATCCTCGACTCACGCGGCAATCCGACTCTACAGGTTACCGTCCGTACGGTCAGCGGCTCTATGGGAAAGGCCTCCGTTCCGTCGGGAGCTTCCACAGGAACGCTCGAAGCAAAAGAGCTTCGAGATGGAGACTCCCATCGCTATGGTGGCAAAGGTGTCTTAAAGGCAATCGCCAATGTAAAGGAACCTCTCAATAATCTCGTCGTTGGAATGTCGGTCTTCGCGCAAGAGGAGATCGACCGCGCGATGATCGATCTCGATGGCACTCCGCAGAAGGGGCGCCTAGGGGCCAATGCGATCTTAGGAGTCTCGCTCGCCATTGCCAAAGCGGCAGCTGCGGAGAAAAAAGAGCCCCTCTACCGCTACCTGGGGGGCCCAACCGCTACAGAGCTGCCCCATCCAATGATGAACATCCTAAATGGAGGCAAACATGCGGATAATGGCCTCGATTTCCAAGAATTCATGATTCGTCCAAAAGCCGCCCCCTCATTCCATGAGGGGGTGCGCTGGGGATCCGAGGTATTCCATACGCTCAAAGAGATCTTAAAAAAACAGGGACTCTCCACAGCTGTTGGTGATGAAGGGGGCTTTGCACCGCAAATCGCCTCTCATGAGCAGGCTCTAGATCTGATCATGCAGGCAATCGAAGAGGCAGGCTATAAACCAGGCGAACAGATCTCTATCGCTCTAGATTGCGCTGCCTCTGAATTCTATTCTGATGGCCGCTACAAAGGAAGAACCTGCCAGGAGCAGATCACCTATCTAACCGAGCTTGCCAAAGGCTATCCGATCGACAGTATAGAAGATGGTCTTGGCGAAGATGACTGGCAAGGGTGGCAAACACTCACGAAAACATTGGGCAACTCTCTTCAACTCGTCGGCGATGATATCTTTGTCACCGATCCAGCGCTCTTACAACGAGGGATCGATCGAGGCGTCGCAAACTCCATTCTCATTAAACCAAACCAGATCGGCACACTGACAGAAACCATTGCCACGATCCGGTTAGCCCAAAAGAATGGCTATAAAACAGTTATCTCCCACCGCTCCGGAGAGACTGAAGACACCATGATCGCCGATTTAAGCGTCGCCTACGCGCTAGGGCAGATTAAAACAGGATCACTATCTCGCTCCGAAAGATGCGCGAAATATAATAGATTAATTGAAATCGAATCGGAACTAAGTTGAAAAAAACGCTATTACCTTTTATGGGTAAAGAATGCGTCACACTATTGCTTTATTTGGAGCCGCCGAGCGAGGAGCATTTAAAACTCCCCACTTTTTTCAGACACTGCCGCAACTCGCCGACCATCTAGGAGAGCCGCCCGCAGAGAGCGAGGGGCTCTTCTTTGCGATTCAGGCACTTCTCCATGAGCGCTCTATCATCTACTTCCGCGTTCAGGAAGAGGGATTTAGCGAGGCAGATTACCATTGGGGATTAAGATATTTAAATGAGACAGATCAAATTCCAGAATTAAGCGCTCTATGCCTCCCCGGTCTTGGAGATCCTGCAATTCTAGAGCTCACACAGCGCATCTGCTTGTTATACAACAGCTTGACTCTCGTCTCTCAGAGAGATCTCTATGACTATCTGACTTCGTAATTGAAATAATTGATTGAATGAGTTACTTATAAGTATAAGGGAAGGAGAACATGGACGACAATAAATTCACAAGCAAGCTTAAAGAAGGCGTTTCTGTGCAGGAAGTGGAAGATTTTGCACGCAAATATACGTGGGAAGTCCTCACCGTTCTGGTAATTGTCGCCGCACTTCTCTCTGGTCTCTTCAACTGGTTTCTTGGTGGCCCAGCTTGGGTCATTATCTTCACTGCTGCTGGCGCTATCCTAGGGACTCTTGCCCCTGTGCCTATGGAGCATATCTTTAAACGCTGCGCTCACTTCATTAAGAAGCAAGAGCGACTTACACAGATCATCTTAGGGGTCGTGCAGGTTGTGGTTGCTATCTTCGTTCCCTGTATCGTCTTCGGGGTCATTGGACTCTTGGCAGGAACGGCTCATGACTACTTTACCCATCATGCCCATCAGGCACCTGATGGTAGAGGCTCTTTTGGCAGAGGAGATCGCCCACGTGGACCATCTTCTCACGAGCATGATTAAAAACAATTTATACGCTACTATTGTTGTATTAATTCTTTTTTGTTATGAGAAGTGTTAGAAACAAACTTCGATAAAGAAGTACCTCTATCCTTTTGGGGGCTTTACTTTATCGAGGAAAGCTGGTTTAATAGACCTTCTTGTTAACTTAGTTAAACAGAACAGTTTTAAACAGATATGGCAAAATTGAGACCCGATCCGAAAAAAAGCTTCTCAGGCGGACTGATCCTTTTCTTTCTCCTGTCGCTATTGACGATGATCGTCGTGCAGACGATTACATCCGATCGAGCTGCTACCGTCTCCTTTAGTCATCAAGCGGAACACCTTGTCAATCTCAATCTGACAGTCCCTGAAGAGAATCAAAAAATCGCTCAGAATGAGCACCTTGTTACATTTAGTGGAATATTTCGCGATCATCTCCCCGAGGAAGCAGTAGACCGCTACCGCTATCTCGAGCTTCTGGATCGCCAACATCAGCTTCAAGAAGAGCAGCAAACAGCCCTCACAAATCTAGACCCTCTGCGTGAGAAAGTTGTTGAATCGGCAGATTTCTATCTCCACCTGAGCGGCCTCGCGATTCCTCGTAAGGGCTATGTCGTTGTCGACTCTCTCTACAATACATCTGGCCAAGACCATGCCGTTGTATTGAAATCGCTCTCCGACCGAGAAACAGCTAGCCTATCCTCCGTCGAGAAGGCCTTTGAAAAGGGTTCTGCTGCAGAAGCAGGTGCAGAGTTGCGCTCCTTTATCTCTCTTCTTCGATCTCCTGCACTAGGCATTGGCAGCGAGCCCCTGAAACAGCAACTTCGCGAACTCGACGCGCAGGCAGCCTCCGCCACCTCAATGGCAACCTACAAAGAGATCCTACAGAGAGTCACAGCCCTCGTCGAAGCACTCAACCAGGATCAGGATGGCGTTCGCCTCACTGCACTGCGCAGCGTAAGAAACTATGTAGATGAGCTGCAACAGCTGACTAATACAGCTCAAGAGCTCGATAAAAACAGCATTCTCCTTGATAAAACGCGTCAGAAAGTCGCCTCCACAATCTGGTTCTTCAATGGACAGGAGCTCTCGACCCGCGCTCTAGAAAAACAGGATCCAGACGGCTATCGCCACTGGTTTGCTCAGGCACAGCAGGAGTGGGACCACTTTGCTGCCAATAAAGGGCTCGCCTTCCGAGCTCCCGATCAGCCACGCAATACAGTTTTAGAAAAAACTTTTAAGAGCCACGAGCCATCACCCAACTATTTCAGCTACGTAATGACCTTCCTCCCCGTGCTGATGGTTGTCTTCTTCCTCTACTTTATCTTCTCGAAGCAGATGAAAGGCATGGGCTCCTCAGCGATCAACTTCGGGAAGTCCCCCGCACGACTGATGACCAAGGACACCAATAAGATAACCTTTAAAGATGTCGCCGGCGCAGATGAGTCTAAAGAAGAGCTCAAAGAGATCGTCGACTTCCTCAAAGATCCGCAGCGGTTTACTGCCCTCGGAGCACGTATTCCTAAAGGCGTTCTGCTTGTAGGCCCTCCAGGCACAGGGAAGACCCTGATCGCGAAAGCGGTAGCTGGAGAGGCTGACCGTCCCTTCTTCTCAATCTCTGGCTCCGATTTTGTCGAGATGTTTGTTGGCGTAGGCGCAAGCCGAATCCGTGACCTCTTTGATCAGGCCAAGAAGAATGCACCCTGCATCATCTTTATGGACGAGATCGACGCGGTGGGTCGCCATCGCGGCGCCGGCATCGGCGGCGGCCATGACGAACGCGAACAGACACTCAATCAGCTTCTCGTAGAGATGGACGGCTTCGACACCAAAGAGGGCGTCATCCTGATGGCCGCAACCAACCGCCCCGATGTACTCGACCGTGCACTTCTGCGTCCCGGTCGGTTCGATCGACGCGTCACGCTTGACCTCCCAGATGTGAAGGGACGCTTTGATATCCTAAAAGTTCACGCTCGCCGCATCAAGATCGATGCATCGGTTAACCTCGAAGATCTCGCCCGCAGCACCCCAGGATCCTCCGGAGCCGACCTAGAAAATATGCTCAATGAAGCTGCTCTTCTCGCCGCACGTAGAGGACGCTCCGCAGTGACCTCCAGCGAAGCGAAAGAGGCGTGTGACAAGGTGCGCTTTGGAAAAGAGCGACGCAGCCTCGAGATGGATGAGACAGAAAAGCTCACAACTGCCTACCACGAAGCGGGCCATGCGATCACAGGCCTACTCGTAGAACATGGTGATCCTGTCGATAAGATCACAATTATCCCCCGAGGATTCTCTCTAGGCGCAACCCACTTTATGCCCAAGAAGAATCGTCTTAGCTACTGGAAGAAGGAGGTTTTAGACCGCCTGATCGTGCTGATGGGCGGCCGCGCGGCTGAAGAGCTCTTCGTACAAGATATGTCCTCCGGCGCACAACACGACATCGTGCAGGCGACCCGCTTTGCCCGCAGTATGGTCTGCGAGTGGGGCATGACCGATCTCGGAACTATCGCCTACGATGAACGCTCTGAAGGAGGCCAATACTTAGGTAACTCCTCCTATCAAGAACGCACCTATTCTGAAGAGACGGCACGTGAAATCGACCAGAAGGTGAAATCCTTCCTCGACCAAGCTCTGACCGGCGCTCTAGAGATCCTGCGCAACCATCGCAAAGAGGTCGAACTGATGGCCAATATGCTAATGGAGTTTGAGACACTCGACAGAACAGATGTCGATGAGATTATGGCTGGTACTTGGGATGCCGATCGCAAGCGCGGTCGCCTAAAGGCAGCTGAAGATCTCCAGATGCGGCCTACGCCGCCTCCAGCACCTCCGCTACCAAACAACCTGGGAACAACTACGATCCCTTCGCCCGCTCAATAGGAACAGCAAGACGCCACTTCTCTTGAAGTGCCTTGAGCTTGCCCCTCTTCTCAAGCTTTTCGATGCTTTTATCTAGGAGAGCGATCTGCTTTTTGTACTCTCCCTTTATTGCGACAAAGCGGATACCGGCCTCTGTGAGCGGCTCTCCTGAAATCTCCAGAGCACCTGCATAAAGATCTCGTACATAATTAATTGCAGGGACGCGACTAAGCAGCGCTCCATCAGCATCTCCCGAGACAACCGCACTCAATAATTCCGGAATGCTCTCATAAATACGGATGATCACATTTGGATACTGCTGTAGGTAGTGGTTCGCCTCTTGGCTCTGAATGCCGATGATCTTACCAGAGAGATCTGTTGAGGCGTGAGGAGGCAAGAGCAGCATTAACCCGGTATTTAAAACTCTTGGGGAGAAGTCGTAGCGAGTCTGGTAAAGCGGATGAGGAGATAGACCCGTTACTACGATGTCATACTGTCCCACCGAGAGCTCTGGGAGGATCGCGTCTGCGTTGGCGTGGATACGCTCAAAACGCAATCCCGATTCCTCAGAGAGCGCAAAAAGGAGATCCTCTAAGTAGCCATTCATGTAGGCCTCTTGGCCGTACAGATCGACACTATACCAGCTTGGATCGACTCCGACGCGAAGAGATGAGGAGTGGGTAAGCTGTTCACAGCTACAAAAACAAAACAATAGGGCCAGGAGGTATCTCATGCGGTCTTTTTTATTAGCGTTAGGATATTCCGGTCCGCATCGCGACGATACCGAACCTCGTCCATATATTGTCGCATAAATAGAATTCCCAGTCCTCCTACTTTGCGCTCTTCTAGCGGGGCGTCGAGGTCGCTCTGTTTTGCGAGCAGGGGGTTGAAGGGAGGCCCCCAATCGGAGATCGAAATCTCTATCCGCTCATCCATCGAAATAATTTCTACAGAAATCTGGCCATTACCCTCTTTATAGCCATGGTGAATGATATTCACTAATGCCTCTTCAGAGGCAAGCTCTACCTTGCGGACAGCAGAATCTTGCCAATCTATTGCATAGAGCGCTTTACGGATGCGCTCCAAGATAGAGGAGAGGTGATCAATACGCGCTGGAACAACAAAAGATATGTGCATGAAGAAACTTTTTAAGTTTCTTCTACCATGCGCAAGAAATCGAGTCGACAATTTTTTGAACTAATTTGTGATAGAGGGGCCGATTAGCTGCGGCCTGAGCTGCTTCGCTCGACTCCAATTGTCCTAGAGAAAATGGAAGCACAACGACATTTTTTCCGTCACCATTCACAAATGTGAGCTGCTGATAGGAGTCACCATCGACATAGTCATAATCAGCATCTGCGGAAATAATATAGGGCCCCCAAAGCGGCTGCTCTGATGTGTTGGAGTAGAGCGCTACCTCCACAGAGAGATTGCGCCGCGCTTCTGATGCGACAATATTTTTTTTTATCTCGCTTTTGATCTTTTGCGGATCGATGCGATACCCAACCACCTCTGTTGAAGCTCCCGTAATCTTCGCCTCTAACCTACGATGTGCGCCTGAAGAGATGACGGAAATGCCAGACCGGCTCAAAGCATGAACAAGCGCTGCGGTAAAAGAGCCATCCTCATCGCCTGTCACAAAGGGAACGGAGACGGTGCGGAGGGATGCCTCGCTGGAGAGCCATTCATAAGAACAGCTATTAAACAGCAGCAGGAGTAGTAGCAGCCAATTTTTCACGCGCTAATGCAGCTGGCTCACTTTGAGGGAATTTTTCAACAAGGCGCTGATAATAGATCTGCGCAGCAACGGACTTATGTGTGCGGTCATAAAAATTTCCTACTTCCCAGAGATCTCGCGCAAAAAGCGTCTGCATATCGGCGAGATACTTCTCTGCCTCTACTAGGCGAGGCTCGCGAGGAAATGCCTGCTGAAAACGACGAAGATTCACCTCGGCCAGGTCAAGAAGGTTAGAGTCGAGCCCCTCTACGCGACACTGCATCAGGTAGACGCGATTGATCTCCAAAAATGCCTCAGCAGAGAGTGCCTGCTTAGGAAATCGACGGATCAGCTGCTGAAGAGCTTCAATGCTGGGTTTAAAATCTTCCGCTTCGGCCATGAGACGACCCTTTTGGAGAAGGGAGTAAGCCGCCATCTCATGATGAGGGAGTGTAGTGATCACCTCGTCATAGATACGCAGAGCGTCCTCTTCAGCAGGGACAATCGCTGGAAGTTTATGTGAATCAAAAAGGTGCTTGCGGGTGCCGGATCGGTAGGCTTCTGCAATGTGAAATTTATACTCGACCGCTTCAAAAAAGTGGATCGATCCCGAGGAATCGTTCATGTACGCGGTAAATTCTTTATCTGCGTGCTCATAGAGGCCAAGATGGTAGTAGGCCTTCGCTTGGGCAAAAATCGCATCCTGTTCGAAAGGAGAATCTTCAAAGCGGTCGAGCAAAAGCGTAGAATAGTCGACAACACCCCACCAGTCCTGATCATCCATTGCCTCTAACATATAGAGGTTGTAATCCTGAGGCGCCACCTCTTCAGCGGCATAAAGTGCGAATGAAACTAGCGATAAAAAAGAGACAATGCGCATGCGACAATGGTATGTCCCATAGACGATTCCAGTCAACTGGCAAGTGAATGTTTTATATACTCTTGTAAAGAGACCCCATTCTCCTGAATCGAAGCGCTCACCTGCTTATCTAGCGCAGGGTGTGCCTCTAAATAACGGCGCAGCTCTTCCCACGCAGCACGCTCTCCAGGACGGTTGCCGAGCGCCTTTTGCAGCGACGCGATGCGCAACTTATTGTATGCGCAGAGCAAGCTTTCTTCGTCCTCCATTGCTTCGTTCAAGCGCACAGCCTGCTCCAGAGCATCTTGATAGCGCCCCTCTGCGATTAAAAAAGTAGTCTGCGCGTAGACTGCGTATGGGGGGGCTTCACGGCGTAGATGCTGCAGCGGTTCGCGCGCCAACTTCTCTGCCTCTGCAAGCTTATCGTGCAAAATCAGCTGCTGCGCCAAAGGGGAAGCAGCTCCCTCTGGAAGAGACGAAAGCTCTTCCTGTAATGCTCCCCAAGCCGCTTCATCTTTCGGCGATTGCATCCAAGCAGCGTAACGCTCTTGAAACTTGGGAGACCCCTTTTTTGCAGGGGCAAACTGATAAACCAGCAGCGCGATTCCTGCTACTACCGGTAGGGCAATTCGAGAGACCTGTTTCCAATCCATACGAGAGACAGTGTAATTTTTTACCCCTTTCTTCTACAATCCCTTCTACAAAAATGGTTATTTCCCTACTGGCGACCCTTTTGCTGTTCAATGAGCCCTCCCTTCCCATTCCAGATTTGCGAAATGCCTTTGTTTTTTCTAAAGAGCCCGCACGCCCAGGAGCTGGCGATCGTCCTGATGGGATCCGCGTCTTCTTTACGCAGAGTCGACAAACCATTCTGATGCCGGATGCTCACAGACTAGATCTGCGCTACACAGAGACGTTAGAGCCAGCTTCAAGTCACTCCGCCTTCTGGATCGAAATCGAACCAACTGGGGAAGATCTGCTCATTTCCGTCCATCTGGATAAAGTGGTCGACCAGTTTCACGCTACTTACAGCGCGCCTCCACTTCAAATTCTCTCTCCAGAGAGCCCTTTCTATACACTTGCGCAAGCGCACTGGCTTGGCGCCACCGTTTTCCCTTCCGGAAGCCACTGTCTTGAATTTCCCGAAGGCCACACATTCTTAAAACCTCTCACCCCTATCGAATGGCGTGATGGAGAGTGGATAATAGGGGATGAAGCACCGGCTGTAGCACGCATCTCCGGTTGCCGCGATGGTCTGCTAGAATGGGATGGCTGGGATGGCGACAACTACGTCCATTTCGCCCTCTCACCACACGCAGATCCCACCTGGAAAAATCGGATGAACGGCCTTCTAAATCAAGTGCGCATTCGCTCAGCAAAACAGATCAGCTGCTCTCTAGAAAAACAATCTCTCATCATAAAAGTAGGCGACTGGGTCCTCAAACAGAATGGCAGCTGGAAAGTGTTGCGCAAACCCGCTGAACGCACCGCACTTCTCGAAGGCAAACTTTATGGAGAGCTTTTTATCCTCGATGCGATTGAGGAGAACTCCCGTGTTATGGCACGCTGCATCCACCCCTCACGCACACAACTGCTCCCGATTGAAACCTCGCCCCAAAAAGGGCGGAAAAAACAGAAAATGTAATGAAAAAAATAGCAATTGCTCTACTAATTGGCTTCGCACTCTCTGCACAGGAAGATCTACTCAACGAAGAGCTGCGCACATTGCATAAACAGCTCTCCGACACCTGTGAGCAGGTCTATCTCCTACAGCAAAATCGGGCGCCCGACTCCGCCTTTCAGCAGCTCTCCAAAGAGGCGCGCCGACTCCGCGAAGAGATTCGCCAGCACGAAGCCCGATGGATCGAAAGTGCCCGCACAGAAGAGGCGGAGGCCTCTGCTTTCTGGGATCTCGGTGAGACAACACTCCCGCAACTCCTCATGGAGTACGGATCTTCCGACTTTCTCTATGTTATTCCACCAGAAGTGAGCGCGATGAAGCTCTCCCTCTTCTCCGCGGTCTCCATTCCGCGCGCCTCATGGAGCGATCTCATCGACCTGATCCTAATGCATAATGGCATCGGAGTAAAACCGCTCAACGCCTACGCAAAACAGCTCTTCCTCCTTAAGACAGACCCCACCACCATCGAAGGCGTCACCTCCAAAGAAGAGGAGCTCCAAGTCTTCCCTCCATCCGCTCGCCTCTGCCACATCTTCTCTCCTGCACCTGAGCAGACCAAAGCCGTCCAGAACTTCTTTGAGCGCTTCGCTGATCCCAAACAGACCTTCATCTACACTATCGGCTCCAAGCTCGCCCTTCTCTCCAATCAGGAGACCATTGAGAAGCTTCTTCAGCTCTACCATGTCGTTTGGGAAAAGGAGCAGGGCCGCCTCGTGCGCCTCGTCCAACTCACAAAAATCAGCGCTCCCGAAGCTGAAAAGGTGCTCAAAGCCCTCTTCGCTGACATGACACCCAAGAATCGCCCCCCACTCTACTCCTCGATTCCCGATG
>CAZEZK010000027.1:16727-19146 GCA_964516935.1 uncultured bacterium
TCCCGATGACCTGATCACCCTCGCACTTCCGCAAGGACTCGTCCTCGTCGGAGAAAAGGAGCTCGTCGATCGCGGAGAGCAGATCATCATCGACCTCCAAAATCAGCTCGACGATCCCGGCGAGAAGGTGGTCTTTTGGTATACCTGCAAACACTCTGACCCTGAAGAGATCGCAAAGGTTCTCGATAAAGTCTACGACTCCCTTGTCGGCTCAACACTCGAAAAAACCGCCTCCACTCCAGAGCCTACCCCCTCTCAGCCAATCAATAACATGCCTGTCCATCCCCCCTTTGCACAGCCGGCCGTCGCTACTGACAAGCAGAAAAAATCGAACCTCTCCAACTTCATCGTTGACCCCAAGACCGCATCGGTCCTCATGGTGATCCGCCGCGAAGAGCTCAATAAGATCAAAATGCTACTCAAGCGGCTCGATGTGCCTAAAAAGATGGTTCAACTCGATGTCCTTCTCGTCGAGAAGAAGGTCCAAGATCGCTCGCAGATCGGCATGAGCCTTCTCCGCATGGGCGACTCCGCTAGCCACAAAAACACCACTGGACTCAACTTCGACACCAACGACAAGGGGATGCTCAACTTCCTCTTAAGCCGCGCAAGCGACTCCTTCGGCGCTTTCGACCTCACCTACCATTTCCTCCTCGCCCAAGACGATCTCCACATCAACGCCAACCCCTCCGTTCTCACAATGAACCAGACTCCCGCCACCATCTCCGTTGTGGAAGAGATCTCCATTAATAATGGCGCAGTCCCCGTCGACACCAATAATGGCGGTGCCGTCTTTGAAAAGTCCTTCACCCGCGCCCAATACGGAACCACCATCTCCCTCACCCCAACCATTCACTGCAATGAAGAAGAAGAGGATCAACCAGGCTTCGTCTCTCTACAGACCGACATCACTTTCGACACCACTCAAGCCCTCCGCGATGACCGCCCCCCCGTCACACGCCGCCACATCGTCAATGAAGTGCGCGTTGCTGATGGCGAGACCATCATCCTCGGCGGTCTACGTCGCAGATCTGAAGAGGCATCTCAAGAGAAAATCCCATTCCTCGGCGATCTCCCCGGCCTCGGCAAACTCTTTGGACTCCAAAAAGCCTCAGACAGCAATACCGAGATGTTCATCTTCATTACTCCGCACATCATCCACGACCCCATCAGCGATCTCCGCCGCCTACGCCTAGCTGAATACCAGAAGCGCCCTGGAGATATCCCCGAGTTCCTCACCCGTCTCGAAATCGCCAAACGCAACGAGCGCAAGCGGCAGCTAGAAGACAGCCTACAAACCCTGAAGCGACTCTACTGATGGCCCCAATTCTCTCTTTTCCACTTGTTCGCGAACAGATCATTCCCTATGCCTTCGCCAAACAGAAGAAGGTGCTCCCTCTCCAGCAAGATAGCAGTGTCATCTGGGTCGCCACGGCCAACCTCTCCGATTTCGACACCTTCGAAGAACTCCGCCTCCTCCTAAAAAAACCGATTCGCCCCCTCTACTATCCCCCCGCTGAGATCGACCAAGCCATCGAAGAGTGTTTCCGCCACAAAGAGGAGGAGGCGCGCAGCTTCTTCTCCGAAAACAGCACAACTAGCTCAGACCAAGACGACCTTGAGAACTATGACCTACTAGAACGCGGCGAGCAGAACCCCGTCATCCGCATGGTCAACATGGCCCTTATGGAGGCCATCCAGCAAGGCGCCTCCGACATCCACTTCGAACCTTCTGAAGAGGGCTCTATCATCCGCTACCGCATCGACGGCATGCTCCAGCCCCGCCACAGCGTCTCTCGCGATCTCACCCCCCAACTCTCCGCCCGCATCAAAGTCCTCGCTAAGATGGATGTCTCTGAACATCGCCTCCCTCAAGATGGCCGTATCCAGCTCCGCCACGGCGGCCGCGAAATCGACTTCCGCGTCAGCACCCTCCCCGTCGTCCACGGTGAGCGCATCGTCCTCCGCATCCTCGACAAAGGCAACGTCATCGTCGGCCTCGACCGCATTGGCATGGACGCCCCGCTCCTCGCCGCTCTCCGCCTCCTTCTCGCCGCCCCCGAAGGTATCCTCCTCGTCACCGGCCCTACAGGCAGCGGCAAGACCACAACACTCTACAGCGCCATCTCCGATCTCCAAGCCTCCGAATCCAACATCATGACCATCGAAGATCCCGTAGAGTACAAACTCGCCGGCATCTCCCAGATGCACGTCAACAGCCGCATTGACCTCACCTTCGCCAAGGGGCTCCGCCACATCCTCCGCCAAGATCCCGACGTCATCCTCATTGGCGAGATCCGCGACCGCGAGACCGCCGAAATCGCCGTCCAAGCCTCACTCACCGGCCACTTTGTCCTCACCACACTCCACACCAACGACGCCCCCTCCGCCCTCACCCGCCTCGTTGAGATGGGGATCG
>CAZEZK010000028.1:0-18979 GCA_964516935.1 uncultured bacterium
TCTGAGGAGGTCAGAAGAACCAGCTGCCCAAGCTTGTTGTACTCATAATCGATGGCGACGCCATCGGGCTTGCAGACCTGTTTGCGCTCTCCTGTGGGGTAGTAGGAATATGTCGTGGTCTTGAGACCATTGCCTTCGACTTGCCGTTCTAGGCGGTCACGGGAGTTGTATTCCCAGGTGGTGACAACCTCTCTTCCCTCTAAGATATCGCGTTGCCACTCCTTGTTACCGTTCAGATCGTACTTGAACTCTTCCAGGAGAAGGGTCTTGCCATTGATCTTCTCCCTAGAGGCGAGGCGACCTCGGTTATCGAAGATCTCAATGGTCTGGAGCCCCATGGGATCGGTCTGGACCTTCTGGTGGATTTTGGGATCGTAATCGATCTTGGTGACATGACCTAAGGGATCGGTTTGTCGGATCAGGCGGTTAAAAGAATCGTAGGTGAACTGCTCTTTATACTTCTCATCACCGATGAACCGGGTAATCTCCTTGCGGTTCCCGGCGGCATCATAGTCATGATGAACTAGGCGGGCATCTCCTTGCTGCTCCTTTTTTAGGTGGCCAAGGAGATCGTACTCGAAGTGGGTGATAAGGTTCCCTTCTATTTTCTGACTGATCCGCCCGAGCTTGTCGTAAGTGAATTTTACAATCTCTCCAGCTGTCTCTTCAGAGATCTTGCGGCCAGCGGCATCATAGCCGGTTGTGGTGGCAGTGCCCGCCGCATCGGTATGGAAGAGGAGTTGGGTGCCACTATAGGTATAAGTCTCGATGGCATCGCCACTCTTCTTCTGCAGAAGCTGTCCTAAAACATCGTAGCGATACTCTGTTTTTACTCTTCGTGCATCGGTGGACTCTTTCAAAGTTCCGTCGAGATTGTAGAAAAAGGTCTCTACAGCTCCATCGGGATGTGTGATCTGGATGGGTTTCTTCCAAGCGTTGTAAGTGATGCCGGTTCTATGGCCTTTGGCATCGATCTTTAGAATTTCGTTCCCTGCGGCGTCAAATTTGGTCTGATAGCGAGCTCCATCTGGATAGAGCATTTCCGTACGGTGGTCGAAAAGGTCATATTCATAGGTGGTGACATTGCCAAAGGCGTCGCTTTCTGTTTTTAGGCGATGTTTATTGTCGTAGGTATAGAGAAACTCGCGAGACAGACCGTCGGAGCTTTTCTCGGTTTTTATTTTGAGCCGGTTTAGAAGATCATACTGATAGGTCGTCTTTAGTCCACCAAAGTCTTGAGAGAATATCTGGTTACCGAGATCGTCATAATCGTAAAGAGCTGTTTGGCCAATGGGATTGGTCTCTTCTTTTAGGCGGCTTTTGTCGTCGGGTTTATAGGTGAGTGAATAGAGGAATTTCGCATCAGCATCATAGACATCCTTCTGACTCACAAAGGCTCCATTAGTGTAGTGAAGCTTGATTTTGTGTAGGAGCAGCTCTTGAGTTCCGTTCCAGCACTTCTCTTCGATCTGATCGGGAAGGCCGATATAGGGTTCAGTCTGGCGCGGAGTGATCTGTCGGATGGTTCTTAGAGTGACTTCGGAAAGGTTCTTCGGATCGTGGGAGTGGCCGTTGTCGGTCACCTCTCTGATTAGAATGAGATCCTCGTCATACTCGTAGAAGGTGCGGGAGAAGATCTTTTTTTGGTCTGAAAGGAATTTCGCAGTAGGTAACTGGGCTGAGGATAGATAGGTGTACTCTGTGACGAGCCCACTAGGCTCTTCGCGGCGCTCGAGGAGGTTGCGCCCATCTTGGCTATAGCTGCTTTTTATGGAGACCCTTTCTATATGATCTCCAATGGGGAATCCTTTGCTATCTATCTGAAGAGGGGGGCCCTGACCGGAGAGGTTACCCCAAAAGGTCTCTACAAGAATGTTGCCGCAATCGTCATAATCAAATGTGCGGGCGCATATTGGGGTGCGCTTCTCGTCATAAAACACTTTACTGCGAAGGTTGGTTCCTTCCCAAACAAAGGATTCAGCGCTGTGGAGATCTTTGTCTCCTGTAAAGTGGTCAATGCGCTGAATGTGACTTGTATCATCCCAAAAGTAGGCTGTACGGTTGCCGAAGATATCTGTAGCGTTACTGGTTTTCTGTTTGAGAGAGTAGGAGAATGTATAGTAGGGAACAAGCTCTTCGCTCTTCCCCAAGGGGGCTAAGAGGGCAGAGACTCTTCGCTCGCCAGCGGCTTCATACTGGATCGCAATTTTCCGGCCCTTGGGAAGGGAGATATTCTTTAATAGGGGGCGATTGACGGTATCTTTTTCGTAGACGAGTGTCTGATTGGGCAATTCTGGAGAGATTACGCCTTTTAGCGCTTTGTTATAAAAGCGCTGGAGCTGGCGGTTGTCGGTTCCGTAGAGGGTTTGACTGGCATCATTTGGTCTGCGGGGGGCTCCAAAAAGGCGGGCAAAGACTTTATCCTTTTTGGGGTTCGTGGTGCTAATGGAGGTGAGCTGGTTTTTACTGTCCCATGTATAATGACGGAGACGTCCATTGGGGAGCTTCTCATATTCGAGCCGATAGAAATAGCGCTCATACCGTTTTGGATGGAAAACGGTCTCATTGCCCATAATCTCGAACTCTTCTTTTTCTTGACCGAGATCATTAACATAGCGACGAACCGTGCCATCTGCGGCATAGAGTGTAAAACTTTTGCCTTTGGGATCGATCTTGGGATCAAAGACGATTACTTGATTTTTCAACTGAGTCTTTGCAGACATAGAACCTGAAGCGGTATTGGAAACTCCTTTTGCGCCATTCAAAAATTTGTAGGCTCGGAGGTACTTTGTGCGCTTCTTATGGTAAAAGTCGTTGCCGATCTCAAAGGCGGGCAGATGAGTTGCGCCATCAAGGTCAAATGCATACTCAATCACTGTCCCATTTGACTCGCAGACCTCCATCCTCCAGATATCATCCCCCATAATGAGGACGGCATGAGTGTGCGGCATCTCTTCAGAAAATCCTCCGCGACTTAAGTAAAAACGACGTGCAGAGATAGGCTCTGCTCCAGCAACGACATAGTCCTCTTCCCCAAGATAGAAGTCCCCAGTAATCATGCTGACACCATCAACAAAAGTGGATGGATCGTTTTCGGTTATCGCGGTGATGTAGGGATCGCCAAAGAGGATTTGCGCGAAAGATAGAAGGAAAAACAGTCGGTACATAGGTCCTTTTTGAGGATTTGAGGACCGATGTTGGACTAATAAAAATTATTTAGCAAGGCCTCTTTTGGCTATAGTGAACAGGGTCTTTCAAGCGGCGCGATCTAGGCGACTATGCACGACTCATGCGACAGGGATACTTAACGCGAGCGTGGTGGGTGCGCAGGAGCGACGGAGCGCTTGACGCGCCCCAACTCTTCGAATGTGAGCGAACAGTCGTCGAACTGCCCATCTTGAGCCTTCTCGACAACGATGCGATCGACCATCTCTGCAATGGTAGGCGCTGTAAACTGTTCCATGGAATGGGAAGCAGCTTCTACGGAATCGCAAATCATGATAA
Organism: uncultured bacterium; assembly: GCA_964516935.1. Classification (GTDB taxonomy): domain Bacteria; phylum Chlamydiota; class Chlamydiia; order Chlamydiales; family SM23-39; genus CAZEZK01. Next base: position 3,505 of record CAZEZK010000028.1, read on the forward strand.
TTGCAGACTCTTTGGTACGAGGTTTTGGGCCTGGATAGCGAAACTCTAACTCATCCACACTACCCCCGCGCCTCTCCATCTCTTTGTGGTAAAAATAGTAAGCTAGAGTAGTGCCGTGATGTTCCCAAATAATATCGATAAACGCTTCGGGGAGACCATGCTTTCTCGCTAACGCTGCGCCATCGGGAACATGGGCGATGATCACCTGCGCAGATTCTCGCGGCGTCAGCAGCTGATGCATGTTTACACCTGCAGCCTGATTTTCGGTGTAAAAGTCAGGGTTATTGAGCTTACCGATGTCGTGATAAAGCGTGGCTGCGCGACAGAAGAGGCCATTGCCGCCAATCGACTGGGCAGCAGCTTCAGAAAGATGACCGAGCGCCAGGCTATGTTGATAGGTGCCTGGCATCTCCTCAGAGAACTGGCGCAAGAGCGGATGGTTCGGATTCATATACTCCATCAGCGCCGCATCGGTCAGAATAGAGAAGAGCGATTCAAAGAGCGGTAGTAGCCCGATAGAGAGCAGAGCCGTTCCCAACAAAAAGCCACCGGTCACGAGTCCATCAGAGATGAGGAAGCCGCTCCAGAAGTGGCCCTCGTTGACAGAGAAGGCGTAGAGAGCCACGAGGGAGACTCCCCACGCCTTAAAACAGGCTGTGAAGATCTCCGTGCGGTGGCCAATGCGACGGCAGGCCCAGGCTACGGTAAAAGAGCAGACGAGGCTTAAGAGAAAAAAGCGATCCGGCACAAATTGCGAAGAGAAGAGCAGCGCACAGAAGGGAGCAGCCAAAAGTCCTGCGCGGCTAGAGAGCAACAGAGAGATCATCACCACAGGTAGCGGCGCCAAGATCGGATAGTGGACCATCGCATGGAGCCAATGGTTCGACGCCACTACGCGATGCGCAACAAGCCCCGCAAGCAGCGCGCAAGAGATGATTGAAGCAACAAGAAGAATCTCATATAACGTATGGAGCGCGCTGATGCGTATGTAGAGCGCTGTCAAAAGAACTGCCAATAAAAAATTGGATGTCAACAAAAAGGGAGAGTGATCCGCCGGTTGTAAGAACAACAGGAAGCAGGCCGCTAACAGAATAAATCCCGCACTCGCAAGCAAAGTGCGCAGCTTTAGGTGCTGCAAAATCGCGCTCCTCAAAGAAATTCCATATATACAGAAATCGAATAACTTATGCACAGACAACCTCAAGATTTGGTTTTTGAGCCGCGCGAAAGCCCCGAGAATTGACAATCGTAAATCCTCGAGGCTTTCGCGCGGCTCAAAAACCAAATCTTGAGGTTGTCTGTGTTATAGTATAGCACGCAATCCCTCAATTCGTCATGATGGAGACGTGAGTTACATCGTTTCTGCTAGGAAATACCGCCCGCAAAGGTTCTCTCAAGTCGTTGGCCAAGAGTCTATTGTAGAGACCCTAAAAAATGCGATCCGCTCTGATCGAGCTGCGCACGCCTACCTATTTTGCGGTTCTCAAGGCGTCGGAAAAACAACGCTTGCTCGCCTTTTTGCCAAAGCGCTCAACTGCCAATCGCTCGAACAGGGCGCTCAAAGCCACAATAAGACGAGCCATAATCATGGCAAAGAATCCTTGCTGTCGGAAGCATCTCCTCCCCTTGAGGGAGGAGATCTTCAATCTGAAATTGAACCGTGTGGCAAATGCCCCTCCTGTCTCTCGATCGCCGCTGGCCAGTCCCTCGATGTAATCGAGATCGATGGCGCCTCTCACCGCAGCATTGAAGATGTACGACTCATTAACGAGACGGCTGCCTACTCCCCTTCTCTCGGCCGCTACAAAATCTACCTAATCGACGAAGTGCACATGTTGACTAAGGAGGCCTTTAACGCCCTCCTTAAAACATTAGAAGAGCCTCCCGGTCGTGCAAAATTTTTCTTCGCAACCACCGAACCGCACAAGGTTCTCCCAACCATCCTCAGCCGCTGCCAGCGCTTTGATCTGGCGCGCATCCCAGCCCCTCAAATTGAGAAACAGCTGAGCTTTATCTTGGATGACATGAGCCGCAATGCCACTCCCGAAGCACTCCACCTCATCTCCTCCTTTGCTGCAGGCAGCCTGCGCGATGCTGAACTCCTCTTAGACCAGCTTCTCTGCTTCGCACCCGATCCAATTGGAGAGGAGCAGGTGCGCCAACTGCTCGGACTAGCACCCCAAACGCTGCTCTTCGCGCTTGATGACGCCTTCGCAAATCACCAGATCGGCTATGCCTGCGAACTCGCCGACCGTCTCTTCCAGGCCGGCACCAACCTCTTCCACTTCTTCGAGCAGCTGATCCACCACTACCGCCAGCTTGCCCGCATCCATCTTTTGGGGGGAAAAACCATCACTACAGCGCAATACCGCGAAGCGGCGCGCAAGTACAACTCCTCCCAGTGCGTCTATATCCTAGATTTCCTACTTAATGCTACAGAAAGGCTTCAAAAGAGCCCCTTCCCACAGATCACTCTCGAAGGCATCCTACTCCACCTAATCCGCAGTCGCCACCGCATCCCCGTCGAGCAGCTCATTCAGCGCCTCCATGAACTTGAAGAGCGCCTTCCTCCAGAAAAAGAGGTAAAGAGCCCGCCCATTCCAAAATTGACTGAAGAGCCTAAAAAGCCCCAGGAAGTGCCTTTAGAGCCAGAGCCGCTTCCTTTTATTAAGGCAGCGCCCAAACAAGAGCCACAACCAGTAGCCGCGACGCCTGCTCCGAAAATACATTCCGCGCGTTACGATACGATATTGCGCTTTGCTGGAGTTGAATTAGAAGGGAAAGTGGAGAAGTAAAAATAGTTTGCGGCCAAGATGACTCGAACATCCACCGAGTTGCCCCGACTAGAACCTGAATCTAGCGCGTCTACCAATTTCGCCATGGCCGCAAATTGAAGATCCGAAGTATACTGACGGAAGATTTTCTACGCAATTGCAGGAGATAGTATGACTATGAAACATTTGACTGACGAGACGTTTCAAAAAGAGATTTCACATGGACTCACTCTCGTGGACTTCCACGCGACCTGGTGCGGACCTTGCCGGATGTTGGCTCCAATTTTGGATCAGGTAGCAAAAGAGCTCTCTGGAAAAGTGACCATCGCCAAGATCGATATCGACCATGCAGAAGAGACTGCAGCCCAGTTTGAGATCTCTTCGGTACCTACAATGATCCTCTTCAAAGATGGCGACGAGATTGCCCGCATCGAAGGGCTTCGCGACGCCTCTGAAATCAAAGAATTGATCCAATCGGCTCTATGAGTCGCTGGCTCTCTTTGTTTCTACTTCTGATTGTAGTAACAGGATCCATTCTCCATTTTCATTTTTTCGCCGACTTCCCCTGGCTCACCTGGCTAGGGGAGTTGCCAGGTGATCTGATGATTAAGAAGGGCAATGTAACGCTCTACCTACCGCTGACCAGCTCTCTACTCATCAGCATCGCTCTCTCCCTCATCCTCTCTGCGCTTTTCAAACGATGAAGGCTGCAGCGATCTTGCTCACGGCTGGCTCCGGTGAGCGATTCGGCAGCCAGATCCCCAAACAGTTCCATCGCCTTGCCGGCAGACCGGTATTTCTCTATGCTCTCGACACACTCCGCAGAAGCGGACTATTCCAAGAGATCCTCGTCATCTGCCATCCCACCTGGATTGATACTGCCCGCAACCTCGCCGACGATATCCGCATCATCCCCGGCGGTGCCACAAGACAAGAGTCCTCCTATCTAGGGCTCCAAGCCCTCCAGAGCGCCCCTGAGCTCGTCCTTATCCACGACGCAGTGCGCCCCTTTGTCACAGAAGCGATCTTAAAAGAGAACCTCACCAAAGCGACAGAGTGGGGCGCTGCAGACACCTGCTTCACCTCCACCGATACGATCATTTACGCCTCTGCCGATGGCTTACTAATCGACTCCATCCCCCTACGCAGCCGTTGTCTACGCGGACAGACCCCCCAAACTTTCCGCACCCCTCTCATCCTCCAAGCGCACAAAAGCGCCCTCCAGCGCGGCGAACAGAACAGCAGCGACGACTGTCGCCTAGTCCGAGCTATCGGAGCGCCGATTGCCATCGCGGCAGGTGCCGAAGAAAACATAAAAATCACCTCCGATCTTGATCTACTCCAGGCCGAGCAGATCATGCGCTTACGGCGTCCCACCCCACTCTATGCACCCACCAGCTCCTTGCAGGACAAGACCTTTGCTGTCGTAGGCGGCACAGGTGGCATCGGCCGCGCCATCATCGAAGCACTCGAGCGCGAAGGAGCGAATGCTCTGCCGCTGAGCCGCGCCTCTGCCTACCCACTGAATCTCTCACAGCCAGCCACTATCGAGGCCGCTTTCCAGAGCGCCGGCCCCCTCTCCGGCCTGATCAACTGCGCCGGCTATCTCCTTGTGAAACCTCTAGAGGCACTGTCACTTGCAGAGATCGAAGAGCTCCTTGCCGTCAACCTCTCCGGCCTGATCCACAGCTGTCGTCACGCATCGATCTTACCGGGCGGCCACATCATCAACATCGCCTCCTCCGCCTACTCCCGCGGCCGCAAGAACAGCAGCATCTACTCCAGCGCTAAGGCGGCAGTGGTCAACTTCACACAAGCGCTCGCTGAGGAGCGCGCTGATTTACATATCCACACGGTGATCCCCCATCGCACACGAACTCCAATGCGGCAGAAGAATTTTCCTGAAGATGCTCTAGAAGATCTCTTAGAACCAAGCACTGTCGCCCAAACCGTCATCGATCTACTTAAAGATGAAGTATCGACTGGCGGCTTAGTCGAAGTGCGCAAAAAATAATGCGTGAGCTAGCCCCCTCTTGACTCGTTGAGCAGAATCTTCTGTCTTATTTTTTATCGTATGGACAGGTTCCTTACGAGTTGCATACTCATAAATACCCCAAAATATCGCACCGACTAAATGCGCTGACAGAACCCAATTCAACAAGGTTCCGCGATACACCTTTTTTTCAAGAGATGCGTTAGTATTTTTAAGAGATTCGTTTTTGTTATTCAACTGCCGGTTTTCTTCATTCGCATCCTTCAGCAGGGGCTTTGGCGCGCTCAAAAAGCCAAATCTTGAGGTTGTTTGTGTATAAATGGTAGGATGGGTTGTTGTAAAATGGTAGAGACTCAACTCAAGAACTATTTCGGCTACAATGAATTCCGTCCCTTTCAGAAAGAGATCGTAGAGTCTTGCGTAGCTGGGAAGGACGTATTAGCGATCTTGCCGACGGGAGCGGGGAAATCGATCTGCTATCAGCTCCCAGCGCTTGTGCTTCCCGGACTGACTGTCGTGGTCTCTCCACTAATCTCTCTAATGCAGGATCAGGTAACGAGTCTTACGAAGCGTGGGATCTCCGCCGCATTCCTCAACAGCAGCCTCTCGATGCATGAGATCGCTCTCCTCATGGAGCGCCTCTCTGAGTACAAGCTGCTCTATGTTGCCCCCGAACGGTTTGCGACCGGCGACTTTGTCCAGAGTCTACAACGCATTCACATCGCGCTCTTTGCTATCGACGAGGCCCACTGTATTTCACAATGGGGCCATTCATTTCGACCAGAGTACCGGCAGCTCTCTCTATTGAAGAAGAACTTCCCCACAACGCCGATTATCGCCCTGACAGCCACAGCTACACGCGAAGTGGAGAGCGATATCTCTCAAGCGCTGACCCTGAATGCCCCCCATATCGTGCGTGCAAGTTTTGACCGCCCCAATCTGACACTGCTAATCGAAAAGAGAGAGGCGATTGAGGATCAGCTACTGGAGTTTTTAGAGCGCCACCCTAAAGAATCAGGGATCATCTACGCCACGACGCGAAAAATTGTTGATGAGACAGAGGCGATGCTGCGCAAAAGAAAACTCAAGGTAGGGAAATATCATGCGGGTCTTTCAGATGCGGATCGCTCCAAAGCGCAAAATGACTTTGTCTATGGAGAGTGTCTAGTGATGGTGGCGACAGTAGCCTTCGGCATGGGGATTCACAAGTCGGACATTCGCTTTATCGTCCATCTAGGGATGCCGCGCTCCATTGAGCAGTATTACCAAGAGATCGGACGCGCGGGCCGAGATGGACTTCCTTCAGAGTGTCTGCTGATCTACTCAGCCAAAGAGCTCATCGTCTACAACCAATTTCTCTCGCAAATCGACGATGAGAAGATCCGGAAGTTGACTAAACAGAAGACGGAGAAGATGTATGGGTTCTGCACCACCGCCTTCTGCCGCAGAAGAGAGCTCTTGCGCTACTTTGGAGAGAGCTACAGCGTCTCCAACTGCGGCGGCTGCGACCGCTGTCTCGCCCTCCTACCCCGTACAAATATTACTCTAGCAACACAGAAGATCCTCTCCTGCGTCTACCGCCTCGAACAGCTCTGGCCGATCGCCCATGTCATTGACGTGCTCCGCGGCAACCGCACCCCAACCGTTTTAGAACAGGGCCATGAACGGTTATCGACCTTCGCCTTAATGGCTGATTCTTCTGCTGAGGAGCTGAATGACCTGATCCGCATGTTGGTAACCCAGGGATTTTTAGAGCTCTCCAAAGAGGCTCTCTGCTGGACTCCCCTCTCTCGCGGTGTCATCCGCGGCGAGACGCGGGTATTAGCTCCAAAAAAAGAGCGTCCCAAGCCGGTCCGCATCAAGAAGAAGCCGCGCGTGGAGGAGAATTATGATGAAGAGCTCTTTGCGCTGCTCGCCAACCATCGCAAAGCACTCGCACAAAAAGCAGAAGTGCCGGCTTTCGTAATCTTTTCGGATCGCACCTTGATCCACATGTGCCAAAGCCGCCCACAAACCGAAGAGGATCTATTAGAGATCAACGGCGTTGGACCTGCAAAATGCGAAAAGTATGGAGAGTCATTCCTAAAGATCATCAATAGATGATGAAACTTGATTGGTATTAAAGCTTTTGGCGCTGTAGCATTTCAGAGAATAGCCCCGGCGCTTTAGCGAGCTCATCATATGTTCCCACTTGCGCCACCGCTCCTTTATCGATCACATAGATGCGATCGACATTGTGAATTGTGCTTAAGCGGTGAGCAATCACAATCCTTGTCACCTTTAAAGCGGCAATATTGGCACTTACAATCTCTTGAGCTTTATTATCAAAAGCTGAAGTCGCCTCATCAAAGATCAGGAGCGATGGATTGGAAATGAGTGCGCGGGCAAGGAGTAGCCGCTGTTTTTGACCGCCAGAGAGGGTACCACCATCTGTGGGCACAGCTGTGTGTAACCCCATTGGCATTTGCTCCAGATCCTGCACAAAGCCGGAGAGCTCTAAAGACTTCTCGATCTGTTCTTTCGTATAGAGCCCACCACAGACAAGATTCTCATAAAGAGACCCTGCCATAATTCCCGAGCCTTGGAACACCACGCCGATCTGTTTGCGAATATCGCGCATATTGAGATATTCCAAATTTTTCCGATCATAGCAGACCGCTCCAGAGTAGGGCTTTTCAAAACCAAGAAGGAGGCGGACCAATGTCGACTTTCCACTACCTGAACGCCCTACAATGCCGATGAATTCCTGTCTCTTGATATCGATTGTAACGTTATTGAGCACTGGGGGCATTTTGGGATCGTAGCCGAATGTCACCGAGTCAATCAGAACTTCTCCCTCTAATCGGTGCACTGCACCTGCGTGATGCTGCTCTAAAGGCTCCTCCAAAATAGTACGAGCTCGCCGCCACAGGGGCGCCTGATTGACTAGCATCATCCAGGTGGTAAAGGCGGGATAGATCGCTATGACAAAGCTGCCAAACGCAAGATTAAACGCCAAAAAGTCTGGCATCGATAGTCCTCTGTATTGGGCGATGTGATTAAAGATCGTCCAAATAGAAAAGATAGGCAGCGCAGTGGCTAGCGCCGTGACAAAATTTTGAATATTTTGCGCTCGCATCTGAAACGCTTTATTCTTTGCAAAGAGCGTCGCCCAGTGCGCAAAGGCATTTTTCTCTACACCAACGGTACGCAACTTACCAATGCCTGAAAGAATCTGAACCAGCAGTCCGCGCATTTGTCCTTGGATCTCATAAGATTGATTGAGAACAGCACTCTTCCAGTAACCGCAGGCAATGGTTACTAGAAGACCAAAAAGGGCACAGGCCGCCGCAATTTGCGTCAGCGTCTTGTCATAAACGGCCATGATCCCCAGGTAGAAAAACGAAAAGAGCGCTGTCAGGAGAATACTCCCCCCAGAGCGGCCTATCTGCCTGCGCATCTCATCTACTGAACTAAGTCTCCAGTAGAGGTCCCCAATCGTGTATCGGCGAAAAAAGTTCGGTGAAAGCTTCAACAACCGATCCCATAGAGCTGTGTTGAATAAGTGAGCGCCTACTCCCTCCATCCGTAGGAAAAGCAGATCTCGTAGCAAATAAAATCCAGCCATCCCAAATGAGGCGCAAATCATACCTAACATCAAGTAAGAGATCATTGCTCCATCACTATTTGGAACTGCGTCGCTAAAAAGAAATTTGGTGGCGATGGGGGTAAAAAAAGCGAAAAGAATCGCCGTTATATTAAATATCGCGATAAACAGCATGGCAAAAGGCTGACGAGAAAAGACAAATTTCAAAACTTCTAGCCCGCTTTTTACTTTCAAAGGCATGGGCACATAGAGTTGATAGGCGTCACGCGCGAGTTTATTAATGATCTCTTGCGAAATCTTTTTAGATGAGGCTGCATCGATAATTCTATACCCAGTCGAAGTAGGAATGAGAGCAACGGCCACCTTCTGTACTCCAAAAAATGCAATAAGCGGCTCCTGATCCTGAGTAAAAAATGTGGGTGTTATGACGACTTTACGTCGACGAATTTGCGATGCTTCACAAATTAGATCGATCTTCTCTTGATCGTTTGTCGCGAAAACGACCTCTTTCGGAATTAGAAGCTCGATCTTTAGAAAGCGGGCAAGAACCTGGCACGCTCTGACGAGAGGGTCACTTGCACTTCCGATCTCCTCCAGAGTTACTGGGATCAGGATCGTCTTTAGCTCCTGCAGCGCTTCTGACATTGTTTCTGTCTCTTCGCGCGTGCGAACGCTGATAATTTCGCGCTCCTCCTCTTCAATGCGCTCCACATAAAGAGGCAGCGCATGGGCAAACTCTTGGGAAAAGGCCTGTATATCAGCTGTTGCCTTCAACTTAGAAGGGGAGATCTGCTCCCAAAGAGTGTGTGACCACTCCTCCATTTGTTGCGCAAGCGCTTTCGACTGCTCTGGACTCTTCGAACACTCCCTTTGCAGCTCTTCAAGGCTCCACTCCCAGATCGTACTCTTTCCCTCGCTGACCAAGACGATCTCAAGCTCCTTACCGCTAATATAGGGAGCAAAGTGAAAGAGGAGCGAATTGGAAAAGTGGCCCAAAAAATAGCGGCGCCCCTCTTTGTTCACGGCAAAGAGATTGACTGGATCTCCCTCAACAAAGGCGCCATACCCTTGCTGATGAAAAGAGAGTGCCTGATCGCTGCGAATCTCTTTCTGTTTGCCGATCTTCCAGTTCATTGCGCCCCTTTAACTAGCTCTTGATAGATGCCTGGAGCCTCTTTCAACTGCGTATGGGTGCCGCGCTGCACAATAAGGCCCTTATCAAGCACGAGAATCTCATCGCAATCTTGGATCGTACTCAAACGATGAGCGATCATCAGCGTCGTACAGCCTCGCTGGCGGACCTTATCTGAGATAAATTTCTCCGTTTTGGAATCCAGTGCGCTAGTCGCTTCATCTAAAATAAGGATAGAGGGATGGTAGAGAAAGGCACGAGCAATCTCCAGCTGCTGCTGCTGCCCCATACTCAAATTTCTCCCGCGCTCCACCACCTGAAATTCATATCCGCCAGGCCGCAACATGATCTCTTCATGGATCGATGCGTCTCTCGTTGCAGCAAGCAGCATCTCATCATGAATATTCTGATTCCAGAAGGTGAGATTATCTCGCAGAGAGCCTGCAAAAAGAAAAATATCTTGATCTACTGTTCCTATGGAATTTCGGAACCGCTCTCTAGAAATTTTTGACAATGGCAGCCCGTCATAAAGAATCTCCCCCTCACTTGGCTCATAGAGGCCACAGGCAAGCCGAGTAATGGTCGATTTCCCACTACCTACTGCACCTACAAAGGCGAGTCGTTTTCCTGGTTTCACATGAAAACTGATGTCTTTAATAGTCGGCTCTGCCAGCGGAGAGTAGCGAAACGTAACGTTGCGGAACTCCAATTCTCCGTTTAATTTTGCAGGCTCTCCACGCTGCAGCGTATCACTGCGGATTGTATAGAGCGCATCGGGATGATTGTTCATTATATCATCCAGCCGCTTGATATCTATCTTCATGGTTTGAAGGACTGCCCCAAACCCGATAAAACGAGTAATTGGGGTTAAAAAATTCATGAGCAGCATCTGCATTGCCATGAGCGCGCCCAGCGAGAGTTCTCCCTCAAGAATACTTAGACAGCCAACACCTAGCAGTACCGCCACAGCCAATGACTGAAATAAAATGGGCATGTTGGAGAGGAGGACATCTAGCTGGCCAATAGATTGGCCCGAATTAATCGTAGGAGTATAGTAGCCCGCCCACTTGGCGAAAAAATCTAACTCTATCCCCTTAGCCTTAATAGTCTCCATATACTGCAGACCGCCAATCGATTGACCAATGCTCTGCGCAAGGTTCTGCTGCAAACAAGCATAGGCATTATTGCGCGACCGAAAAACAAACCACATCGCCCATAAATTGAGCACACCAAAGAAGAGAGCGATCCAGGCAATTGTCGCATCGAAATAGAACATTACAATCGAATAGAAGATGACCAAGATCAGATTAATTGCAGTGGCGGTGATTGGTCCCGTTAATGTTGCAGCAACACTCTCATTGAGGGTCATGCGATAGGCGATATCGCCTATATAGCGCTGGAGAAAGAAGCGGATCGGCAATCGCAAGATATGCCATAAGAAATCAGTGGAAAAGAGGATAGCGAGTTTACTGCTCAACCGGTTCAAAATATAGCCCTGTAACCAGGTGATTGCTCCTGCAAAGACCGCTGTTACGCAGATGGCCATCAAGAGATAATGCCCTCCCCAAGGCAGGAGATTCACCTCAAAAATTGCCGTCAAAAAGACCATCAGAAAGGAAGGAATCGCAAATCCAGGGAGTAAAAGACAGACTCCCGTCAGGAGCAAAAAAACCATCGGACTTGGCGTTCGCTTAAGACGCCCGAAGGCCATCTGTACTAATGAGGAGGGGCGCCCTCCCTTTACAAACGACTCTGTCTTTTCAAAGGCGAGCACGACTCCCGTATAGGCCGCCTCAAACTCTTCATAAGAGACCGTCCTTGGGCCATTCCCAGGGTCGTTTAGATAAACCTTATTTTTTCCAAACCCCTCCAAAACTAGGAAATGGTTGAAATTCCAGAAAAGGATCGCAGGTAGCTCAACCTCCCTAAGTTCATCGGTACTGTAACGATATCCGCTCCCTTTGAGGCCATACTTCTCCGCCGCCTTCAATACATTAATGGCCGCACTTCCATCGCGAGATACACCGCAATCTACTCGCAACTCTTCAAGAGGGACAAACTTGCCATAATATGCCACAACAATCGCCAGCGAGGCCGCGCCGCACTCTACAGCCTCCATTTGAATAATCGTTGGGGTTCGAATTCTCGATTTTCTCATTAAGTCCTATGGCAGAATGTAAGAGAGAGGTCGCTCCTCTCCCAAGATCACACGAACCGCCCCCAATTCTGGAGGGACAATCATATGAGGAGGCCCCTCTTTGGAGGTCCACTCCAGTCCAGAGATCGTATTCGGGTTAACCACCGGCTCAATTACAATCAGAAGATACGGTGCGGGCCCGCTTAATAGATACTCTCGCAAGCGCGGCGAAGGAAGCCGCCGTAAATAGTATTCCGAGCTATCTATCGGATAAGGCAGAATCTCTTTCACCACTCCCCGCAACAGTCCATAGCGAGACGGATCCACCTTATCCAGGACGCATTTGGTCGGCATACCTACTCGAACTAGCTCTCCTAAATTCAGCGGCAGAAACGCATAGATCTCCAATCCATCAACAGCTGGGATCCCTTGTACGGTGAGCAGTGGCTGTCCCTCACTCACTCCCCCTCCCACAATCGCATCTACCCAAACAACCGAACCATCGATTGGAGCTTGAAGCACCACCTCTTCTCCCTCTGTGTTCTGCACAATAATCAGAGGATCTCCCGCACTCACCTCGGCGCCACCTGTCTCCACTACCCTCTTGACAACCCCAGCCATAGGGCTTCGCAACTGCATTGTCGTCTTTGCGTTAAAAAGAACCGCTCTCCCCTTCGCCACCAGAGGGATCGAACCAAAAAATCCCCAACCCATCAATATGATCAGAATAAAAAGACAAAATGAGAGAACGATCCATCCCTTGATACGAACCACAACCAGCGCGCTATTGATCTTTTCTAACGAGGTAATATGCTCAAGGGCTTTTTGCTTCAGCGAATCCATTCCCTGACCTATACCAACTATATAAAAGTTTTGCTAATCTTTTCGGCATGATGATGCTCACAATGGCCGCCTTCTTTTACATCAACCAGCCTGTCGTACAGATGCGCGAATACCCTACCAATTCTGCCACAATAGTTTCTCAAACCATCTTCGCTGAAGAAATAGATGTGGAAAAGGAACAAAATGGCTGGGTCTATATCACTACTCCTGACGGTTACAATGGTTGGGTAGAATCGAGCTCATTGATCGAAACAGAGACCTCTTACGACGCTGCAGCAACAGTCTCTCGCTTAGCAGCCCACATCTACGCTGTAAAGGACACGGAATATGGACCAACCAAGACCCTTCCTTATGGCTCTAAAGTCCATATCGTTAACTCATCAGATGCTCGCTGGGCCAAAGTCTCTCTTCCCGACGGCAGTGAAGGCTATATTCAGAATGGGGACATCGCGCTTGAGCCTCCTCTACAAGATAAGGCAAAGCTCATCGCTTTTAGCCAACGCTTCATCGGGTTGCCCTATACTTGGGGTGGACGCTCCAGCTTTGGCTACGACTGTTCCGGCTTTGTACAGATGCTTTATAGCCAGATCGGCATCGATCTCCAAAGAGATTCCAAACAGCAGATCCTCGATGAGCGGTTCCGCACTGTAGACCTTTCAAATTTGGAACCGGGAGACCTGATCTTCTTTGGCAAGGCCGACAAACAAATTGGCCATGTCGGGATGTATATCGGCGACAGCAAATTTATCCACACCTCTGCCAGAGAGTGCCGTCCCTGGTTACGCATCAGTAACCTCTCCGACTCTGAGTGGGCTGGCAATAGCGGTGCCTACTACCCCCACCGCATTGGCCGCCAACTGAAGAAAAGTGGAATCTTTCACTCCGCAAAAGAGGAGAACATTCTCCCATTTGATGAGCTTATCATCTCCTGGAATGCCGATCGCCCTACCGCCGGAAACTACCAGATCTACGTAAGCGTAAAAACCGATGGCGACTGGTCAGCATGGCACCTCTACGCATCTTGGGGCGCTGATGGACAATCAAGCTTTCTCAGCTCAATAGATACTTTCGATCTGCCTCAAGGTCAGAAAGCTACCGGGTTCCAGATCAAGACCGACCCCGCAGAGGGGATCCGCAATCTGCACGTCTATACAAATGGCGCAAGGAGTAAAGAGGCACAACAGAATATCCCCTACACCGCCTCCGTTGCCCTTCCAGTTGCTGGTCTCTCTCAAATGACTCTAAACCGCGAACGTGCAACCTCCCTCTGCTCTCCCACCTCCACCGCGGCTGTTGTACGCTATCTCTCAAATAATTCGCGGATCAATGCAATCGATTTCGCTACAAGAGCTTGGGATCGCGGTTGTGATATCTTTGGCAATTGGCCCTTCAATGTTGCACAGGCGGCTGCGGAGCTCGGTCCCTCATGGCAGTGCTGGGTCGAGAGATTAGATGGATTTGACGAGATCTATCAACGTCTCCACCAAGGGACCCCCGTCGTCGTGAGCATTAGAGGCCCGTTACTAGGAAGTGCACTACCCTATGCGCAAGGCCACCTCATCGCAGTGGTCGGCTACGATCCCGATCAACAACAGGTGCTGTGTATGGACCCAGCTTTCCCTTCGGATGTGGAGACCCGAGTCTCTTACAATCTGCCCGATTTTATCGAAGCCTGGAACCGACGCGGGCGGATTGCCTACATCTTCTCTAGGAATTGACTAAAATCTTTTCTTTGCGCAAAAATATCCATAAAGTAATGAAAAAAATTCTTCTCCTCTTCTTTGCATTCTACTCTGTCGAAGCGCAGACGGAAAGCACTCCTTCGCCCTCCTCAAGTAGCACCTTCACTGTTGGGCCTGAGGGAAGCACCGACTCCTCTTATGCCGGAGCCAATGGACTCCTCAGCGCACTCTATGCAGCCGTCGATGCAGGCGCTTCCGCAACAAATCCAATGGATATCTATATCAGCCCCGGCAGTTATACTATGTCCAACTTCTCGTTATTTGATGGAATCAACCTGATTGGAACCGATTCCAGCTCTCCCGCTGTAATCTATGTCGACTATGCCAGCAGCAACTCTGCGACCTGTTCCATACAAAATATCTCCTTTCAGCCACAAACGCTTCAAAACTCAGCCTTCAACGTGCTGAGCTCGAATATCACATTTACCAATTGTATTTTGGGCAACCTAAATGCCAGCATGGGAACCTGCTCAATAGTCTGCAGCAACTGCAGCATCGCTATTCCCGCCTCTACCAGCGGAGAAGCTAGCTTTACCTTCACAAACTGCACACTCTACAACTTCCTCACCAGCTCTGCCCCTGTAACGGTTACAGCAAGCTCCACCTCTCTTGCCGATGACTTTACAGTGAGCTGCGGCAGTCCTCTGGACATCACTCTGTCAGAATGCAGCATAGGCAATGGCACCTACACCAATGACAGCACTATGACACTCACCATCACCTCCACTACAACATTGGGTACCATAACAAAAATCTCTGGCACAAGTGCTGTCGTTGTAGTTACGGACTCTCCCTAATGAGTGAAGTATTGGCCTATATTTTTTGGACTTGCAATAGCCGCGAAGAGGCTCGAATCATTGTCCATGCATTGTTGGAAAAACGGCTAATCGTCTGCGCATCGCTAGTACCCAATGTCGAATCGATCTATCGATGGAAGGGTAAGATTGAAGAGGGGCAAGAGGTAAAGGTGATTCTCAAGAGTCGTCCCAAACTCTTTCAGGAGGTATTGCGCTTTATTCAAAGTCGATGCAGCTATGAAGTGCCCGAAGTCTCCCTAATCCTAGCTGACGCAGCCAATCGCCCCTACCTCGATTGGCTTGAGCAGGAGACCAAGGAGCTGCCTGCTGATTTCCAATGAACAAGATTTACTCCTTAATAACTTGCCGTTTGAGTGCGTCAAATCGCCGGGGTTGAGAGATCGTAAGTGCGGTTGTATTGTATTAATACTACTGCGCTTGCGATCTCTCAACCCCGGGAGATTTCACGCG
>CAZEZK010000029.1:0-10490 GCA_964516935.1 uncultured bacterium
GGAGAGTTATGCTCCTGCTAGCCTTCCGCAACCTTTTCCGCAACTTCCGCCGCACCCTCGCTGCGCTCTTTACTATCGCTGTTGGCGCAGGCGCGCTCTTCTCTTTTGATGGCTTTATCCACGGCGTTCTAAATGAGTATCGCGATCTGACAATTCATGCCCACTACGGCTACGGACAGATCAACACTCAAGGCTACCGAGCAACAGTCTTTGAAGATCCCACAGACCACTGGATCCGCAATGGCGCTCAACTTGAAGATTTTCTACGCCAGATCGATGGTGTAGAGGATGTATTCCCCCGCGTCAGCTTCTCCGCTCTACTAACCAATGGCAACACTACGGTCAGCGGTATGGGACAGGGAATTGCTGCAGAGCGTGAAGCTGACTTCTTCCACGGACTAAATATCGAAGAAGGCAAACCGCTCCTCAATCAGCCGCGCGGCATCATCCTCGGCCGAGGGCTCGCCACGGCTCTTGATATACAACCTGGAGACTCCGTCAAAGTGATGGCCACCTCTACGAGCGGATATATCAGCAAAGACTACTTCACAGTCACTGGTATCTTCCACAGCGGCTCGGTAGACTTCGATAACCACTACTTCCGCATCCAACTCCACGAAGCTAAACAGCTTCTCAAAACTCCAAATACAGAACTGGTCGCCCTCGCCCTCACAAACCTATCTGATTGGGATCGCGTCGCGCAGGCAGTAGAAGCCGAATTTCCCAACCTAGAGGCGACCTCATTTGACACCCTCGACGAGGTTTACTACAAACACTCTGTGGATTGGCTCAACGCCCAATTCCGCGTCGTACAGATGATCATTCTAGCGATTGTGCTGCTCGGGATCTTCAATACCATCTCCTCCGCAATCCTTGAGAGGAAGCAGGAGATTGGAAACCTTCGCGCCAATGGCGAGTCGGTATTCCAAGTAATGGGACTTGTTGTGACAGAAGGCGCGCTACTCGCTCTCCTCGGCAGCTGCCTCGGCATGGCGCTCTCTGCCCTTCTCTTGACCCTCTTCGTCGACAAAGGACTCCTCATGCCTCCAGGTCCCGGAATGACGCGCCAATTCCTCGTTGTCTTCCATTTCGCCTGGCCGATGGTCGGCACCACACTCTTACTCAATAGCGCCGCAGCTCTCATCGCTTCATTCCTCGCCGGTATCCGCGTAGCGAGAATGCCTATAGCAAAGTCCTTGCGCGCCTACTAATACCAGATATCACAGGGCCGCTACTGCTCAGTTGGTGTTACTTTGCCGAGATATTGCGGTAGATCAAGACCAGCCATTCCTGCCACATCGTGGAGTGCGGGAAGCGACTTCACAAACTGGTTCAGAAAGTTTGAAGTAGTGGAACCTTTTGCGCCATCTCCGCCTTGACCGACACTGTCCCAAACCGTAATTTTATCGATCTTAATATTCTTGATCGCTTCGACTTGAAGTTTGACAATCTCCTCGAGCTTCTCGATAAGCAGCATAGTGGAGGCGCTCTTTGCATCATCGCCGCACGCCTCAACGAGCTGCTTATAGCCCTTCGCCTTAGCGTCTAGGAGCTTCAAGATCCCCTCCGCTTCAGCCTGCTTCACTGCCAAGATCGCCTCAGCCTGACCACGAGCAATGAGGACATTGCGCTGCGCTTCGGCCTCTGCATCAATCTGGATCTTGCGCTTCTCGATCTCTTGCGGCACCACCTGCTCCGCCTCGAGCCGCTGCGCCTGAGCAAGAGCTCTTGCTTTCTGGATCTCAGCCTCAGCCTGCTGCTCGGCCACCTGACTGCGACGGTCAGCTTCAGCCTTCTTCTCTGCAAGCGTCGCATTGGTAAGAGCGATCTGAGCTTTGGAGTCGTTCTCTCCATTCACAGCCTCAGCATTGAAGGCAGCGACAGAGACGCGGCGATCTCTCTCCGCAAGTGCCTTGCCGATATCCCCCTGCTTCTCCTGCTCCGCCACATCGACCTTCGCCTGGTTTACGGCTGTTGCAGAGGCCTTCTTTCCAATGCTGTCGATATACTCCGATTCATCGGTGATGTCGGTAATGTTGACGTTGATCAGAGTCAGACCGATCTTATGGAGCTCCGGCTCAATGTTCTTCTTAATCGACTCCAAAAACCGCTCGCGATCCTGATTGATCTCCTCGATCCGCAACGAAGCCACAGTCAAGCGCAGCTGGCCGATAATGATCTCCGTAGCCATCAGCTCAATACCCCGGTTATCCAGGTCGAGCAGACGCACGGCCGCATTGTTCATCACCTCTGGCGTGATCCCCACCGCAACGGTAAATGTGCTAGGCACGTTAACGCGGATGTTCTGATGTGACAGCGCCCCCTTGAGCGGGATGTGAATATTTCGCGGAGTCAAATCCAAAAAGGCGCTCCCCTGAATTAGAGGCCAGACAAATGTCCCGCCGCCATGATAGCACTGTACCGTCTTACTGCCACTCACACGTCCATAGACTACCAAGATCTTATTCGAAGGGCAGCGCCGGTAGAGCTTCGCCAAAAAGTAGAAGATGGAGAAGAAGAAGAGGACGACAATAAGTCCGGTAGAACTAAGATAGCTAATATTCATGACTGCTCCTTGGGAACGACTCGAACGGTCTTGTCGTCCACCTTGTTAACGATTGTGACTATGCTGAAAGAGCATAACTCTTTCGCAGAAATGGCGTCCACCTCGTGCGTAAATGGGGCAAAGATAAAGATCCCCCCCTTTTTTGGGGGAACGCGCTGAAAAACGGTCCCCGTCCTGCGCAAGATCCTAAATCCACGCAGAACCAACCCCACCAGAATCAATGTATACACAAACAACCTCAAGATTTGGTTTTTGAGGTTGTTTGTGTATAGTTTATGCGATTATTCTACTACCTTGAAAAGAGCAGCCAGAGGGTATTTTTCGCCGGCTCTCCTCCTTAGGGAAGGGGAGCATCAACAGCCGTTTCGCAGGTATTGAAAGAATCTACAGAGTGTTGCGAAACAGTCTTTGAGCCACCTGTAGATAAAAGAAAACCCTCGGAAATCCTACTAAAAAGATTTTTGTTTTCGACCGGAGTGTCTGTGTTTATTTTCTTAGGCAGTACGGCACCTGCAATCGGTTTTGACTCGCAATATGCACGCCAGCCGCTTTTTACAGATATCTGTTCTCCTAGCCAAGCAGTCCATCCTTGATTCGAAACCTCTTCTTCAGCGGAAATATCGGATTTTGTTTCCTGTTCAAACGAATTCATTTCAGGTGGTTCTATATAAGCTCCTTGCTCATGACCAGGAGCTTTGCGATAAATGCAAAGAATACCATCCTCACGGATGACTTCTTCAATTGGCCAATTACGAGGTTCTCCAACCCCTTCTTCCCCTTTCATATAAATCACACGTTCAAATAGACCGGACTCTTCTAATACCCCAACTGCATATCGCCAATGTTTTTCCTGCTTCGCTCTTAACGCAAGCATCTCCTTAGCAAAGGCCGTTGGATATAGAAATTTTCGAGTTCGGTCATATGCGTTAAATTCATCATTAGGACTATCAGATAATTCCAAAGGCTTTCTATCTTGTTTGGAAATATTGCGCTGATCATACCACTGTTCAAGATCCCATTCAGATTGAGTTCTACTCTTCATATACGTTATTGTACACATGGGACCATGTATCGGATCGTTTACATCGTAACCAGTCACTTGCGCTCTATATAATACCCCTAATTCTGAGGTGATGGCCTTCTTCATTAGAGCATGCCAATGAAGTAATGATCGAAAAGGATGCTCATAGGTTGTATTCGAGGTAGTTCCATCTTTTTCGCGCGGTCGATAAAACCGATTGTGTTCCGGAGGGTTAGTGAAATCGTGCAAAAAATTACGTATTCCTTGGTTTTCAATTTTAGCTCCTATCCAGTCTAATTGCTGGTTTAGATTTTGCGATTGAAAAGTCTGAGAAGCTACCTGAATAACATTCAGATCATTCACTGGAATGATCTCGTTCGTTTTCATTTCTTCAAGATACGGATTAGGTTTGATTTGTCCTAAATTTACGCTGTTTGACATAAAACTCCTTATATTTTCGATTTATAAAACTATGATTCCCCTTATCTGTCTAGACAGTTTTTTCCTCTGCATCGTCCATTTTATTTTCGTTTTGAGCGGTGAATTTTTTAGAATTTTTTACCGCGGTTTCTATTTGATGTAGAATTTTATTCCCTTTATCTAATTTTTCTACACTATTTCGTAAAAAATCTGGGGTTGCATTTCCAACACCTTCATTGTCTAACACTTCGATAACCGCTTGAGCTGTGGAAGCACAGTCCAGAATGCGGCGTCCGTTAGTAAAAAGGGATACGCCAAATTCAACAACTTTTGCAATACGCTCTGTGGTGATCTCTTTTCTAATTCGATACCCAATAAATACGCGCTGATCAGTCGCTAGGATAGCATATTTTTTATCGACAGATATAGAAATGTCCATCCACGCACATCTTCTAAAGACTTTTTCGATTTCGGTATATCCTTTCTTTATCATTTCTGGGGTTACATCACGATGTTGCAAGATGGTATCTCGTAAAAGATCTGTGTCAATAGCTTTTTCAAATAACAACGTACCTTCCTCCTCAGACGTTCCAATTCCTAAGAAAGCGGGAAGAAATTCTTGTAATGAAATTCCAATTTTCATTAGAAAGTTTCGGTCAACTCGAATTCGAACAGCTTCATGTATACCGCAATTTCTACGAAAGAAGTTTATTCTTTCCTTAAACACTTTGATATTTGCTTCGTCAAAAAGTAAAACATCCTTACTTTTTACAAAAGTTTTAGTATTACTCTCCTCAACAAACTTGACCCCATCACCTTCTGTGGAGATATTGGAAGTCTCATCAGGCACCGTAATTTCATCATCTCGTTCTATTCGCAGATTCGCTACTGTAACTTCGCGAATTCTCTCAGGAGTT
Organism: uncultured bacterium; assembly: GCA_964516935.1. Classification (GTDB taxonomy): domain Bacteria; phylum Chlamydiota; class Chlamydiia; order Chlamydiales; family SM23-39; genus CAZEZK01. The sequence continues at coordinate 4,925 of CAZEZK010000029.1, forward strand.
GCCGAACCAAGATCTAAGTCCCCTCCGAAGTTGTAGATCACTTCGTTTTGGTAAAAACGAATGAATCCACCAGCCCCAATTTCTGCATAATCATAATTATGCCGGAGATAATCAATTTTTGTATCAAAAGATATGTTAGGGTCGTTGAACATTTCGTCACATACGGGTTTTTCCGGCATAGAATAAAAACTTTTGCTATTTGTATTGTATACTTGACAAATCAGTTCGTTGACTTCGCGCCGCTCTACTTCAGATTTTTGACGAATATAAATTTCTGCACCACTGCTTGTAGGCATTACGTGAAGAGTCTTTATAGTTGTATTTTCTTTTACCGAGTGTCTCGTAATCCCTCTTTCTCCTGATAAATCTTCTGAAGTCCATGCAGAATCATCAGCCAATCTTTTGGTCCACTCAAGGTTGTCTGGCATTAGGTCATTACTTCGAAATAAATGCCAAAAACCAAGATTTGGAACTGGATCTTGGTTCATAATAACATCTTCACGTTCTTTTCCATGAATTGTTCTCTTAAAGACTTGTATCCCCTTATTCATGTCAGTGAGAACGCATATTGTTTGTTTACTATCTTGTTCAAACATACGAACTTCTTGATTATTACCACCTGTCCATTCCTGAAGACATCGACCTAGGGTATTAATAGCTATGAATCCGGTTTCGGCAATAGCTTTACCAAAACAAGAAAATTTGAAGTTATATTTACTTCCAGGCTGTTGTTCGCTAACAATTGTTATATAGTTCGGGTCATTTTTTGGATTCCAACTAATCGTTCGAACGACTTCAGTTTCTGCTTCCAAAGTATTTTTTTTGTAAATTACTGACGGACATGATTCCCCCTCGATTAAGATTAAATAAGCATCAACAAGCGTACCCAGAATAATGATTAAAAATCCATTTTTAAAATATTTATTTTTATTAACTAAATAATTAAAACGTGATTTTCTTTAAAAGCGAGCGAAACTGATAAACTATCAGTCTAAGCCGGCACCCCGCCACAATAAATGACACGATCGACTACACTTCTCCCTATCTATGACACTTCCTTTTTCGATACATCTAGCGATTGAACGACTGCAGCTCGATCTGCGCGTCGGCTGTGAAGAGGAAGAGCGCCGAGAGGCGCAGCCTATCGAAATCGATGTTTACCTATATATGGCGAAGATGCCTTTAGGAGCGATCTCAGACGAGCTGAAAGATACCATCTGCTACGCCAAGTGCATGGAGATCATCTCTACAACGGCAAGTAAGAAAGAGTTTCAGCTGATCGAACATCTCGCCTATGAGATTCACTCTGCACTCAAGAAGGAGCTGCCCATGACCCTAGAGATCTCTGTAAAGGTACGCAAGATCCATCCTCCGCTCCCCTACAAGATGGATGGAGTCAGTTTTACATATTTTCCTCAGAGGGCTCCTGAAGAGAAAAAGGTAACTCGTCGTTGGGATGAAGAGTAGCCTTTTTCAGGAGGGAGTTGATCGAACCAAAGAGCGGCTCTGGTAGATCATTGCGGTCAAACCACTGCCACCCCTCGCACTTATTGGGCTCAAGAAGCTGTGGCTCTCCATTTGCCTCATCAACAAAGACAAAGATCGTGATGTAGTGCTTGTCCCCTTCGAACATGTCGTTAGTCCATGGCCCCTCGCGCATCGAGATCACGCTAAGCCCAGTCTCTTCGGCCAGCTCACGCCGAGCGCACTCCTCAACGCTCTCCCCAAATTCCAGATGGCCTCCAGGAAAGGACCAGTCGCCCGCCCCGTGAGAGCCTCGTCGTTTGCCAAGCAGAACTTTTTTACCGCGCAATACAGCTACGCCAACACCAACTAGTGGTCTTTTTTTATCCGACGTCATAATTACATTGAATAACAATTTTTAAATAAAACGCAACTACTGCTGATGAAATACTTTCTGGAAAATTTCCAAAAGCTCTTCGCGCGTAATCGGTTCGGCCTCAGTGGCTCCGATCACTCCTTGAAAGAGGCGGCGCTTGCGCTCGATCAGCTCGTGGATATACTCCTCAATCGTCTCTTTGACGACCAGCTTGAAGACCTGGACTCCGCGGCTCTGACCGATGCGGTGGACTCGGTCGGTAGCCTGCTGCTCCTTAGCGGGGTTCCACCAACGGTCATAATGGATAACAACCGAAGCGGCGGTCAGATCGATCCCCACGCCAGCAGCGAGAAGTGATGCGACGAAAACCTCGCAGGTGGGGTCATCGCGGAATTGATGGATAGCGGCAGCGCGATCTTTCGTTGCGCCGGTAATCGATGCGTAGCGAATCCCCTTGCGTTTGAGATAGGTCTCGATAATCTCGATCATTCCAAGGTATTGAGAGAAGACGACAACCTTTTGGCCGCTATTGCGAGCTTCGTGGAGCAGCTCAAGGAAGAGTTCCCACTTGCCTGAAGCATGGTTTTGGAAATTCTTTAGATCGCTATCGACAAGAGCAGGATGATCGCAGATCTGCTTAAGCGCGGTGAGCGCCGAGAAAAGGTGGAGCGAGGAGGGGGGCTCACCCTCGGTTTGCAACGTACCGCGAATCTGACGAACGGTGTTCTGGTAGAGCGTCTTCTGCTCTTCGGAGAGGTCGCAGTAGGCGACCTGTTCAATCTTCTCGGGGAGTTCTGTGAGGACGAACCTTTTCTCTCGGCGCAAGATGAAGGGACGAACAAGTTTGAGAAGAAGTTGTTTTGCCTGATCATCTCCCTGAGTCTCAATTGGGATGGAGAACTGTTCACGGAAGAGCGCATCGGAGGGAAGGTAGGCGGGTAAAACCAAATCGAAGAGCGCCTTGAGTTCACGCAGTCGATTTTCAATAGGCGTACCAGTGAGGCCAAGACGCATCTGCGCATGGAGGGAGCGGAGCGCTTGATGTACTTTGGAGGCGTGGTTTTTTGCGACCTGGATCTCGTCGTAGATCGCGAGCGTAAAGAAAAAGGAGCTCAGCTGCTCCTGACTAGAGCGGGCCACACCATATGAGGTGAGCAGCAGGTCGCAATGTCCGCGCTCAAACGACTCGAGCGATCGAGCAAAGCCGTGATAAACCAAAACGCGCACAGAGGGAAGATAGCGATGCAATAGCTCCTGCCAATGGTAGATCACAGAGGTGGGGCAGACCACCAGATAGCGATTCTTGCGCGCCACATCCTCGCCTGCGATCGCGGCGAGAAGCGCCATTGCCTGATGAGTCTTCCCTAACCCCATATCATCGCAGAGAAGTCCTGAAAGACTATATGAGTAGAGGAACCAGAGCCAGCGGAGGCCTTCTTCCTGATAGGGTCGCAAAGGGAATGGTGCTGGAGGCACTGTATCCTCCAGAGAGATCGGCGGGGTAACCCCCTCGAAAGCCTGCAGGCGGATCCACTCTGTCGTCTGTAAAAAGATGAACCGCTTCTCAAGATCAACCCGCTCCTTCGGCAGTTGACGCAACCAACTCCAGCGCACATCCTTCGCAGAAAAGAGCCCCGCAGCAGTGAAAAGATAGGGACGACGCTCCTGCACTCCCTCCCACAGCGTAGCGAGATCAACCTCTCCAAATTCCGAATGGTAGAGCCCCTCGACCCACCAGGCCCGCCTCTCAACGGGAATCGTCTGCTTTATGGAGAAAGCCATCTGAGTCGGTTTGCGGAGACGAACATCTAACGAGAGGATAAAGGGCTTTAGAGCTTCCAATTCGTAGGTAAAAAAAGCAGCTTCCCTCTCTATAGGGATTAACTCTGCTTCTCGATATTTCTCAGGTAAAGGAGCCATCTGTGAAAACCCCTTCCCCTCCACATAGGCATAATCGCCATAGAGACGGACCTTCTCCTCTTGCGCTGCGGTCGGAGAGATCAAAATACGCCCCTCACGCGTCACACTGACCTCAAGTCCTCGCCGCCCCACGAGCGGCTGGGAACTGAAGAACCCCTGCACCTCTTCTAGCGCCTCGCGATGGGTATCAATGAAGAGCGAGATCTCTTGGCGAGCCACCTCGCGTCCTGGATAGATCGGCAAGCGCCCCCGAGGCTCTCGCTTCGCATAGAACCCCTCTCCTTCGACATAGATCCACCCTTCGAACTCCATACGGCGCCCTGCCGCTTCCGGCCCCTCGACTCGCGTAATGAAACGCAGTCGATCGCCCTCCATCGAGTAGCTCAATTTTGATTCAAGACTGCGCACATGGATCTGAAAGCCTGGCAATAAGTGGAGCCAATGGCGATGGCGATTGATAAATTCTGCCATATTCTGCGGAGCGATAATTGTCTCTTTTTCCGCGAAGAGCAGCCCCTCGCAGCGCATAAATCCCCTCTCTGGCAGATAGACCCAAGGGGCAAAGAGCTCTGCATCGCGCCAATCTCCCGGCGTAAAGAAATAGGGCCGAATGTGAAGGTGAGACTCGCTATCGAAGCCTAGCCCATAGTGGACCATCTGCGGGGCGGTCTGGATTGAAAGAAATGGCTCCAGCAGCGCAGTCGATTGCGATAGAAAATCGGCCATGCGCTCAGCAGAGATAAAGGCATCGATCTCTCGCTGTACAAACCCTTTGCCGGCCATATAGATCCAGCTCCCCACCGGAGCCCCCTCTCTTCCTAGTTCCGCCGCCTCTCCCTCCTTCCGTTCCAAGTACAACGCACGCAGCGAAGAGTCGTAGGTGACGTTGATAATCTCGCCCTGATCAATCCGCTTCAGCGGAGAAGCCACCGTATTCAGTGAAGGGATCAGCTCAGGCCAGTGGACCTCCGCCACGTAAAAACGAACCAGTAGCCCGGCAAATTGGACGATCCCCTCATTCGGAAGCGGCTCTTGTGGTTCAAAGCGTAACTCATAGGGCTCTTCACTCAACTGCATGAACCACTTTGCCAAATCTGACCAGATTGAGAGCTCGTAGCGTAGCACGGCACTCGCTCGCCCCTCCCGCCACGCCTGCAGCTCCTCTGGGGGTAGGTTGAAGAATTTTAGCGAAGTCTCTTCCGTCTCAGGAGGACGCTCGACCAATAGATTTGCCAGCCGCTCTCTCGCCTCATCCGTCCGCGCCTCTATAGAGAAGAGCTGCTTTCCCGTCGCAGAGACCAGATCGATCGTCGCCTCATAATCGCAGCGAGCCCCAACCATACGACAAAGCTGATTCCAAAAAGAGTGAGCGAAGCGAAGGTGGAGCGGCTCCTCATGGCCACCGAAGATCTTCGTATAGGCTGCGGAGAGATGCGCACAGCCCTTTTCGGACCGGGCACAGGTACAAAAGAAGTCTATTAGCTCCCTATTGCGAAATTGAAAAAAGGGAAAATAGGATTTTTTCTTGTCGTGCACCTCGATCTGATAGGTGCCGCGAGAAAAGAGAGGTTCCCCTACACGGAGCTTCTGCGCCGCCGCGCTATATTTCTTAACAAATGGAGGAACCTGTTCCAAATTCTAACGCAGGAGCGCCTCTACCTCATGCATCGACGTAACCACATGATCAAGCAGTCCGAACTCCTTCGCCTCATGCACTGTCATCCAGTTATCTCGGTCGAGCGCCTTGTCGATCGCTTTCACGGTTTTCCCTGTCGATTCTGCATAGATGTCGACGAGAAGTTCGCG
>CAZEZK010000029.1:10500-17664 GCA_964516935.1 uncultured bacterium
TCTTAATCATCTCCTTTGCCTGGATCTCCAGATCGGTCGCCTGACCGCGGATCACCCCGCCGATCAGCGGTTGGTGGATCATAATACGCGCCTGGGGAGTTGCGAGTCGCTTACCCTTGCTTGCGCTCAAGGAGAGAAGCGAACCCATCGAAGCGGCAAGGCCTGTGACCATGGTGACCACCGGGGAGGTGATCATCTTCAGCTGGTCCCAAATTGCGAATCCTGAGTCGACAGACCCTCCTGGAGAGTTGATTACGAATAAAATCGGTTTCCCCGGAGCGATATGCTCTAAGTACCAGATTTTTCGGATAAGATCACGCGCAGAATCAGAATCGACCGCCCCAGACAGGAAGATGCGGCGTTTTTCCAATAGAGCTAGATCGATGCGGTCTTCAATGCGTTTCGAAAGTTTTCCTTCAGAGCCAGATTCTTGCATAATACCTCTCTTAAAGAGCCAGTTGCAAAACTCCTGGACCCCGCAAAATCGGCCATTTTAAGGCCGGTTATGAGGGACAGCCCTGCTGCCCATGCCACGTCCCCCTTAAAAGGGCCATTTTGGTGGAGTCCAGGAGTTTTACAACTGGCTCTAAATTGTAAGGATAGTCGATCTGAAGGTATTAGACAATGACGAGAGAGATCTTTTTATCTTCCTGGATCTGATAGACCAGACCCCAATTGAGGAACAACGTTGTGATGCTATCGCTAATTGCGTTCCGCAGCGGCCCCATATCGACCAGAACCCAGAGAAAGGCACTGCAACTAGCGTAGATGATCGCATAGGTCATGGTTATTAGCGGTCCGCCGACCAGTGCAAGCAAGTTTACTGCCAGGTGTGCAATCGAGAAGAGCAGCCGCATCATCTCTTCTACACGATGCTTCGTAGTGTTGAAAAAGATTTTATTAAGCAGATCTTTTGCTCCAGCCTCATCTATCCCAGCAGAGAGCTGAATCGCATCACAGAGCGAGGGGTCAGAGACATATTCCGAAAGCTCACGACTCTTCTTATAAAACTCATCCGCCACCTCTCCCGCTGCACGCTGTTCCCAGTTGAGTGCTAGATAATGCTCCCGCAAATTCGTCAATGCCACGAGCGGATTGTCTTTCGCTTCTCTTTTCCACTGATTGGAAAACTTTGTGATTTCAATCAAGTTATAGAGGTGGGTCGCGATACGAACCAGCTGAACTAGAGCAACAGCAACAGAGACCCCATATAACAGCCTCGCAAGGGCGAACGATACGGCAACTGCCGTGCGTACGGCGAGTAAAATAGTGGTTACCACGAGCGAGACAAGACCCGAGACCACAGAAGCCACCCCAACCCCCATCTGCACAAGAGACCGAACGATTTCAGTCAAGTCGATCGCCTGCATCTGACAAACTCTGGAGAACTCCTGCGCACCATTCCGAATCCGGAGCCAGCCATCCGCCACCAGAACCACCCCCTCAAACATCCGCAAGGAACCCAACCAGGGGTTTGTAGTGCCTATTCTACGAGCTGCATAGATGCTTCTAGCCCCAAAAGCCAGATGAGACATGGGAACGCACCAGTCTTGAACGCACTGTTCAAAAAAAGATTTTGCTGCATCTTGAACTAGAGTGGAGAGCTGGGAGATTTTCTGGTCGCATTGAAGAGTCTTTTTAAAAGAATATCCGCCATCGTACGTAAGTACATACCCAGACTCGTTACAGGGAATGATTACATTTAACAAATGGTTCGTCATAAATACAGCAACACTCTTAACTCAACTAAGAAATTATATGTATTTATGAATTAAAACGGAATTCGAATGAATATTTTAGTTTGTAAGCGTTATTCTACTGTTTAATCAAGTATATAAATCCATCAAATAAAGAATTTAGATGCTGATTGCTTAGAATAGAAAATCCCAGATGGTTGATCTTGCTTATACTATAATTCCAAGTCATCGTAGCTTGACCTCCATTCTTAGGAATATTGATATGCACTTCAGATTTTACCTCAGCCAAGGGTATTTTACCGGCTTGAGAAGTCGCTTCGTATAATGCGAGCTGACCATCTATTTGAACTTGAAAGTTATCTCCTTTGGTCTTGATGTGAGCCAGAAACTTTGAGGATGAACTCTGACTTACAGTTACACCAAATTGTTGTATTAATCCCAATGTAGGCGGCACGTAATTTGTCTGAGCAACCGCACCTAGAGTTGTAACGGCTATCTCATTGGCCTTATCTCCCGTAAGGGTCCTCTTAAATTCCTCTTCAAGTTCCTGCAAAAGATCGTCGATAATATAACAGTCCATCGATGGAGCAAATCTAGTTTTTCCATCCACCACAAGAGACCACGCCCCATTCAGATCACGTTTGGTTTGCTTACGCAACTCCTCTTTTGTTTGATTATTCTCGAAGTTGCTCCCCTCAGAATAGTGGACTTTCCCCTGCTTACTGCACAATCGATGAAGTCTTTGCTGTACCTCCTTTAATCGCGTCAGCTCCAATTCCTTTGCTTTCAGCCGCTGATTCAAATAATCCACATCCATATGTAATGCATCGCCTGCTTTAACCAGACCGGAAAAGAGTGCAATGGAGAACGTACGCTTAATGAGTAGCTCATCATATTTCTGCGCCAGCCAGACCCCCGCATTCCCCACCATATCTGCAATAGGCTCATTATCTACAGCAAACCAAGCGAAGCAAGATAGGACCGCAAAGGAAACCGACCAAGCCAGTGCGTTGAGGGCTATGTTTGCGACCCCACCCGTTGTGATGAGTCCAACTACAGTATATAAAACCCCCCAGAGCCCCAGCATGATCTTAACGGCATGGATAGTGCGCTGTTTGACGTTGTCATCCAATATCTCTTGCATCAGCTCAACAATCTCCACTCCTTTGTTATCAGGATCCGCTTCCAACTCTGTAAAACAAGCGCGTAACTTCTCTTTAAGCGCACCGGAGGCAATAAGAATATTTAACTCTCTTTCGCCACTCTCCAGTAGCTCAGCATCTATATCAGAGCCAGTCTTAAAAGCAGAAGGCTCGATTTTATGTTGAAGCAACAGCAGCGCTTCCGCAAGATTACCAGATAGCAACCTCTGCTTTAGCTCACTATGGAAAACCCAGAGCTTGTAAGATTGCGTAGCGGATGTGTATAGAGTACTTAGACTCAAGATTAAACTTCCGAGATACATCCCCATTAGCACTTTTGTGAGCGGAAGTATGACCGTTTTCCCACTCCACAGGACCGCGCTAAGCAGGATCATCATAAAACCGAGAAGCATCGCGCTGATCCCATAGACCGCCGCATAACTCGCATCAAGCAACTCTTGAGCCTCTACGAATTTGAAACACTCTGCGAGCGCCAACTTCAAACCCTCGACACTCGATACCCCCCCCTTTTGCAAGAACTGTGTTAGTGGCGCCCAATCGATCGATGACCTACTAAATGCCCCCCATAATTTCCCAACAGCTCCGTGCACTTTGTAAGCGCCGTAGAGCATGACCATCACACCATCAAAACCGCGCATGATAGAGGGACCGCCAGTGAAGTCCAGCATTGGACGAATCGCCGTTATCAGGTTTCGGAAACCTGAGGTCAGGTCAACCAACGGCAAGACTTTATTTAAAAATTTCCACTTAAATGTCTGAGGATCAAGAGTTTTAGACTCTTTTACTCTCTCATTAAAGATATCGATTACTTTTCGATCAGTACCATTGATCGAAATCGTCTCATCAGTTCCAATCTCACAAACGTTCTTGTTCGTGACCGCATAGAGCTTTCCAGAGGTGCCTGTGAGGTAAAATTTGGAGCCGTCAGCATATTCCATGATCGTATATGACGGCATAGGGATCTCCCTACCCCCAAAAATGATGTTCACTCGCCCTGCGGTATCCATAGAAATCCTTGAATATATTTTAACATAAAATTAACATCATATGTTAAAAATTTCAAGTATCTGAACGTTAAGGACCTAAAAACGGGCTATTCGATCAAAATCTCCGGGTAGAGAGGGAAGCGCTCTAAGAGGGCCTCTACCCGCTCCTTGGCCCTCTGGAGATTCTTGGGAGGCACCTGAGCCTTCCCCTGAGAGGGTTTATGGGTATCCCTATCGACCAGGGGCTCGGCATGGCTCAAGAGGTCGGAGACGATCAAGGCGATCTCCTCCATCTCATCCTCCTTCATCCCGAGAGTCGTAATCGCAGGCGTCCCCATACGGACACCAGAAGTATACCAGGCGCCATTGACATCATTAGGGATCGAGTTGCGGTTGACTGTGCAATGCGCCTCTCGAAGAAGGCTCTCCGCCTGACGGCCTGTCAATCGAAAACTGGTAGCCGTATCCATGACAAGCAGATGGTTATCCGTCCCCTTCGTCAAGAGCGATACCCCCTTCTCCATCAGGTGGTAGGCCAACGCGCGCGAGTTTTTGACAATCTGGTGAGCATACTCTTGGAAGCTGGGCTCCAGGGCCTCTTTGAATGCGATCGCTTTGGCAGCCATTACATGCGGCAATGGACCTCCCAACACAAGCGGGCAGCCCTTATCGATCACATCTTTGAACTCTTGGCAGCAGAGAATCATCCCACCACGCGGTCCTCGGAGAGTTTTGTGCGTTGTCGTAGTGACGATGTGGGCAAATGGCACTGGATTGAAATCACCTTGCATTACCTTCCCAGCGACAAGACCGGCGAAGTGAGCCATATCAACCATCAACACGGCGCCGACGCTATCGGCGATTTCGCGCATCTTTGCAAAGTTGATGCGGCGAGGATAGGAGGAGTAACCTGCAACTAAGATAAGTGGCTTCTCCTCTAGTACACGGCGCTGGAGATCAGCGTAATCAATCAGTCCTGTATTGTCATCAACATTATAGCTAACGGAGCGCATCATCTTTGAAGAGATGTTGTGGCGATAACCGTGAGTCAAATGGCCGCCTGAACCTAGAGACATCCCCATGATCTTCTGATTCATCAGAAGTTGACGCATGCGCTCATGCTCCTCCGCCGTCAGTTCATCTACTCGCTTCTTGCCCAGCTGCTCCACCTCTCTCGTCTGGATGCGATGGACCAGAATCGACCAGAAGGCCACCATGTTCGCATCAGCTCCAGAGTGTGGCTGCACATAGGCATGTTCTGCTCCAAAGAGCTTCTGCGCTAACTCCACAGCTGCCCGCTCAACAATATCGACGTTGTCGCATCCTGCGTAGAAGCGATGCGCCACAAATCCTTCGCTATATTTATCTGTTAACAGGTTCCCCATCGCTAACTGCACAGGAAGAGAGCTAAAGTTTTCGGAGGCGATCAGCTTTAGGTGCGTGCGCTGATCGCGCAGCTCCTGCACAATCGTCTGTCCGATCAGTGGAAATGCGTCAGTTACCGAGTCTATAGAGGCTAAGTAGGCGATAACTGCAGGGACTCGATGGTCTTCTGAAGTCTTTTTAAAATATTCTTGTAGATAAGAATGTTTTGAGGCTTTTTTGGAAGCTTGTGGATGGTCTAACACGGTCATATCCCTCCTCGACGACGTTTTTCTTGACGATTTGCTGTAAAAAGGCTAGATTATTCGCATACGGCATTTTGTCGCTAGAAGCAAATTTTTCCAGGGGATCCCAATGTTAGAGGCTCTAAAAGCCATTCTCGAAATTCAAGAATATGACATGAAAATGTTGCGTCTCATGCGCTTGAAAATCGCACGGCTCAAAGAATTACAACACATCGATAACCTTCGCCAAGAGCTCCGCCAGCAGCAGACGATCAAAGAGCAGGAGATTGTCGAAATGAGCCGAAATATTGCGGCTCAGGAATCGAGAATCGTCGAAGTCAAAGATCGCCTCAAAAAATTGGAATCTAAGCAAAGTTCTGTCAAAAAAGTAGATGAATTTAACGCTCTCTCTCAGGAAATTGCGGCCTCGGAACGCGAGCGCATCACCACCGAACAGGGCGCCAGCGATCTGATCGACAGAAGAAATCTTGAAGAAGAGATCCTCGAGAAGATTAAAGCCTCTCTGAAACAGTCCGACGAGAGCAGCAAAGCTTTAGAGACAGAGATCCAAGAAGGCATCCGAGCAATTAATCAGGAAGGCACCGAACTGCAGAAAGAGCGCGAACTTCTCGCCCTTTCAGCAGATCCAGAGATCCTACGCATCTATAATCGCCTTTTAAAGAATAAGAAAGATCGAGTTGTCGTCTCGATTGAGAACCGAATTTGCAGCGGCTGCCACATTGCGCTTACTGCCCAGCATGAGAACATGGTTCGCAAGCAGGAGCGCCTTATCTTCTGTGAACATTGCGCCCGCATCCACTACTGGCAAGAGACTGAAGAGGCCGTAGGAGAGGGGCAACCAGCAAAACGACGTCGACGCCGCAGCCCGGGCAGCGGAGGCGTAGCAACCGCTTAATTTAGGTTTGGGAGGAGAAGGTCATCGCTGCCGGTATATTGCCGGGAGAGGAAAGTCTGGACTTCGCAGGAACGGATACCAGGTAACCCCTGGGGGTCGAAAGGCCACGGAAAGTGTAACAGAAAGTAGGTCGCCAGCGAAAGCTGGACAGAATGAAACGGCTGGTTTGGGATCAGCCCCTTCCAGGGAGACCTGGAGGCGCGACAAACCCTATCCGAAGCAAGATCAAATAGAACCTTGTGTGGTTCCGCACAGAGAGGTTCGAAACAGATCGCTTGAGAGACATGGTGACATGTCTCCTAGAGGAATGATGGCCCTAAGACAGAATCCGGCTTAAAGTCCTCCCTGTTTATTCAGGGGTATTAGCTCAGTTGGTTAGAGCGCCACGTTGACATCGTGGAGGTCAGCTGTTCGAGTCAGCTATATCCCATTTTTTACATGCAAAACGCAGAACGCAAAACGCAAATCAGGGCCACAGTCGTCGGCCCCCCTTGGACCACACTGGGTCAAGAACTCGAAAGTTTGACCCGTAAGGCGATCTTCGACTTTGCACTCCTGAACGACGCCGATCCAGTCGCTATCGCTTTGAGTGGTGGGAAAGACAGCCTCACCCTTCTCTTTTTACTGCATGCATTACGAGGTCGTGGGTTTCCACAATTTCCTCTCTATGCCATCCATATTGATGGAGAGTTCTCTTGCGGCGCCGGGGTAGATGCCGGTTACCTACGGACCATCTGCGAACAGCTAGAGGTCCCCCTCATCATCCGCAGCTCTACCCAGAAACGCGAAGAGCTC
>CAZEZK010000030.1:0-7690 GCA_964516935.1 uncultured bacterium
GCGAGAGCTTTCAATTCAACCCTCTTGGGTGCCTTTGAACTGGAAGGAGTATATAATTTCCTAGCAGTCCTTCACCCTTCCTTCTTAATACTGCAAATTCAGAATGTCTTATCTTTAGTGTCTTGTAATTACAAATAAATTAATTACTAAAAATTATATTGTAATTATAATTACGCGTGCTAAAATGAACTTGTAAGAGTATTTGGGGGGTCTATGACAGAGTCCGAAGATTTCGCTGCCTATCCAGCGGAACGGTCCAACGGTCAGTTGGAACCACTCCCTGTTCTGACTCCAATCAAGGAGGACAAACAGGGTTCTACTAGTCACAACGAAGATGTTGTGATTGGATCCATTGATGAGAAGAGCTATGTGTTAGGGGAAGTTCCTCAACCACATCTTTCTGATCCTCAAGCCTTTTTGCCGCTTGATTCCGATCGCCTAAATCGATCTGGCCATGGAATCGAGGGGATGATGAGCGAAGTGGATCGTCTAGTGCAGGAAGAGATGACGCTAATTCAGCGCCTGCAAAAGCGAATCCATTCTTGGGAAGAGCGTATGGAGAAAAATCGCTCTATCATCGCCAAAAACGATGCTCAAGTAAAACAGAATAAGATAGATATTGCCTACGACAAGAAAAACCGTGACTACTGGTGGGGTCGTGGTGAGCAAGTTCTGATGGATTATCAAGACGCAGAATCTGCAAACCGTGCCAACACTTGGGAATGGCTCATTAAGAAGTATGGGCTGAAGAATGCGGAAGGCGAAGCGATTGAGTGCGACGCTAATTGCGTAGAGGAGCTTTGCAATGGAGAGTCGAATAACCTGGCTGCTGAATATAAGCAGGCTGGTAATCGATATGAGCAGAGTCGCAAAGATAAAGAGCAAGAAAACGGTCGTCTGATCCGTGAAAACTCTAAGTTGTTAGGCATGAACGAAACGCTGCAAGGGTATATCGCATCTGCTTATAGCAATGAGATGGAACCTCTGCAAGATGGCGTTTTGTTGCTGAAAGAACTAGGAGTGAAGTTGAAAGGGCTCTCACAAGATGAGCGTTCTAATTATGGTGAGTTACGAGTTTGGGCTGAAGGGTTCTTAAGTGAATTCCTCAAATCCAATCCTCGAGTTCTTCTCCATGTTGCGACGAACTTCAGAGCGATCGCATCGATACCGCTTCCAACAGTTAATTCATAACTGCACCGCTGAACTCACCCCGTCCTGGGGTGGGTTCCTTTTTTATTCCCTACTTTCTGTTACGCTTCCATGTCTATACCCGTTCCACCTCAATGGCACCCTAGAAGATTGATTCAGAGCCTCTTTTGGGCTTTTGAAGTGGAAGGAGTATATTTCAATGGAGTTTATAAATAGCTATTGTCCCTGGGAGAAAGGATAGGCGCTAAAATATCAGAGCTGCTTCCATTCCCACTAAATATATAATCGTCTAAACTTAGTGTGAATGGAAAAAGAGCTGTTCGTGAAGTGCCAATCCGAAGTGGATTCTTCGGAGATAAAGGGAAAAGGGGCGAAAGCTCGCCTTGAAGATATCTATCGCCGTCACCATGCGGAGCATAATCGATATGGCTATCTCTATTGTCACGGGGAGCGAATTCCCTATCTACAAAAGTGGATAGGCAAAGGCAAACGCATTTTGGATTTGGGATGTCGTGATGGACGTCTAACTGAATCGTACGTGAATGGCAACCAGGTAGTCGGAGTTGATGTCGATCGTGCAGCGCTGGAGATGGCACAGCAGCGTCTGTCGATCGAAACGCGCTGGCTTGACCTGAATACAGAGTGGCCCTTTGCTCCTGAATCGTTCGATGTGATTGTTGCGGGTGAGATCCTTGAGCATCTCTATTTCCTCACTCCCTTTCTGGAAAATCTCTACTTTACTCTCAAACCTGGTGGCATGTTTATTGGCTCTGTGCCCAATACATTTCGTCTGCGCAACCGGCTCAAGTTTCTTGCTGGTTATGAATTCGAAAACGATCAGACCCATGTGCGGATGTTTTCGCGCGAAAAGCTCCATTCGCTACTCTCACTCTTTTTCTCAGATATTGAAATTATTCCGATCCGTGGCAAAGTCCTTCCGGGATGGTCCATTGCACCGGGAATGCCCCATCTGTTCCACGGTTTATTTGCCAAAGATCTACTCTGGCGCTGTGTCCGTAAAGAGCATATCGCTCGACTGCGTCCAGTCAATTAGTAGAGGGATCTGCTCTTCGAGGTTTTGAAACATAAAAGCTGTAGGAGTCTCTGCAGCATTCTGCATTACACTAATCAGATAGTCGCGCTTGGTCTCCTGTAGTAAAGAGACTCCATCAAAGAGATTGGACCAGTCGTTTCTTCCCAACAGAAAATGAAAAATTGTGGGGAAGATATCGATATGGCTCGCGAGCTCTGCTTTTGGCGCAGGACTGTTACCAAATTTCATCAGCAGCGGCACGTGTGTCTGCATCGTATTGAGGTGTGTTCCGTGAAATAAGGACCCCTCTTCGAAAAACTCCTCTCCATGGTCCGACGTAAAGGTGATGATCGCTTCATCGAAGAGCTCCTTCTTTGTGAGCTTCTGCAGAAATTGACCGGCGAGAGAGTCGATATGGAATATCGCGTTGCGGTAGCGGTTTTTCAATCCTTCGAGATCTTTACGGGTATGAGTTAGCGTTAGGTAGTTGATCTGAGAAACAATGGGTGTAAAACGAAGGGGTTCTGTCTCTGGGAAACTGTATTCAGAATGGGTGCCATCCATGAAGAAGAGGTAGACGTTCCCCTCACGGGCATCGGGTGCCTCTAGATCTTGGAAAAAGGCGGAGAGAGCTTTGGAGTCGCGCTCCCAAGGCTCTAGCGACCAGTCACTGGAGAAATCTGTTACCTGATCGACGAGGTGGAGTCCTTCGCCGAATAGCAGACGATCCATCCTGTAGTAGTGGAAGTCGGCAGCAGAATAGAGGTGGAGCTTATATCCGAGCTGTTTAAGGAGGGTTAGCGGAAGGCTACCGCCATTCCACTGCTCTCTGCTCCTCGCCCAGTAGTAGGGGATGTTGGAGTGGAAGATCGCATACCAGCAGAGCTGAGTGGCATTGGCGTTGGAGGTAGAGAGGGGGAAGGTGCCATAGCGCTCTCCAAATAAGGTCCAATTAGGAGCTGTCTCCGGCGTTACAAAGTCGCGGCGGATCGCCTCAACGACCCAGATGTAGATATTAGGACGCTTATCTAGCGTGCTGGGAAGTGTGGTGAGCTGATCGTGCATCTTCTGCTCTTCGCGGAAGGGGACGGGTGGTGCTGAAGTTAGATCATAGGTTGGAGAGAAGAAAGTGGCACCAAAGGGGAGTGTCTTAGCGAATTTGGTGTAGGAGGAGTGGGGGAGAGAGGATCGGACGCCAAATTCGAGGGCTAGCAGTGCTGTAAAGGTAACGCAGAGGGCGGTAGCAACTTGGTTAGGAGTGAGGTTCCATGGTCTTCTTAGAGAGAGGCGGTTGGTCGCTTTATAAAAGAGCAGTCCGATGAAAGGAATGAGAGCTGTTGAGCAGAGGATTAGAAGTGCCATTGTGAAGTTAAGATGGATTGCCTGCAGCGTTGCAAAGAAGTGGTCCACTCCACAGCCAAAGAAACATTTAAAGCCATAACTGATGGGGGCATCCATCAGATGGATATTGGTAAAGTCGGAAAAATGGATTAACAGCAATACGAAGAAGATCCAACCTGAACGCGGGAAAAATCTATTGAGTAAGAGAAAAGCGCCAACCTCGAGGATTGCTTGTCCGATGCCGTAGATAAAGAAAAATAGTCGAATTCCAAGTGGCGATTGGTCGAGGTAGAAGAAGTGGAGTGTGCTGATCAGGGTCAGAACGAGAAAGCAGAATCCAAAGTAGATGTAGTTATTCAAGGCGGTTCAACCCTCTTGCTCGGCTGCGTTCGAAGGCTATTTTAAAAATAGCGGCAGCAGCAGCGAAGTAGAGGGTATTCAGTAGGAGATTGTGCGTCAAGTCGGTTAGGAAGAAAGTTCTATTGGTGAGCTGTTGGCGCATCGATTCGAAAATATAGGTCATAGGCAAGGACCAGGAGATCAGTTGCACCCATTCGGGAAGGCTGCTAACGGGATAGAAGACCGCAGAGAGGGGACTAAAAAAGCCGGGCGCTAGCCAGGCCAACATGCTTATCTTTTGCCCCATGAGAAGGATGATGCTGGCAATGACCATTCCCAATGCCCAACCAGAAGTCAGAAGGGAAAGCGTATAAAAAATAAACGGGGTGCCGACGGCAAAGACATTGACTCCAGAGAGAAGATAGGCTGCAGAGGAGCTAACGGTGAGAAGAATCAGCAGCTTGATGAGAGTCAGTAAGAGAGTTGCGATTAGCCATTCAAAAAGTCGAAGCGGGGTTGCGAAGATCATAATGAGATTGCGGCCCCAACATTCGAGGAGCATGAAGTAGGCGAGATCGACAGCTCCGCGTAAAAATACCTGAAAGAGAACAAGAGCGGTCAAGATGAGTTGCGGCAGTTGAGGATTATGCTCTTGGCGCTGGAGCCAGACCATAGCAAGGCCCCAGAGAAGGAGGTCGATGATAGGCCAGAAAAAAAGGCCAGACATCATATCAAAGCTGGGTAGCTCGTAGAGATAACGGAAGAAGATAGCTCGAATACGGGAGATCATTCCAATCGATTAAGCCCTCTTGCTCGGCTGCGTTCGAAAGCAGTCTTAAAGATGGCTGCTGCGATACAGAAGTAGAGCGCATTTAAAAGGAGGTTATGGAGTAAGTCTGGAAGAGAAAAGGTTCCGTTGGTGAGCTGTTGACGCATTGCTTCAAAGATATATGTCATAGGCAAGGACCAGGAGATTGATTGGACCCATGTGGGGAGGCTGTTGACGGGATAGAAGACGGCACAAAGGGGGCTGAAGAAGGAGGGAACCATCCAGGCGAGCATGCCGACCTTATGCCCAAAGAGGAGGATGAGGCTGCTGGTGAGCAGTCCCAAGATCCAGCCTGAGAGGAGAAGTGAGGCTGCATAGAAGATAAAGATAGGGCCTGGAGCAAAGACATTAACTCCGTAGAAGATATAGGCCATAGAGAAGCCAAAGGTGATGCTGAAGAGCGTTTTTACAAGAGAGAGGGTAAGACATCCGAGCACCCATTCTATCAGTCGGAGCGGAGTTGCAAAGAGGTTTAGTAAATTGCGATCCCAAAACTCGCGGACGATAGAGCAGGAGAGGTCGCAAGCTCCGCGCAATAGCACGTGGAAGAGGATAAGGCCAGTCAAGATGAGGCGTGGGAGCTGCGGGTCGTTTTCTTGGCGCTGGATCCAGACAATCGTAAGTCCCCAGAGGAGGATATCGATAATTGGCCAGAAAAAGATCTCAGACATCATGTCGAGACCGGGAAACTCATAGAAGTAGCGGAGGAAAATCGCGCGAATTCTAGAGATCATTGTTTTGCCATGGTGAGGAAGTAGTCTTCTAGCGAGGGCTCTTCGATGCGGATGCCGGTGTAGGAGACCTCTGCATGGGCGAGAGCTGTAAGGAAGGTCGGGATATGTGCTGCATCCATTGCAATAGCGATCGAACGGTAATCAACGGTATAGGATAATGCGCTCTTTTCAGCTAAGGAGATGGTGCGCTTGAGCCCATCGCTGATGATGAGATGGAGCTTGCAGGAGGAGACGCTGCGGGCGAGATGCTCGGGACGGTCATCCGCAACGACTTTTCCCTTCTGGAGGAAGAGCACGCGGTCGCAGAGAGCGGCAACTTCATCCATTTTATGTGAGGTGAAGAGAATGGATAGGCCGCGGTTGGCGCGCTCTTCGCGTAGAAAGGCGCAGACATCTTGAGCGACATCGGGGTCGAGAGAGGCAGTCGGCTCATCGAGTAGCACGACGGAGGGGTGGGTAAGGAAGGCTTTTATGATCATCAACCGGGTGATCTGGCCGCTAGAGAGAGCAGCAGTGCAGCGATTACAGCGGTCAAATAGATCAAAGCGCTTGAGCAGTGGCTCTGCGCGGCGACGCGTTTCGGCGCAGCTGAGGCCATAGAGGGCTCCGGCGACGTGGAGATTTTGTTCAATCGTTAGACGTGGTGGTAAGCCGATATAGGTGCTGGCGAAGGAGACTTTCTGGAGAATACGGGAGCGTTCCTTGGCAAAATCTAGGCCAAAGTATTCGATTGTCCCAGAGGTGTAGGTGAGAGCGCCGATAAGGATCTGGATGGTGGTGGTCTTCCCTGCGCCATTTGGTCCCAAAAATCCTAGGATCTCTCCAGGGTGGAGGTCAAAAGAGACCCCCCGTACAGCAGTGTGTGATGGGGATCCGGGGTAGACCTTGTGGAGATTGCGGACGGAGAGTAGCGGTTTCATGAAATTAGCCGCTTCCAATATACTTGGCCCTCATGCAGAAGTCTATTGTAATCACAGGGGCTGCCGGGATGATCGGCTCGGCGATCGTTCGCCATCTGAACGACTTTGGGCAGGAGAATCTGATTCTAGTTGATGCTCTAGAATCTGGTGAGAAGTGGAAGAACCTGGTGGGGAAGCTCTTTTCACTGATTATTAGCCCCAATATGCTCTTCGACTGGCTCAAAGATCATGGTGATGAGGTCGATGTGGTGATCCACATGGGTGCCTGCAGCGATACGACCGAAACGAACGCCGACTATCTTTTAGAGAATAATTATCGCTACTCGATCCGTCTGGCTGAATGGGCGCTCTCTCATAACAAGCGTTTTATTTACGCCTCTTCTGCGGCCACCTATGGCGATGGAGAGCTGGGTTTCTCCGATGATGAGGCGGGGCTCAACGCTCTGCGGCCACTCAATATGTATGGTTATTCAAAGCACCTGGTCGATCTCTGGCTGCAGAGAGAGGGGGGGTTGAATCGAGCGGTCGGACTTAAATATTTTAACGTCTTTGGCCCTAATGAGTACCATAAGGGGAAGATGGCCTCGGTTGTTTTGAAGATGACTGGTACAGCACGCAAAGAGGGGGCGATCCAGCTTTTTAAATCCAATACCCCACGCTTTGGCCATGGGGAGCAGTGCCGCGATTTTATTTATGTCAAAGATGCAGTACGCATGACCTGCGCCTTTCTCGAGCCGCGTCATCGCGATTTGGGGGGGATCTATAACATTGGACAGGGGCAGGCTACCACCTGGAATCGCCTAGTTTCCGCGCTCTTTACTGCTCTTGATCAGCAGGAGCGCATTCACTACATCGATATGCCAGAATTCCTCGCGCATCAGTACCAGAACTATACACGCGCCGAAATGGATAAGTTTCACAAGACTGTTGCAGTGCCTCCGATTACACAAATCCCGGAAGCAGTCCGCGAATATGTGCAGGAGTATCTCTTGCAGGATGGCCGCTGGTGAACCTTTCGAAATTTCACCCCTTTACCGCGCTTGTCATTGGCGACTTTATGCTCGACCTCTACACGATCGGTCGCGTGCAACGCCTCTCTCCGGAAGCGCCTGTCCCTGTCATGGAGATTAGTAAACAGGAGTCGCGCCCTGGCGGAGCGGGCAACGTGGCGCTCAATCTCGTTGCGCTCGGAGGTTCAGTGATTGCACTTGGCCGTCGCGGTTCCGATACAGAAGGGGAGACTCTTGCGAACCGTCTGCGCGAAAAACATATCGATCTGAGCGGCTTCCTCGTCGAGCCGGCCTATCACACTCCTGTAAAAAATCGCCTAGTCTCCGATGGCCAG
>CAZEZK010000030.1:7700-17497 GCA_964516935.1 uncultured bacterium
TTCTCCGCGTCGATCGCGAGACAACAACTCCTCTGCCGCCTGATCTTGAAACCTATCTGCTCGGCGAGCTCGAGCGTATCATCCCGACAGTCCAGGTTGTAGCGATCTCTGATTATAACAAGGGTTTTTTAACTTTTGCCTTGCTACAGAAGGCGATTGCAATTTGCCGTGCTCATAAAATCCCAGCTGTTGTCGATCCAAAGGGGATCGACTTTGCCAAGTATCGTGGGGCGACAGTGCTAAAGCCCAATCTAAAAGAGGCTTATCTCGCAGCGCGAGCCACCCCTTCGGAACCGCTTGACCGTGTGGCTCGTATTCTGCTCAATACAGCCGCAGCGGAGCAGCTGCTTATTACCCGTTCCGAGGCGGGGATGTCGCTCTTCAGTGCCGAAGGGGCGCGTGAGGATTTCTCCGTCCGCTCAAAAGAGGTTAAGGATGTGACTGGCGCCGGGGACACAGTTCTCGCAGTCGTTTGTGCCATACTGGCAAACCGTCTCGATATGCGCACAGCAGTCCAGATGGCGAACCTCGCCGCTGGCATCGCTGTAGAGCGGCTGGGCTGCGTTCAGGTGACCCTTTCTGAGATTGCCCAGCGACTCCTCGAGAGTAATAGCAATTCAAAAATTTTCAATGAGGAGCACTTTTTTGCCCTCAAGCAAGCGCTCCAGAGCATTCCTTACACTCTTTTTACACTGCAGCCGGGGCCGATCACTATAGCGCTCTTCCGCGATCTCCAGCGCGTTTCTCAGACAGAGAAGCGGCGTTGCGTCATCTATGTGCCCGGAGGAACTTCCTGCGACACCTTTGTGCAGATGCTGGCCTCTCTTCAAGAAGTTCATTATATCCTTCTCCATGAGCAGAGCGTCGCGCAGCTCTGTCACGCCTTGCCTCCTATAGAGGTTTGTTAAATTAATTCTTTTCCGTTGCCTCTTTTTCCTGTTTCAGTGTAAATTTTATGTAAAACTTTTGGGAGAGATGTATGTCTATTGATATGGCAACCGCAGATGGTGTTAGAAACTTTGCCTATAGTTGGGTTGATACAGCGGATCAGATGAATCCTCCTGTGTATGCTGTTCCTGTTACTAACGTGCAACCTGCAACGCAGTATATTCACATTCATCAGGTCGATCGAATCCAGCCGACGATCTTCGAATGGTTTTTTTGGAGTCATATATTCTCCTCTCCAAGCCAAAACACCACCTACAATGTCACGAATATCTATACCGGCGCAGGGAATGAGCCGACAAAGACAGAGAAGAAGAAAGAGGAGTCGGATGGTAGTTTGGCGATGATTATTGCAGGGGTCATGATTCTCTTCGGAGCAGTAGTTGCTTTTGGAAGAGCCTTTTCTGAACTGCACAAGGCGTATAAGTTGCAAGGAATGGCTGAGCGCTGTCCAACGGATCGAGATGATGCGATTAGCACAATTGCTCGGAATGCGCTTGAGATCTTGCAGAGACGTGTGAGTAAGTTAACAGGTTACTCGATTTCGACAGCTGGTCTGCTCATGGGCGGTGCAGCGCTGCTTGTTGGTGGTTTCTTTGCGATTCCAGTCGTCGGCCAAGTTGGTATTGTTGTCACTGTAGTATTTGCTGTCTGTCTCCTCTATACCACTGCTGCACATTGGAGTGATAGCGATGAGGATCTCTCGTACTATCGGGCTATACAAGAGCAACGTGCAAACATCGAAACAGCTTATGAAGCTAGGTCAGTTATCACCTACCAACCTTATTTGGGCTGAATCACGCCACCGCCGAGGCAGAGATCGTCTTCGTAGAAGACGATCGACTGTCCGGGGGTGATGGCGCGCTGTGGTTTTTCGAATACCACAGAGGCGATTCCATTCTCAATAGATACAATTTCACACTCTTGATCCTCTTGCCGGTAGCGGATCTTTGCTCGGCATCGGTTGGGGAGCGTCGGCTCTTGCATCCAGGTGAGCTGGTTAGCGGTGAGTTGGCTGGCGAAGAGCGCAGGGTGGTTAGTGCCGCGCTCGACGTGGAGCACATTGCGCTCGAGATCTTTGTCGACGACGAACCAGGGCTCTCCTTCACCGCCGAGGCCAAGGCCTTTGCGCTGTCCAATAGTGTGGTAGGCGAGCCCTTCATGTTCACCAACGACTTCGCCGGCGCCGGTCATCATCTTTCCCGGCTTCAGGCCGAGATAGTTTTTTAGGAAGGGGGTGAAGTGGCGTTCGCCGATAAAACAGATGCCTGTGGAGTCCTTCTTCTCTGCGGTGGCGAGCCTCTCGCCTTTAGCGATGGCGCGCACCTCCTGTTTTGTCAGATGGCCGACGGGGAAGAGGACCTGTTGGAGCGCCTCTTTTTTTACGGCGTAGAGGAAGTAGCTCTGGTCCTTGGCGGGATCGCTGCCCTTGAGAAGTCGTTTCTGATTGTCGAGGCGGCAGTAGTGGCCTGTGGCGAGGAAGTCACCGCCCATTTCGAGAGCCTTTTTTAGGAAGGCGTTGAATTTGATCTCACGGTTGCAGAGGATGTCGGGGTTGGGCGTTAGGCCAGCCTTGAGTTCAGCGAGGAAGTGGGAGAAGACTGCTTTTCGATATTCTTCGACGAAGTTGACGCTATAGTGGGGGATCTGGAGCTGGTCGCAGACGCGGGCGACATCTTCATATTCACGAGAGGCGTAGCAGCGCCCCTCTGCATCGGTCTCTTCCCAATTCTTCATGAAAAGGCCAATTACTTTGTAGCCTTGCTCTTTTAGGAGGAGGGCTGAGACGGAGGAGTCGACGCCCCCCGACATTCCAACGATAACTGTCATGCAGAGAGCTTGCGCAAGCGCTCGATCCGATCTTCAAGGGGCGGATGGCTAGCGAAGAGGGAGAAGAGCCCCTTCTTAGAGAGGTGGGAGATTTTAAATGCAGCAATAGCGGAGTTGGCAGATTCTCTCGGATCTTTAACCTCTTGGAGGGCTTTGAGGGTTTGGAGAGCAGAGATCATTGCCTGTTTTCCTGCTAGGGTGGCTCCGCCGCGATCGGCGCGATATTCGCGGAAACGAGAATAGGTCGCCACGAGGATCGATCCGAGGATCATAAAGACGGTTTGGAAGAGAAAGACGAAGAGGAAGTAGCTCGCACCGATGTTATTCTCACGGCCACCCCGGCCAGCACCAGATAAGATGTAGGCGATGGCACGAGCGAGGAACATCACAAAGGCGTTGACGACACCCTGTAGGAGGGTCATCGTGACCATATCGCCATTAGCGACGTGGGAGATCTCATGGGCTAGGACGCCGCGCAGCTCTTCGGTCTCCATGCGGTTCAGTAAGCCTGTGGAGACGGCAACTAGGGAGCGGCTGCGGGATGGGCCCGTAGCAAAGGCGTTTACCTCATTTGAGCGGTAGATCCCCACTTCTGGCATGGCTGGAAGACCAGCCTCTTTGGCGAGAGAGTGGACGATGTCGAGCAGTTTTCGCAGTTCGGGATCGTTGGTGCGGAGGTCGATCACCTGAACTCCCATACTCCACTTTGCCATGACGCGGGAGAGGGCGAGGGAGATAAAAGCGCCGCCGAAGCCCCAGAGGAGACAGAAAATCATGAGGGATTTGTAGTCTAAGCCGTATGCGGTCAGGTAGGGGCGGATATTAAAAAAATTTAGCACCACAGAGATCATGGTGATGACTAAAAAGTTCAAAAGGAGAAAAAGCGCAATTCTTTTTGCAAAAGCCATAGTCTTACCGAAGGTCCTACATTAAACCGGTTTTACGAGATCTTGTCAAAGTTCGATATGTCATTCATAATGGATTTTATGAAAAAAATCAAATGGCTCAGTTATGATATTTTAGAAAATATTCCAGGGATCTGTCATGGAACTTTTTTACGGCACAGTGGGGTTAGCAAGGAGCCCTTTGATTCGCTTAATGTAAGTAACTCTGTTGGGGACCATCCTCCATATGTTTTAGAGAACCGAGAGCTGATCCGAGATCAGCTTGATCTAGCCCATCTCGTCTTCCCTCATCAGGAGCATGGTGTTGGGATCTGTCGCGTGACGGCCAGTAATGTGGGGGACCACTTTGTCGCGGATGGCCTCATTACCAATGAGCCCGGGATTGGTCTGGGGGCAACCCACGCCGACTGCCAGATCGCCCTCTTTTACGACCCAGTCCAGCGGGCAGTCGGCATTGCCCACTCAGGCTGGAGGGGAAGTGTCCAGAATATCTACCGCCACCTGATCGAGGCGCTCCACCGCGAGATGGGGAGTCAGCCGCGCGATCTTCTCGTGGCTATCTCACCCTCCCTTGGGCCCGACCATGCGGAGTTTAAAAACTACCAAACAGAGCTCCCAGAAACGTTCTGGGACGCTCAGGTAGCTCCGAATCACTTCGACTTCTGGGAGATTAGTCGGCGTCAGCTCCTACAGTGCGGAGTTCTGGAGACTCATATAGAGGTCGCTAACCTCTGCACTTGCTGTGAGGTCAAGGATTACTATTCATACCGTCGAGAAAAAAAGACGGGGCGGAATGGAACAGTCATTGGGCTCATTTTGTAGACTTCTCACTGTCTTATCCTTTATCCTTATCCTGGATGTCTTTAGCAATATTTCAACAGTGGACGCGTGCACATCAGGCGCAGATTCGCGACGACTATTTTCGCTTTTTGCGCTTTCGGACGATTAGTGCAGATCCTGCTCAGCGGCCGGAGATGGCGCGTTGTGCCAATTGGTTGGTGGAGTTGCTGGAGGGTGTTGGGTTTTCTGCGCGGTCGATTGATACACCAGGTTGTCCATTAGTGTATGGGGAAAATCTGGATGCAGGTTCTGAAGCGCCGATACTACTGATCTATGGCCATTACGATGTGCAGCCAGTCGATCCGGTGGAGTTGTGGAATAGTGATCCATTTGAGCCGACAGAGCGTGATGGAAAAGTTTATGCGCGAGGAGCTCTGGATGATAAGGGGCAGATTTTATATGCAGTCTTAGCGATGCGCGCCTGGAAAGAGCAGGGGTTAAAACTGCCGATCAATGTGAAGTTTTGCATCGAAGGAGAAGAGGAGTCGAGTAGCGCAGGGTTAGCACAGGTGATGGGTTCTTTAGAGGAGCTATTGCGTGCGGACTATCTGATGATCGCCGACTTTGATCTCTTTGATAAGACGACGCCGACAGTGACGCTTGGTGCGCGGGGCATCATGACGATGGAGGTGACGCTGACTGGTTCAGCGACTGATCTTCATTCGGGAATGTTGGGTGGTGTTGCCTATAATCCTAATCGCGCATTAGTGGAAGTATTGGCTCAATTTTGGGATGCGGATGGACGTGTGGCGATTCCCCATTTCTATGATGAGGTTGTGCAGTTATCAGAGGCGGAACGTGCGCGGTACAGTTCAACGCAGGATCGCGACTTTTTCCGAAGGGAATTTAGGATCGAGGCGTGTGGTGGAGAAGATGGGTATAAACCGCACGAAGCGCTCTGGCTGCGTCCGACAATTGAGATTAATGGGATCAGTGGAGGATATAATGGTGCGGGCTTTAAGACGGTGATTCCTGCAAAGGCGACTGCGAAGATCTCTTGTCGATTGGTTCCTAACCAAGATCCGGAGTTAATCGAGCAGCGCGTGCGAGAATTTTTAGTGGCGCGCGTCAAACCGGGCATGAAAATTGAGTTACGATCGCACGGTGGCGGCGCTTCATTTCGCGGCGATCCGCAGTCTCTATTGGCTGTGGCGCTTTCTGAAACCTACGAAGAGGTTATGGGGGTGGCATGTCGCGCCACTTTGGCTGGAGGATCTATCCCAATTATTGCAGATTTATCTCGCATTTCTGGCGCGCAGGTGGTAGGAATGGGGTATGGGCTTCCAGACGACAACATTCACGCCCCGAACGAGAGCTTCGATCTCGTCCGGTTGGAACAAGGGATTTGGACAGTTGCAAGAGCCATTGAACGAATTGGTGTCAGACGCCACTCTGCCAAAAGCTGAATCACTCTTTTGGCTCTCTATAGGAGTGCTTTTTCTTAGCAGCTCCTTCTATTTGGCTCTCCATTTTTCCCACTATGAGCTTGCCGGATTAGCATTGGCGGGTATATTTTTTGGTGCACAGCCGCGCTGGACACAGCTGTTCTTTTATATGGCGATTGCTACAGCGCTTGTTTTACTGGGGAGATGTATCTTCGGCTCAACGCCATTCTTTTGGACATTTGGTCTTCTGCTTTCAATTCTTTCTGGCTGGTTCACCCTCTCTTTTGCGGGAGATTGGGCTCTTACTGTGGAAGAGCCGCAACAGCAGAAGGCAGCACCAGTACTAGATGATGGATTGCGAGAGGCGCTTGATGAAAAGGTCGCCGCTTGTGAAAAGTTGCAAAAAGAGTGTGTTGCGATCCGCCAAACAGTTGCGGCAATTGCGCAGGAAAAAGATCAGTTGCAGAAGCGGCTAGAGGAGCGAACGCTCGTTTGGGATAGATTGCAGGAGACCGCAGTTCTCCAATCGCAAGAGAGAAATATTTTAGAGCGGCAGCTGGAAGAGCGAATCGCCACCTGCGATAAATTGCAACAAGAGAGAGAGCTTTTAGAAGAGCGAGTAGCTGCTGTAGACCATTTACAACAGACGATTGCTTTGTACTCTCAAGAAAAGAGTCTGTTGCAGAAAGAGCTCGAAGCAAAAGCGTTGCAGCATGAAGAGTTGCAAAAAGATCATGCTCGGCTGCAGCTGAATATGTCAGCTGAGTCGCTGGAGATCTCTTTTATCCGCTCTGAGAAAGAGGCGTTGCAGAAAGAGCTCGACCGTGCACGCAGCGAAGAGGGACTAAAGCAGCAGAACGAACAGCTCTTCAAGGAACTGAATGCGGCTCGCTCTGCGCAGGAGCAAACACAACTGATCAATGAGACGCTCACACGTCTCTATGCGGCAGAAAAGCAGGTGAATGAAGAGTTGCGTCAGAAGTCAGTAGAAGTTGCAGAGAACCTTGATCTGATCCAGCTGCGTCGCCAGTTTGAAGATAGACGTGTTGTATTACATCAGACTCGTTCGGAATTATTTCATACGGATACAGAGAGACAGACACTCTTACGAGAGCGCGATGAGCCATTCTACGACGCAGGTCAAGATCGGTTCTTAGTGGCTATCGAAGGGGAGGTTAAACGTCTGGAAGAGGAGAACCGTCTGTTGGAAGAGATCGTTACAACAGCAACAGCCAGACCTGTTAATAAGGTAGAGGCTTGGTTGGAGTTACGCGGCCGGCCTAAGGGCTTATAAGGGAACAAATATACTCCTTCCAGCCCTAAGGCATGAGGAGTAGTTTCCATGCGGGGGAGCTTGATGGGGGCATCGTAAGAACTTCATGGCCAGTTTCGGTGATGAGGATCGTATGTTCCCACTGCGCGCTGGGTTTGTCATCTTTGGTGCGTACGGTCCACTGATTTTTATCAAAAGTCCCTTCGCGAACGCCTACGTTGATCATCGGCTCAATGGTGAATGTCATGCCGGGGACTAGGGGAATATCGCGGCCATTGTAGTTGTGAGGCACTTCAGGCGCTTCGTGGAACTGGAGACCAACGCCATGGCCGACAAATTGGGTTACGACGGAATAGCGTTTGCTGGTGGCGTAGTCTTCAATCGCCTTGCCGATCTCCCAGAGCATTGCGCCGGGACGACAGACGGCAACGCCGCGACGGAGACACTCAAGAGAGGCATCCATCACATCACGCTTTTCTGCGGAGATCTCCCCAATTGCAACCATGCGGCTACAGTCGCCGAAGAAGCCGTTGACGATGCAAGAGACGTCGATATTGAGGAAGTCGCCCTCCTTTAGGGGGGTGTTGTCGGGGATGCCGTGGCAGATCACTTCATTCAATGAGGTGCAGATCGATTTAGGGAAGGGCGGCTGGCCGTAACCGAGAGGGGCCGGGATGGCGCCTGCCTCTTTGTGGAGGCGACGGGAGGCTTCGTCGAGGTCGTTGGTGGTCATTCCTGCGCGGGCCATATCGCAGAGCTTGTCGAGGATCTCGGCGGTTATTTGGCAGGCATGTCGGATTCCTTCGATCTGCTCAGAATTTTTTAAAATAATCCCATACTTTTTAAAGTAGATTTGGGCCTCTGTAGTAGGGAGTTGAGGGTAGTGACACTTTTTCCATTTCTTGCCGCTACCACACCAGCAGGGATCATTGCGTTCCATCATAAGAGAAAAGGATAAAGAGGTCTCGATAATGAGACAAGTATATACTCCTTCCAGCTCAAAGGCACCCAAGAGGCTTTGAATCAATCCTCTTGGGTGCCTTTGAGCTGGAAGGAGTATATTGTCTAGTAAAATACTTGATGCAAGAAGAGGCCGTGGGCAGGAGCGGTCATGCCTGCTTCTGGGCGATTATCGGTGCCGAGGAGAAGGGGGATGGTCGCCTTGTCGAGTTTGCCGCAGCTGGCATAGACCAAGGTGCCAACGAGTGTGCGCGCCATCTTATAAAGGAAGCGGTTGCCATGGAGAGCAATGCAGAGACGGTTGTGAGGGAGTGGATGAAACTCGATTTTGGAGATGGTGCAGATGGGGTTTTCTTCATGCTCGCTTGTGAAGGAGGTAAAGTTGTGGGTGCCGATAAGTAGGGGAGCGGCGCGGGCCATTTCATCGAGATCGAGAAGTTTATGGAAGCGCCAGGAGTAGAGGCGGTACATTGGGAGCTGGACGGGATCTAGGCAGAGATGGTAGTGGTACTCTTTGCTACGGGCGTCGAGCGTCGAGTGGAAGGTGTCGGCCATCTCTTCGAGCGAGCGGATGCGGATGTCATGAGGAAGAACACCATTGAGCTGCCGCTGGAGTTTGGGAAGATCGGCGAGAGGAAGATCGAAGTGGACCACCTGGCCACGTGCATGAACGCCGCGATCAGTGCGGCTGGCGGCTTCTGTGGGGATCGGTTTTTGTAAAATCTGCTTGAAGGCGATCTCTAAAGTCTCTTGAATGGAGGGGCCGGTCTTGGTTTTCTGCCAACCGAAGTAGCGAGTCCCGTCATAGGTGAGAAGACACTTTACTCTCATGAGACTGGGAGATTGAGAAAGCCGTGGAGGCCGTTAAGGAACATCTGGACGGCGATCAGGGCTAGGATAAGACCCATTAGGCGTTCTGTCGCAATGATCCCACGCCAGCCAAGAGCTCGCTGAAAGAGAGGGGCAAGAAGAGTTACCAAGAGAGATGCGACCCATGCGATGACAATTGCACCCAATAGGATCCCATAGTGTGAGGCTTGGCGGCTATAGATCATCACTGCAGCTAGTACGGCGGGGCCAGCGACAAGAGGAACGGCGAGAGGGACAATAAAGGGTTCGCTATCATTCGGTAGATCGTCGAGTGCGTTGTGAGGATCTGGAAAGATCATCTTCAAGCAGATCAGAAAGAGGATAATGCCGCCAGCAATCTGAATCGCATTGTGGCAAATGCCTAAGAAGATCATGAGCTGATCGCCGACATAACTGAAAAGGAGGATCACGAAAAGGGCGATGAGCATTTCGCGGAAGATCACCCAGTACTGCCGGTGGGGGGGGACCTTTTTTAAAAAACTGATATAAAAGGGGATGTTCCCAATGGAATCCATTAGCAGAAAGAGGGTAAAGGCGAGTGATAGCATATAAGTTAAACTATACAGAAATTGCGAGAAGAGCGGAATAGGGGACCAGCTCTAGCTTGTTTGGCAAAGCGGGACCCGACCTATTCAGAAAGTGGTCCTTCCAGGGTAGATCGGTATTTACAACCTGATGCCAGTTGCCCGGAGGTAGCGAAATTGAAACAGGGTTGGAGTCGCTATTGAAAGCGATATATAGTGCTTCCAGTTCAAAGGCACCCAAGAGGGTTGAATTGAAAGCTCTCGC
>CAZEZK010000031.1:0-1839 GCA_964516935.1 uncultured bacterium
GGAGTAGCACAAATTGCTCTGAGGTTTCACGTAAACCTTCACGATTGGTTTGATCTACTAACATTGGATTGCGAGTTCGTGATATGTTTACACGACCGATGAACTGCGTCTTATTGAGCGTATATCCAGATCTTCGAAGTGCTTTACGGTCAAGCTCCAGCCAGTCGTCTTCATCTTCACCATAAGGGAAAACGCGGAATCGATCACGAAAGAGGAGAATACCTGACCATTTCTCCTGCAACTCCCGTACTGCACGCTGCTCACCAATAGAATCAATAGCAGAAAGTCTACGTCGATTGTACCAATGAGCTTCAAAGCTGAACGGTCCAATAGACATAAGAGCAGTGTCCTCTACAGATCCATCTTTACCAATTATTGCCGCTTGAAGATCCTCTTCTGGGATCTTCAATGTTTGCCGTTCGATCGGATGATCAAAACCCAGACTAAGCGCCTCAAAATTGCAAGTAAGGACTGGTGAACCGTCAATAATTTCATAAATCCCACTCACTCGCGCATGTGCTGCATTGAGGAGAGCACTCGACATAATTGGAATTGCCATACGTTCACCATTCCAATAGATCGCGATACGAGGACGAGCCCCTGCATCAGCGAATGGATCAGTCAGGCGTGCAAAATCATATTCAGCCATTTCGCGAACACGAGACTCAGTCCAATTTTCAGTGAGATCGCTGATTATGATTGAGGTACCTGACCAATCATTGTTTGGTTTTTGATCCCCAATACTTGGCGCAATTGGTATCTGATCAAGCATAGTGTCAACATCACCAAATGCTGTCCAGTCAATTTCCAGGATATTGAAATTTGTATCAGTTGCTCTCGCTGTCTCAACTTTAAGATACTCCCCAAGTCGCATTGCAGAAAGTCGGCCAATACCTTTTTCACCAAGGTATGGTGTATGTGTATCACCACGTTTAAGCGCGGCGTCAACCTCTTTTTTTCGTGACGGTGTACCTATTACTAGGAAATTATGCTGAAGATCTTCAAGCGACATCCCTAGGCCGTCGTCGGATACGGTAATCGTATTAAAACGTTTCTGAGCCCTCTCAAAGTTGAGAGTTAGGGATTCGAGTGACGACGATTTATCGATTGCAATAACGAAACCTTCGCGCGATACTTCGCTAGCAGTTAGAAGTAACTCCGACTTTATTTGCTTTTTTAATTCCTCCAGGCTCATTCCTGAAGAAATATTTTTTCGAATTCGCAAATAAGTTCTTTGAGAAAGAACTATATCGAATCGAACATTAACACCGGTCTTAGTTTGCGCATCAAAACCATTCTTTATGAGTTCGTAGAATGCAATTATGTCTGAGCTTATCAACTCAGAACCAAGTTCAAGCACTGTTCTTGCAGTAATTCGGAACAAACATAAACTCCTATAGTTTTTTATATTACTAATTTGCTAAGATGAAACTGAGTAGGTGCTAAAGAAACTCAGACTAAATTAAATTAACTTAAGACATATCACTAGAATCTCGTTCAATTGCCTCTACAGCTGCTCCGATGTCTTCATCAGAAAGGAAAGGAGCTTGAGCAAAAATAAGACCTTGCTCTCCGTTCAACTTCGCCGCTAAATGACCTTTTCCAAGCAATAATTCAGCTCCAGGCCGATCAAGAGCGATTTTAGATGTTGCCTCACTAGCTACCTTTAGGATTAGCCTGTTCCCAAGGTTCTCCCGAAGCTGCATCGGCATCACATCTTTGTCCGGGCGTTGAGCCGCGAAAATCAAATGAATTCCAGCAGCACGAGCCTTAACCCCTAGCCTTTGGACAGCAGCACTAACTGCTGCTTTATAGGTGTCATCAAGCATCCAATCAGCG
>CAZEZK010000031.1:1849-7706 GCA_964516935.1 uncultured bacterium
CGTCATGGACAAGGAAAACCATCGGAAGTCTACTTTCTGGAGTGGCTTTGGCGTTATAAGTAGCCAGGTCCCGCGCTCTAGCTGCTGCGAATGTCCGGTAGCGATTTTCCATCTCGTCAACCAATCCAGCTAGAACCTCGGCTGCGCGCTCCCGCGTGGTAACCATCGGCTCTCGCAAATGGGGTAAGTTTTCAAGTGCAACATAGTCGACGCCCATCTTAGGGTCGATCAAGACGATCTGTGCTAATTCTTTAGTATTGGTCGCGGCTATATCCAGCAAAATGGCTTGGATTAAAACCGATTTGCCACTTCCCGTGGCTCCCGCAACCAAAGAGTGAGGTTCATGAGCAGCTAGCCCCCCAAACTCTCCTCCCAAATTGAGATAAAGGATGGAGCCGCTTATCTCCTGGAGGCCGAGGATGAAGGAAGTGTTAATTCCAGCGGCGTTCCTATTAAGTTTTCTGCGCGCCCAAAGATCCCACATGGAAACAGACTGTCTTTTCTCACTCGCCAGAGTGATCACAATCTCCCCTGGTTTTGGCTGAACTGTGACCAAACGAAGTGCATGTGTTGTTAATAGCAGTGTGCGCTTTGCCTCAATGTCCTCGACACGTAAGCGGTCAGATCCGGCCAGCCTAATCAGACAGCCATTGGGGGTTAAGCGTGTCCCTAGAACAGAAGTCTGTAAACCGTAGCTGTTGAGTGCTGTCTTCAGTTTTTTAGTAGCGTCTTCTGCCCAAGATTCCCGCTCATCCTCTGTAGCCGATAAGCTAGAGGCCTTAAGTGAGACAAGTTGTGCAAATTCGCTGCCGTCTTCTTCGGATTCGGCATGTGAAATTCCGTCTGTTACAGTCGGCTTAACCTCCATAGGTGTATTAAGCGATAATGTCTCGATGGCAGTGTCGGGAGGTAACTGGACAGGAGTCACCGCGTTTATTACCTCTGTGTAAGATTCGACAATTGGAGTGAGTCTCTCAATCATAGCGGACCATGCCACTCGAGCCGCTGGCAAACGAGGATCGGACAGTGTCCATGGGGTCTGAAAGCCAAATGACGCGCGGATTGGTGTAGGATCTTCTTTGCATGAGTAGGCTTCCAAAAGCCGACGCAGCTCGGGTCTGTCAAAAACTTCTTGCCATGCATCGATCCCATCAGAATTGTCTAACAGCAGCCTTTCCGATCCTGGAGACTGTGTGGTCGGGTCGGAGGAATGAATGAAGATATGCGAATAGCCTCGCAAGGAGATTTTAGCTTCTCCGTCCCGCAATTTAGCGCGCATCCTTTCAAGTAATCCCGCACATCCTGGTGGGATGTCAGAGTCAATTAGCAGATCGGCTAGTCTAGAGAGCCAGAGATCTCTATCGAGGCGACCAGGATCGCCAAAAAGCGCTTCCCGGAACGTGCTTAGCGTAGCCATGAGCTGCGCTTTAGAGGATCGACGGGCTTCCGCGACGCCATTCACTGAGACATATTTGGACTCAACAACGGCCACATGCAGCAGTGGCCCGTCGTCAGACTCTTCCACACAAAGCCCCAATATATCCGCTATTCTACTCTCCCTCTGAGCTAGCCAATCGGCATAGTCATCCAGAAGGAAATAGGCATTGAAAGCTGGCCGAACTCCATTGCCGGCAAGTCCTTTCAGCTCCCGCTCAACAAGATATCGACTCATCACTAAGCCAATCATTTCTCCTGCGGAGACGCCTCTTTTCGCCGCGCGCAGGACAATATCTCCCGAGATCGAGAGCGCATCCCTTTTCACACGATTGGTGACCTCATTGAGTTGGTCGGGGGTTAGCGCCACAATCTCTTCCAGCCTACGCCTTAAAAGAACGCTCAACAGACGCAATTCAGATGTGGAACTCACAATCATATTTCGTCCGTTTGTCGTGGCTCTTCGATAGCGAACGACAGTAATTCCGTTGGCCTGTAGTTGGCGTTTGTCCAATAATTCATCGTAGGTGGCTACCCATTCCGCTAGCGAGTGCGCGTCTTCCAAAATCTCGTGAAGAGCTTCGCTTTGTAGGGAAATCCTGCGAGCAGGAAGATATTGGGCGTTCAAGGGGGCATCTAATTGCCTCGCGACCGAGGCTACAGTATTAACATAAGCCCAGCCAGACGAGGTCTGGCGTGGACATGTGAGAAACGTCGTCGATTTGAGCTCGTTCTCGCCGGAAACACTACGATAAGACCATCGAGAGGGTACGTGTTCTAAATTTGGGCGGTCATTACTCCAATCCACTGAGATCCATTCCACTACAGCGGTTCTGGAAATGACATCGTGCAAAAAGGCAATATCGAAAGGACGAAACCCTGCAGAAGAGGAAGGAGGGATCGAAGACGCGGGTATAGCGGACATTCGCAGCTTTGATATGAAGTTTTCCGAAGTCTCACTGACTACTGGAAGATCGGGGTCGTCGCTAGCTTTGGCTACAAGTTCGGTATAAACCCTACGCAGCTTTTCCGGATCACGATGCCGTACAGAAATATCACATTGGAATCCGCCATTTGTTTGCATCCCGGCGAGTTCACGCACGACGGACACTGGAAGTTCGGCTGCGTCCGAGTTATAGAGAAGTATGCTAAGGTTGGCAGCCTCATGTGGCTGGAGTCCAACATAACGTTCCATGAGTTCTTTTACCTGCTTCGCTGCTAGGCTGGGATCCACGTCCGACATGGAACTATCCTCGCCGCGAACAGGACGCTCAAGAAGACTATATCCGTTGACTGTACTAGTTTCAGAAACCAAAACAGCACTGCCGCCACGCATAGCGATGGCAATCTCAGGATAAAACGGATGGGCTAGCTCTTCCGAAAACTCTCGAAAGAAGATATTTCTATCGCCAAACGAAACGCCAGAACTCCCTAGCATATGGGAGATCAAACCTGCTACTCGGCGGGTTTTGACGGCAAGAGCTTTCATTCGCTCAGGATGCCAAGGAGGAATGATGACACACGGCTGGTCTCCCAAAACGCGAACCGTGCCGATAGAAATGGCTTCAGAAACGAGCTTTGACCGACATATATCGCCTCTGGCGTGAGTTAGTAACGCACGTAGAAATGTTGCAAAGGAGTCGGCTTGCTGCAAAACAGCCTCTCCATGAAGTCCTGTTTCAATGAAGTCCTTCACAGCTTGGCTGTAATCAGCCTCAAAAGCGTCCCACGCGCCCCTTAACTCGTCGCGTTGCTCCGAAGTCAAACGACCCTCTGAGGCAAGTCCGTTGATCGCTGTCTTGATCACATTCCTCAAGCTTTTAAGTTTTGCAGACGCCGGCACTAAAGAACCTGCATCTCGCGAAAACGTTGCCTCGATCGTACCTGTGTCAAACAGCGACACACTTTGGACACCCCCTTTCTTGCTGACCATCCGGCGAGGAACCTCAGTGCAAGCTACCGTGCCTTTTTCTTGAAGACGGCGCATGTCATCGAAAAGAGAAAGACCAATTGAATCCGGCCGGAATGACCAGAGTAGCTGAGTCTTTTCCAAGATAATTTGGCTGTCACCACGGCCCTCGACGAGAGCGACCTCAAATTTAATTTGGATAGCTTGGCGAGCCAATGAAACGACTTTTTTGAATTTTTTATCTCGGATTTCCTTCTCTTTTGCAGCGAATGATGGAAATTCGAAGATCGGATCGGGCAGGTTGTTAATGCCCCGTATGACCGGCCACTCGACCTTGTCCCCCATCAGCTCGCGCAGCCCGCGATACATCAGAGAGAAAAAGGTCCCAACATCATGATTGAAGCGCTCGCGCAAATCCTTCCGGCCTTTACTGACTGTGAGTCGAAGGAACCGTTCTTTACCGGTAGCTGAGTGTCCAGCTCTAGCAATCAGGCGATGAGCAGCTGTAGCTAAGCCGTCTAGAAAGTCACTGCATTCAATTGGCTTTCCGAAAATAAATTTCTCCCAGCGCGAATGCAGCGCAGGGTTTTGTTCTATATAGCGCCGGTGTAAATCGAAAAATGACTCGTCATCTTCGTCACTTCCCTCTGATCGACGTTCTCTGCCCCTAAACTCATCCAAGTAAGTTCGCCAGCGCTCTTCCAGCAGACGTTCCTCATCACAATCGTGTTCGAAGAAATGTAATGTCGCCTCGGCAAGGCCAAGCTGCCTAGCTCGGGGTTTATCGAAAATATGGTGGACACCGTCTAGTTCCCATTCAAATACAGCCAAATCGACCGCAGTCTGTGAATTTCCGGGATTGGCCTCAATGAACGCTTTGATTGTGTCTTGCGCAGACTCCGCGATATGGTCGACATTTTGCTCGAAGCGCTCACGCATTTCGTCGGTGTCTAAAGGTTGACCGTTCGGTCGAAGCCTTTTTAACAGGGGAGCTCGTGTTGCATAAAGTTTTTCGAAAGCTTTGCGCCAAGACGTATAAGCTGAGCTATAGGTTTTGGTGTTGGCGAAGAGCAACGTGTCCCTAGGAAGACCAACGCAGTGAAGTGCCCAGCCTAAAGCCTGGCGGATCGGATGTCCATGTGATGTCGTGGCTTCGCTGATTTCGCAGCAGTATTCCGCCAAATCGTTCAGGGAGAGTTCGGTGGCCGCTATGAGTCCTTTGAGAGCGGCGCGAAATACGGCCCGATCCTCAGGAGTCGGTGACATGCCGGCAACATGGCAAGACGCTTCTACCCAAGCATCTTCGTTGGCTCGAAGTTCCTTCGCTCCAAGAGCCGAAACGTGACCCAGGGTGTCCGCCAAGTTGTGTTCGTTCCCATTGGCTGTCAGCAACGCTTCTTGGGTAGTGCCACCGTTTCTAACAGCTCCAGCGTTAAGGCTAGTTAGTGCATGCTTTGGAAGACCTTCCCCTTCAACCAATGTCTCAGGTATACGAAGATGAACCCTGCTAGCCAAATCGGGGTTAGCGAGAATCTCGCGCACCACGGCAGCGATCTGAGCTGGCGATAGCTTGTCGAGCCTGAACAGGGCAGTACTCTCGTCTCCGAATAAGTCACCTTGACGCGCTTCGTCCAAGCGTCGGCGCAGGATGTCAGCGCCCACGCGGCCAATGATGCGATCCGTCAACATCAACATTTTCCTCTTGCAAATGGATTCTCAACGAATGAACAGGAATCCGAGAGTCTGCGTACGAGACCGAGACTCATAAGTCGGGACTCTAAGTTTTCGCGATTGTCGCTAAGGGCTTCCTGATCGATTTGATCCTCATGAATCAGATGTCCACCTTCTGCGTCGCCTATCACTAGACCATATCGACGCTTGGCCTCGTGGAGGAAATCGTCAAACTGCATTCTCTCGTCGACCATGGAAACGACCAAAGTTTTAAGCAAGCGATCATTGGGCGCGTAACGATTGCGGCGAGAAAGCCTTCGGGAGCTGAGGCCTATAGCGCGCGACCAGGACGCGTGAATCTTGCCAAAATGCTGTTCGTGCCTGGCAAGGGCCTTTTCTATTAAAACTCCCGCCATCTCTTCACCAGTCATCCTGCTGTAATCGTTGTCCTCATCGCTCTCCGCAGACGGCCATTGAAAACGGTCTCGTAACGCGAGCATGCATTGTGTGCTCTGATCAATTGAGGACAATGCGCTCTCCCATTCTGGAGTGAACAGGAAATTTTCTATTGAAGCTCGGACCGCCCTCAAAGAAAGAGATTGATTTGCCTGGTAAGACTCGCCCGAAAGTGCTCGAACCTTACTCCTCTCACGAGAGACGATTTCACAAACTATCTCGACAGGGTCGGTGTCTCCCACTTCCGCTTTTGAGCATTCGAGGAAATAAAGCAGAAGGTTAAGACCGGCGTTCGAGATGAGATGCTCCAAGGCATCATACACGGGCATGTCGCGCGCGAGGATAGCCAGCCAATCATCGCAAAGCTGATCAAACCGTGCGTGCGTG
>CAZEZK010000031.1:7716-11957 GCA_964516935.1 uncultured bacterium
TGGCGCATGCTGGGACTCTCCTTGCAGCGCTCGGGCCAGGCGATTGAGGGGAGCAGAAGAGACAAAAAGACGCTCTACAAGCAATTGACCTAGTTGGCGACCGTTGCTCGCTCGACATAGCATCAGATAGAGTAACTCCCCCGTCCGAGCGAAGAATCTCCGGTCGTTCGTGGCGCCCGATGAATCGATGCGCAGATCTTCGTAAAGGGCATCCGGCCCGAACGGGAAAATGAACTTGGAACTCCAGCGTTTGTTGCTCCGAGCCTCGAAAGCGGAAGACCTAAGGAGTTCGATCGCCTTGGCAAAGTCGTCAAAAGACGGGAATACTTCGCGTAGATAGTCGATATTCTCATCACCATGCCCTGTTGCTTCTGCTACAAATAGATCTCGCCATTGCTCCCACTTATCGCTGTCGGATATGGGGCGGTCGCGAACAGTCTGAACATAGGGATTGTTAAATAGCAAAGAGCGTAATCGGATCTGTCGCTGAGGCTTGTAACGAACTTTTTCGCCGGGGAGCTCAATTAAGGGGGTGTGCTTATTAGAGCCGAGAACGCCCAAGAACTCCAATACTGCGAGATGTGGGAGCTGCTCATCGTAGAGTCGATGCCCCCATATATGCTCGTCGACCGTGAAGTCGACGTTATCGATACGTTCCCTCATATTCCGACCTTAACTGCAATTGGTCTCGAAAAGCCATGGCCGCTCTGCTCGATTTCGATAAAGTTAAGGTAGAGAGTTCCGTCGTCGGGAATAGGTTCGCCATCTAATTCCATTCCGGATCGGAATAGCTCGGCTTGGCGCAACAGTCGTGCCTTGAAGGCCATTAAGTCTTCTAGGCACTCGTTGGAAAAGCTCGCTGGTAGGGCTCCTTCGGCAACTCGGCAGAGAAACTCAAAACGAATGGGGGATAGGGGGAGAGAAACCTCGCCGCTTGCATCAAATGCGACTTTAATATCAATACTAGGTTGGCCGGTAATTTCATCCAATTTGATCGCCATACCTATGCCGCCAGATACTCTCCGTGCGGGGAGTTCGCTATCGCAAAGTACGCTAATTTTCGAATGCGTAAACCCTCCAGAGCTAGCGATGAAGATCTTATCTGTGTTCTCAAGCAGCAATCCCGACATAATCCTATTAAGCCCTCGTGCTAGCCGAGCCCGGGAAAGTTCGGCAATTGCTTTTCGTTGGGCAAGGGCGGCAACCGTTTGCAAATAGTCTCCAGCGAAGCGAAACGCAGTCAGGTCCCAGAACCGGAAGTCTGGTTCAGTCTCGGGAAGAGTGAAAAAAAGGCGCTGGCGTTGGCTTTCCATACGCTTAAGGAAATCCACTGCCCCATCTTCGAGCCGCGCTCCTTCATCGCCTTCCAAGTATCTTCTTTGGGTGGCTAAATAGGACTTAGTTGCACCATAAATGGCGTCCGAGGCTACTAGGCGGGCAAAACTATCCGAAAGCTTGCTGTCGTCGGTTCCGTAAACAAGAAGACCATCTAATGCGTTCGAAGTCTCCTCCCCAATACCGAAGGCAGTCAAAACACGAAATACAGGGCGAGATAGAGTTCTTCGCCTAGGAAGATTCGCCCCGAATACATTTCCGTAAATGCTGCCTTTCTCGACAGTTCCTGCTTCCTGAATCTTGGCGATATCGGAGCAAGACATGAGGCCCTCGCGTGCAGTTGGGTGACCTAATATCATGTTCGCAGACAATGCCAACAAATCCCGAACTGGCAGATGAGCACCGTTGTATCTAGCAATCTCTACCAGATCACCTAATCTTTTGGCCATTCGGCGACCGTCGTTCTCGCCAAGTAAACGTCTGCGGTTTTCGGAAATTGGGCAGATACGCCCGCCCATATCTAGGGAACAGCTCACGCAATTGGACCAAGCGGGATGCTTAGAGACGGCATCGAGTGATTCTTCTAGGGAATGTCGGTGGGCCGTTTTACTCAAGTCGAAGACGGCAAGCCTTTCATGTTGAGAGTTTGATTGTAGGAAGATGTCTTGAATGAGTTTGCGCAATGGATGGGAACGCCCTTGGCGATTACCAAGTGACCTGAGTCGCTCCAATATCTGACCATGATTTGCAGCCAAGACTAAGAATTCGTGATCCTCCTTACCTAGTACTGATCGTTCTAATAAGCCAAGAGCTTCGTCTCCTTGTTCGTCGCTAAGTTCACTCAGATCCTTTATGAAAATGGCTACTCGACCGCCATCAATGGACTGTTTCTTGATTGGCTCGGGATCAGACCACACGCGATGATCACCTCCTAACTCAGACCACAGGCCGCGGCAATGGTATGTCTTGCCATCTCCTGCGGTCCCTGCTATTAAAATAGAGCCTGGGACACCGGAGCGAACACGCTCCAAGATATCATTTAGTTGAGGGCTATTGAGCCGAATAGGGGCAACTTTGGCTTTCGCCAGAGCCGCTGAAACATATTCATCAAATAAACTTGCATTGTTTGGGGTGGGCCCATAAGTGCGTAAGAAACGGACCCACGAGCTAGCTGGTGGGCTTACAGATGTTGGCAAAGTACGAGTGATAGAATCGTCCATTATTCAGAAAATGAGGGCTAAATAGAGAATAATATTGGCTTAGTATTTTAAAGCGTGCAAATGAGGCAAGACTCGTTATCTTCCTCGTCAGCGAGATTGGCTAACTGTTCTTGCCAGGGCATACGTTTTGTTACGGTTTTCCTTGAGTTAGCCTGAGCTTTGATATCACTCGCTCTTGCAACCAACTGTTCTAACGTTTCTCCCTGTGTCCATGTATATTGTTCACCGGTCAAAGTATTTAACTTCTCGTATTTCTTAGCGCGCTCGAAGAGATCGGGATGTCTCTCAGCGAGTGAAATCCACTCATTCTTGCGTTGAAAGAAACAAAAATAGCATCCGGATCGACTCCGCCACTCGTAATATTTTGGATAACCAACTCCCGCATTGATCAAAATACGCTCAATATCTGACCGCACAATCCCGTCAACCTTAAAGGGGAATTTAGGTTGGATATTTGCTTTTGTGCTGCGGTACCCATCGCGATCTTCATCAGCCCGTATCGCAACATAGGTAATAACTTGATCAGTCCCTACCCACTCCTCGAACGGACGAATTTTCATCTCGCGAGTACACCATCTTGTGTTCGGTGACGGAAGAAAATTGTTGTACTTACTTAGAAGGTGATCAAAATCGCCATTCGTCATTAACCGAGTTATTGGCTTAGCCAAGTAGGCTTCGAGCTTATCAAGATAATCGTACACCTCGGGCAACTCAGCACCAGTGTCAGTAAAGAAATACTCCATCTCTGGCACCTTATCGCGCATATAAATTGCCAAAGCAGCACTATCCTTACCACCGGAGATGCCGAGAACGTGGCGAATTGGTTTGTTACTTAAGATGCTAGTACTCATGATTTACCTTCCACTGCAACATATTCATTATTCCGATCAGCTTCAGGGATCGAAGACGTAGCTGCGGTAAAACTAAGCGCAAGAGCTGCATGCCTCAAGCTAACATCATCTAAACTAGAGAGTAGCTCAGAAATTTTACTGACAGTACCTGCCACAGCTCGTTTTTTGGCTGAATCTAGTACGACAAACAGCTCTGTTTCGCCAGTTTGCTGTTGTACTCCCTTAAGTAACATTACTTCGATATCATCTCCGAAATCAGAAATCCGGTCTTGATGGACAAAACGCAATCGCTCCAAATCTCGAATGCGTTTGGCATATTCAGTTATGCGATATTCCACAGCCTTAAGATCATCATCAGTCCATTTCTCAGGTGGCTTACGCGCAAGGAAACTCGCAATGCTAATTAGCCAAGGTGTTTCCTCCCCATACGGATCTACAATGCGCCCTATGAACGCCCGCAGCCCGTGGATGTCGATTGTGTAATTTTCCAGTTGCATACATCGACCACGCAGCATGTCGCGAAGATCCTGAATCAGGACGTCGCTTTTTATGCCAAACGCTTTCTTGAGCATACTCATAAAATTCCAAAGCAGGCTATGGTATGCCCCACGCAATTCGCCAATTACGCTCTGAAATTTTTGGGAGAACAGATGCAATTGTTCCTCGTCAGGCTTAATGTTCGCGAGAGAACTGAATCCACATGCCTTTGGAAGATCGACAAGGACTAGCTGTGCGGGAGATTTCGATTCAAAGAATAGATCCCGCACTGCAATCGCTTCAGGGGAAAGGTGTCGAGTTCGTTTCGTATAATCTGGCAAATTCACCATCATCTGAG
>CAZEZK010000031.1:11967-17130 GCA_964516935.1 uncultured bacterium
ACAGCGGTAAGCAATGTCGCTTCGTTTGGCAGTTCTCCTGATACAATTTCGGCATAACGTCTGAACAAAGCTTCGCGCAGCGAATCCATACGAAAGCGTTGAAGGCCAAAAGATTTAGGGTTTTTCAACAGTCGCTCGTAAATCTCAACCGTCAGAAATGGGACAAAGTTCCCTTCTTCGAATAAAGCCAATTCATCTCTGTTAGCTAGAAAAACAGTCAAAAATAAAATCGGGATTACGCCTGCTTTTAAGCCATATGGAGGTTGGGCAAGACAAGCAAACAACTCAGCTACGGGAATCGGATCGGATTCCGTATCATCCAATTGTTTCTCGATAGCCAGCCAAACGGGCAAAATCTGATACTTATCTTTTAAAGTGGTAGATAAACCAAATTGCCAACCATCGTCACTTTTGTGATGGAGACCTGTCGCTTTAAGTAAAGCGCGATACATGGATTTTTCGGCAGGATATTTCTCAATCCCTAGATCTTCTTCGTGGCCATGCTCAAACATTGCAGCGATGAGCTTGTTGCGTCCAGCCATTGCGCTGGCGGATGGCTTATCACGATTTATTAGCTCATTATGTAAAAGAGGTGCGGAGGAATAAACCTGATCGAATATTTCGGAGAATTTTTGTTGGAGCTGACGTTTGCTATATATCAAAGGCATGCATCCTTGAGCTATCCATTCAGATTGGTTAGGGTTCTCCAGGATCGAGCCAATTATGGCAGTTTCGTTTTTTTGTGCTGCTGATAGCCGATCCTTAAGTTCACGTTGAGCCACGGGATCAGTGGCAAGTAAGGCGTTTTCCCGCTGTATGCGTGAAAGCGCGAATATGTTTAATACGGCTTCACGGAGGGATTCAGAATTTCCGACTATAACTCCAAGAGAGTATCCCTTGCCGAGCTCAAGAAGCTTTTGTCGAAACAGATCTATTTCATCCGTTGTATCCGCAAGACAGACGAATAGCGTTGGCTTATCCATCGGCCGTATTCGGCTAATACTTTGCGCACTGACAAAATCCGGCTGGTAATAGCGTAGCGTGCCCGTCGCGATAGCGTGACGACGAGCAACGATCGGAGCCATAGGTTTTGCTTGGTTCAAAAGATCAGCAACATCGACTTGGCCAATCTGAGAAAGCTGCTCGGAGAGAGTGGCTTCTAAGTCGAAATCGCTTCCCTGCCAAACACGATGTTCTCCGCTGAATTTGCGGAAGGTAATTAGGGAGCGCTCACCTAGCGCATCGAGAGTGGACTTTGTGGTTTTGGCATTCT
This sequence comes from uncultured bacterium, assembly GCA_964516935.1. Classification (GTDB taxonomy): domain Bacteria; phylum Chlamydiota; class Chlamydiia; order Chlamydiales; family SM23-39; genus CAZEZK01. The sequence goes on from CAZEZK010000031.1 coordinate 13,241, forward strand.
CGTAACATAGAGACAACACTTCAAAAGAAGCCTTGAGCCCACCTTGAATACCAACGATATTCATAAGCCCGATCATCTTGAGCAAGGAAATTTCACTTGCAAGCGCATCGCCAAGTCGCTCAACTGCTGTTACAACCTCTGCCCAGCGACGATGAGTATGTGGATCGGTGACTAGACCAGGCTGATTTAGAATAAAATAATCGTATATTTCCCAAGGGCATATCCAATCTATCCGATCTCCTCGGATACTGAGCCGGCTCAAAGTTTCCATAAAGCCATGCGGTTCCTGGCTTCCCAAATAACTAAAAAGAGTTCGCTCATTCTGAGCAACACGCTGGCAGAGAGCGGGCAATATCAGCAAGGAAATAGGATGTAACGGGTAGCATGCCGAAAACAATGCTGCTGCATCTTCCACCAATATACCTGGAGGCAATGCACGAAATTTAGCCAAAGAAGTCGCAAATTGACTAGCTTCGGTTTCTACCCGACTTTGTACGTTAGGGTCGAGATTTTGCGAGAGTGCAGCTTTGATGACTCGGATAACTTGTTCTGAAGTTTCGACGAAAGGGATACTTTCAAACCTCCCTTGAACCTTCTTCCACTCGTTGCGCAGATGATTGCCGAGAGTTTGGGCATATTGTTCAAAGGATTGATGCAACAATACTACTAGTTGGAGCGGCGCTTCATCAGCGCGGAAAGCATGTTCGGCTAAGGCCTGTAATAGAAAAATCTCTGAGCTACTCCGATGACGTGCTTCGTATTCCAAAAATTTACCTAGTTCGTCTACGACAACTAAGAGACCCGCGCCACCTATTTTAGCGATTGCATTCTGTAATTCGGAGATAAGAGCAAGAATATCGCTCGCGTTTGGATTGGTCTCATTCGTAACTTCCGCTAACAGGGAAAGCAATTGCGGATAAAGATCATCGCGATGACTAGCAAAGTACCTCAAAGTAGCCTTATTTAAGGCTTGCACTAAACGGCGCCCAAACGGTTCAGGCGTTCCGGCGAGAGTAACGACACAATAACCTTTGGTTGCTGCGCAATTATTTATGAATTGCTCAGCCAATTCAGGAGCGGCTTGCTGTAAGCTTGCAATAGCATGTTGAGTTGCACCATCCTCTTTATTGCCCAATAGCTGCGATAGAAATAACCCAAAAGCCGATTTACCAGAACCGTAAGGCCCAACCAAAGCCCATGCGCGAGGAATCTCGATTGGTTCTAATGTATCTGCAAAGCGATCAAGTACCTGGATGGATCGACTCGTTAATATATAGGGACGGGCACTATTTTGATATTCACTGTCTCGCTCTATATTGATAGAACGAGTGTAGCTTGTATTGACATTTATAAATTGGGCAATGGACATAATGACCTACTGGTGTGCTCCAACATAGTGTCGACGTAACAAACTAATTGGTTCTAGTTCCTTGAGAAGATATAGCTGATGAATTCCCGCTGATTCTCTTAGGTCGAAAACACCAGGATACCAAGCAATCATCTCCTCAAGTTTAGCGATGAGACACTCCTCCGTGAGCCTAAAAACAGAGCCAGGTGCAGCAAGAATACCTTCACTACGCATGAGACGTTCAATTGGTAAATTGGAGGTGCCCGATTCCACAAGCACTTGGGCAACAGAAAAGGCAAAAATTGCCACTGGTACTGAGCGAAATTCGGGTTTGGATTCATGATATTTCGAACCTGCAGCCATCTCCATTAATCCGAGCATAGCCACTGGAGAATCTAAACCTTCTTCTGAAGGAACAGATTTTGAATTTAACGTAGGTTGATACATACGAACAAGCAAGGTTATGTCATGTTTGAGAGTGGCTTCAGATACCTTAGCCGAAAGATGTTCCGACACAAAATATTTCAGAGCATCTATGAGCTCCTTCATAGTGAACTCTGGCTTATGAAAACGATTAAAAAACCAGAATGGAGTGGTCGCTTCAGCAGGATTTGAAGAAATCAGCCAATGCAAAAGCCAAATTGTTGCATCATCCTCAAGGTAAGGATCCCATCCACTAGGGGAGAAGATACGTTCTCCTAGTTCTGATGACATAATAGATTGGCGATCGCAGCTAATCATCTGCGTAGCGATGAGCCAATATTTAATCGCGGAAACCATGTTTTTCCCAACACCGAGCTTAACTGTAGCGTCGTCGTCTTCAAACACGCCAGGCGTAGACAACCAAGCTTGATATCCTTTAGTGAGCCAACCAAAGCGTAATGGAAACGTTTCGTGGCGGCCGAAGGAATATCGATCAACCCTAAGTGGGATCATTTTAAATACCTAAACTCATTGAATTGCAGTGCTCGATTATACTGTAGCTTGTGATTTACAATCGATATTCGGGTGAATGGCGGGATACCTGTCCTGCAATATCGGATTGTGCCTGATGTGGTGATATAGCCAACGCCACTCACATCACGAGGGATAGGTTTTTTCTTTTCTTTGTTCTCGGGTTTGTCGTCCGTATGCTCATCAATTAGTATTTCTTCAGCCATGATTCATGTCTCCCGAAGGTAGCGCCATAAACGCGCAGCAGCTTGATAGCCTTCTTCAAAGTCGATGTTGTATCCACCGCCGGCATAATGCTGACGGATGGTCTGGCCGTGCTTTGCGGCGAACTCGTCCACGGCTAACTCGCAGTCGATCAGGATCGCAGCCTTAGTCTCTGGGTTGGTAGCCAAGTCGCTAAATAGCCCAGAGGGGCGTTGGTCATCTATCATGGTTTTAGCTCCTGATGTCTTTGTGGTGACTTGCTAACAGCGATTTCATGTTAACGATCGCAAAGTGCAAATGGAATCTCCAGCATCATCTTTCGGTGCGAATCTCTTGATAGCCCTTTTTACATTTCGCCGTACACAGCTTATTCCCGGCGACGATGGCTTCTTCCTGGGTATCGAACCACTCCTTTCTGACGGTACCGGGTGAACCTACCCTGCCCCACTCCTTAATCAGTGACCAATCGTCAAACAAACCCGGTGTCACAAACATCTGATAAAAACGATGCATGTTGTCTTTGTCATCGTGTCGTTCCATATATAGATGATTCATCGCTTACTCTCCAGAATGGTTGACGGACTTTTCAATTTGCGGTGATTTCATCGCGGCTTCCCGAATCCGCATAATGGTTTGCCGAGTGGTTTTGAATTCCCGAGCCAACTCCGAAACGTTGCTGCCAGCGGCCAAGCGTTTGACAACGTCAGCACGCGCTTCCGCATTGAGTGCCGGCGGCCGTCCGAACTGTTTACCCGCCGCCTTCGCGCGACTAATGCCGGCTTGGGTTCGCTCAATCAGCAAGTCACGCTCAAACTCAGCAACCGCTGCGATGACCTGCATGGTCATCTTGCCGGCAGAACTGGTTAGATCAACCCCGCCTAACGCCAGACAATGGACCCGCACCCCGGAATTCGATAGGTGTTCGACCGTGGCTCTGACATCCATGGCATTGCGGCCAAGGCGATCCAGTTTGGTCACCACCAACACATCGCCCGATTCCAGCCGTTCGATTAACTTATTAAAGCCTGGTCGTTCTTTAGCCGCGACGGAACCACTGATGCTTTCTTCAATCAAACGATGCGACTGAATGGCAAAACCGGCGGATTGAATTTCCAGGCTTTGATTTTGGGTCGTCTGGTCTGTGGTCGACACCCGACAATAAGCAAAGACGCGTGACATGCGCTAATTCCGTCCGAAAGGGATGTACGAATTATAACACATGTACGAAAGCCGTTTTGACTACTTTAGTACATATTTTTTAGACCCTGTCCGAAACCGGTCGATTTTGGACATCAATGTCAGAAGACGACTGCACGAATATCAGAAGTTGACTGCACGACTTTAGATACCATTAATATTGGTGGTGTCATTTTCAGAAGCCGGC
>CAZEZK010000032.1:0-1247 GCA_964516935.1 uncultured bacterium
CCAATCAAATTAGGTTGAAAGTAGCTCTGGGTGCCATTGAGGTGGAAGTACTATAGAAGGCCTTCTTGCAAAGGAAAAATTTTTATCGCCCACGATAAATAGCCAAAGCTGCTATAATCCTTCCGCTATGCCTGAATATTCTGTACCTCAACCTATGACCGTCTGGGACGCCCTCTATGTGATCTATCCTGATAGCTCTCGCCGCACCCTCCAGCAGTGGATGCGCGCAGGTCGCTTCACGGTTGATGGTAAGGCAGTTAGCCGAGGTGATATGCCCCTGGAGCCGGGCCAGCAGCTGCAGGCGCAGGAGAAGATGCTCTACGCTCAGAAACGAGGAGCCCTTCGAGTTCTCTATGCGGACCGCTACCTGATTGCCATCGACAAGCCGGTAGGGCTACTGAGTGTGCCTCTCGATGATCGTCATGGCACGGAGAAGCACGCCTTGGGCATGCTGCGTCGCCACTTTCATCGTGAGCAGATTTATGCCGTTCACCGCCTCGATCGAGAAAGTTCCGGCGTGCTAATGTTCGCCTGTGGAAAAGAGTCGCAAGAGAAGCTCAAAGATAAGTTCTTTACGCACGATATTCGACGCGATTACTTCGCAATCGTCGAAGGGAGAATCAAAGAAAATAAGGGGACTTGGCAGTCTTCGCTTCAAGAGCTACCCTCTTATGACGTGGTGATAGCCAATGATCCCGATGAGGGACGCGATGCCATCACACATTTCTCTGTGCAGCGCCGCTCTTCAAAGTACACCTATCTACAGCTGCAGCTCGAGACGGGCCGTAAGCACCAGATCCGCGTCCACTGTGCGACCGCTGGCCATCCGATTGTTGGGGACAAGCGCTATGGTGCAATAGAGAATCCGATGAAGCGACTTGGGCTACACGCCTACAAGCTGTCGTTCGTCCATCCCTTCACAGGGCTCGATATGTCCTTCACTGCGCCCCTGCCAGGGGCATTCGAAGTGCTTGGCGCCAAGATCTCCTAGAGTTTTCTTGCGCGAGAAATCAGACATCTTCTGAAGAGGAAAATCCCGGTTGTCCATTCAGTAATAGACTCCTTCCACCTCAAAGGCACCCAAGAGGCTTTGAATCAATCCTCTTGGGTGCCATTGAGGTGGAAGGAGTATAGACGTTTTGTCTGTCTAGAAGAACGTGATCATAGCCAGGAAGGTGTAGAATAACATGATGGGCAGAGCGAAAAGGAGCAGTTTTTTACCATAGATGCGATCTCGACGCCACGCC
>CAZEZK010000032.1:1257-17118 GCA_964516935.1 uncultured bacterium
CGCCACGCCATAGTAAGGGGAATCATCGCAATTAGGATTGAGATCAAAACGGCTATAGGTGAGGAGAGTCCAACTAACGGCTGATGTAATATACCTGGCAGAACCGCACAGAGCAGGAGAAGGAAAGGTTCTTTACCTTTGCGTAGCCACTCTTCGAGGGCGATCGCAAATGAAAGACCGAATAGGGTGGTGATTACAATTTCCATCATCGCAAACTCGAATCTTTATCGCAGGCCGTTCCTTCGGAACCAGTCTGATTCATATCTTGATTGGTTTCTCTCTGGCAGTCGGAATAAATAGCCTGAAACTCTTTTAACGCTCTAGTAGCTGCTCCTGCAGATATAATTACCGAGGTTCCTGCCAGTGCTAGATTTCCGGACTCAGCACAAAAACCTGCTGCACTCATGGCTGCTATAGCCTCGGCTGTATAAAACATGCCGTCCGCAAGGTGTTCCGTAGTTGTTTTATTTTCTTCGCTCCATAGAGGAGAGATTGCTATTACACTCAATATCGCAGTCGAGATGTGCGTTTTTGGTCTTTTGAATGTGTACATGCTCTGGATGTTATCAAACAGTTTTACTTTCGGGCAAGTTATACACAAACAATCTCAAAAACCAAATCTTCAGGTTGTTTGTATATAGACATCTTCTGAAGAGGAAAATCCAGGTTGTCCATCAAATAGATAGAGATGTTCTGATTTGATAATGTCCATGCCTATGCGATCTAGGGCGTGGAGGATCTGGATGAGGTCGTTTTGGGCGGCGATGTGGCCGGGGTCCGCTGTGAAGCGGAGGCGCCACTCATCGATGCAGTAGGTCTCGGGCTGTCCGGCGGGCCAGACGCGGGCGCCGCGGTTGGTGATCATGCGGAGGTGGAGAGAGCCGGAGTTGATGTGAGACACTTTTGCGAAGAAGTCGTTGAGGGTTCCTCGATGGTTGAGGTAGGCGTCGATTCCAACGAGCTGACGTTTGGGGGTGGTGTGGGGATTTGAAGGGGGAGGGATGTGGGTGGTATGGTAGACGGCGGGGGCGAGCTGGTCGGGGTGCTTACCTAGATTGCGGATGACAGCGTCGGCGAACTCTTTAGTGCCAACCTTCTGTTTGCTAGTGCCTTCTTGGAAGATGTCGTAGGTGTGAATGCCCTCTTCGAGGGTGCGCAGCCAGCCATTGTGGATCTGGGAGGCGATCTCAGGGAGCTGGAGGTAGGCAAGCATCTGAACGGCGGCGAGGAGGAGGCCGGAGGGGTTGGCTCGGTTCTGGTTGGCATGTTTGGGGGCAGAGCCGTGGATGGCTTCAAACATGGCACCATGGATGCCGATATTGGCAGAGCCTGCGATGCCTACGGAGCCGGCGATCTGAGCGGCGACGTCGGAGAGGATATCTCCATAGAGATTTGGCATGACAATGACGTCAAAGATCTCGGGGGAGTCGGCGAGCTTGGCGGCGCCGATATCGACGATCCAATGTTCATTGAGGATGTCGGAATATTCAGTGGCGATCTTATCAAAGGTGGCATGGAAGAGGCCGTCGGTGAGTTTAAGGATGTTGTCCTTAGTGAAGCAGGTGACCTTTTTGCGGCCATGGGCGCGGGCATACTCGAAGGCGTAGCGGATGATGCGCTCAGAGCCGGCGCGGGAGATGAGTTTGGTGGCATGACAGACGTCAGGGGTCTGGCGATACTCAATGCCGAGGTAGAGGTCCTCCTCATTTTCGCGGACGATAACTACATCCATTTCTGGATGTTTGGTGGCGACAAAGGGGAAGTAGGAGATGCAGGGACGGACGTTGGCGTAGAGGCCAAGAGTGGTGCGGATGGTGACGTTGAGGCTGCGGTAGCCGCCGCCTTGAGGGGTGGTGATGGGGGCCTTTAGGAAGGCGCGGGTGTTGCGGAGTATCTCCCAAGTTTTGGGTTCAATGCCGTTGCGAATGCCGCGGAGGTAGAGCTTCTCCCCGATGTCAACTTGGTAGATCTCTAGAGACGCACCGGCGGCTCGTAAAATGCGGAGCGTTTCATGCATGATTTCAGGGCCGATGCCGTCCCCATGAGCGACTGCTATAGGAATTTGTTTCATATATACAGCATCATGCTATGGAGAGAAAAAAAAGAACAGAGCGTAGGGGGGAGGGCGCTTCCTTCGTGCTCCTGTTTTCTCGGAATTGCGCAACAACGGCTGAGTAGGGCATGATTGCCGGCAGTATGGTCCTACACGTTCTTAAAGATCAGCAGAAATACATCAACTCTTTCTTCGAAAAATTAGATGTGATCCAAGTAGAGAGCATTGTTCAACGGCTGCTGGCCTGTCGCGGCTCGATCTTGATTTCTGGTGTGGGGAAGAGTGGCCATATCGCGCAGAAGATTGCGGCGACCTTTGCCTCGATCGGCGCGCGCTCCTACTTCCTGTCGCCTACGGAGGCGATGCATGGGGCATTGGGCACTGTGCAGGCGGGGGATCTTCTCTTGGCCTTTAGCAAGAGTGGGGAGACAAAGGAGTTGCTCTCTTTGATCCCGTTTGTGCGGGCGCGGGGAGTGGAGACGGTGGCGGTAGTATCGCGGTTGGCATCACAACTCGAAGCGCTTTGTGAACGGAGCATCCTGCTTCCTGTGGAGCGAGAGATCTGTCCTCATGATCTAGCGCCGACGATCTCTACGGCAGTGCAGCTGCTATTTGGGGATTGTTTAGCGGTGGCCTTCATGGAGCGACGGTCGGTGACGGCGGAGGGGTTTGCAGAAAACCATCCGGCGGGGCTGTTGGGCAAGCTGAGTCAAAGAGTCTCTGATCTGATGTTACGTGGCGAAGATATGCCAGTCTGTCGCGGGGAACAAAAACTATTAGATCTGCTACCGCTGCTCTCTTCCAAACGATGCGGTACTCTGCTTATTGTCGATGGAAAGATGCAGTTAGAGGGGGTCTTTACAGACGGAGATCTGCGTCGGGCGATTGAGAGGACCGGAGGTGCAGCATTGAATGAGCCCGTCGCCTCTTTCATGACGAAGGCTGCAAAGAGCATTGCTCCTGAATCTCTTGCTAAAGAGGCGATTCAGCGGATGGAGGAAGAGGGGAAACTGGTCTCTGTATTGCCAGTTCTTCAGGGGCAGACTTTAGTAGGCCTTATCCGGATGTGGGATATTCTGAAAAGTTAATATTCTTTCGAAATTCAGCAAGGGTGCGGCTTTCGACGCCCTTGCTTCGTCTTACTCCGTTTGGCGTTTGGCTGTGAAGGTGCCGTAGGGCTGGATTAGCACAACTTCTTTCACCTTATTCAAGTTGTCTTTGATGAAACGAACGGTGTAACCAATCAGAGCTTTTACCTTGAACTCATTATCGCCAGCTGGAATCAGCTCGTAGACGGGTTGACCGGGAATGAGAGCGCAGAGTGTCTGGCTGCGCAGGGCGATTTCTACTGTGTAGTGGTAGATCTGGTAGGAGCCGGTAAACTGGTTGAGATAGGCTAACGGATCTTTGACCTGCTTTTTGAAGGGAACATCAGTGACGCTTGGTTCAAAGGGTACGAGTAGCTCGTCAATGTCTCCATTGAGGTTGGTGCGGAAGGTAAACTTCGTTCCAATGTTAGAGACGATTTTATCTTGCGACTCGGCGGAGACGACGAAGGTGTCATAGTGCCAATGAGAGAGTGTGTAGGTGATATTGTTAAAGGTAGCTAGCAAATCTCCATTGTGTTTCTCCACTGTGATCGTTCCATAGGCTGGATGGATATAGTTACCGGGGAATTCGCTCCAGTCATGTGAAGGGGCGGTACCATCTTTACGGGATAGGAGCGGATCCGTTCCCTCATCTTGCGAAGCGGTTTGTGACTGAGCTCTCGCCTCTGTGATGGGATCAATGGGGGGAAGTCCAAGGAGTATATCGCAGAGGTAGTAGGAGAGGAGTCGAAGTACCGGCGTGATATTGCGGTTGCAGAACACGATGATAGCGATATTCTCCTTGGGAAGGAGTGTGGCTCCAGAGGTAAATCCATCGGTAACGCCATCATGGATGAGGTTTAAATGGCCGCGATAGGATTGGACATACCATCCCAATCCATAGGTGGGAATCATCACCTCTTTGATTGCTGGAGCGCTGGTGACCATTTGTGGCGTACAGATTTCTTGCCAGGTTGCTGAGGAGATGATTGACTTTCCTTGGTAATTCCCTCGGTTCAGCAGCATATCCATCCAGTGGAGCATATCGGATACGGTAGAGTTGATCGATCCGCCAGGACCAACGAGAGTTAGGTCTCGGAAGGGGAGTTTTTTTATTTGCGTGCCTTTATTGAGGTAGGGATAGGCAATGTTTGAATCTTTTTGCGATATCGCAACAGAGAAGTTGGTGCGCTTCATCTGAAGGGGGGTGAGGATTCTCTCTTGCATCAGCTGTTCCCAAGACTTTCCCGAGATTGATTCGAGAACGCTTCCAGCGAGGCAGTAGAGCCAACTGTTGTAATAGAACTGCTCTCGCATGCCGCAGACGGGTTCGAGATAGCGTAGGCGCTGGATCAGATCGTCGCGCGCGAGAGAGGAGTTGTACCAGAACCATTCATGCCGGGGAAGGCCGCTGCGGTGTGAAAGTAGATCGCGAAGCGTGAGGTGTCTAGTGGTGTGGTCGTCCCAAAGGCGTAAATTGGGAAGTAGATCGGTGAGGAGATCGTCCCACTCGAGCCGCCCTTCATCGATAAAGGTGCCGATGAGGCAGCTGGTGAATCCTTTTGTGCAGGAGCCAATTGGATAGATCGTATCTTGATTAGCGGGGCTCTTTTTCTCGAGATCTCGGTACCCATAGGCCTTTACCAGAACAGGTTTACCATCCATCAGAACCCCTACAGCGATGCTGGGGATCTGAAATTCCGTCAAGCACTGTTGTACGATCTTGTCGAACGTTTCTATTTCGCTATTCTTAAGTGCAGAGAGTAGTAGTGGGATGCAAAGCAGAGTGGGGATCAAGTGTTTGAACACGATTTCTCCTGGTTGAAGGGGGAGTCTATGCTGGAGGGCGATAAAATAGCAATTAAATCTTTAGGGTTATACACAACCAACCTGAAGGTTTGGTTTTTGAGGTTGGTTGTGTATAGTGGTTTTTAACAAAAATTCTTGCGTGCCTTTGAGCTGGAAGGAGTATATTCTTGCACTCGACTTTGTACATTTTTCGAATCAAGTTTCGTAATTTGTTGATTCAGATTGGGTTAGGGATAGCGAAGGCGGCTTGCAAAAGCTTGTCACATCTCTAACCCAATCTGAATCAACAGATTACGAAACTTGATTCGAAAAATGTACAAAGTCGAGTTGCAGATTTAAGAAGGTCGTTGTACTGTTCCAACAGGAAGATGCATGTCCATGAAGGAGTGCACTCATCAAAGGAGTTTCAGAATGAAAAAACAGATTCTACGGATCATTGCAATGTGCGGGTTTTTTATCTGCCCAGCATTACAAGCAGAAGAGTTCGATCATAGCCAAGAAATTGCCGCAGCTGCCTGCTCGAGCGATTCCGACCATCGTAAATGTCCTTCAGGAAATTGCGACTACCCATGCGATACAGATGAAGAGGGCAACTGCTGTGAAACAAAAGCAACCGAAGAGCAGAAGCCTGCAAAAATCCGTCAAAGTGCTGCACAAAAGGCAATTCAGCGCGGTTAGTTTATAAAGGTGGCTGTTTAGGCTGCTTGGGGGACTTGAACGCTGTCTTGAGAGAGGTTGGTTTCTTCTTGATGAGATAGGTCGTAGTCCCCCCCAATACAATCAGCATCGCCCCAATAAAGAAGCGCGGCGAGAGCTTCTGCCCAAAAAAGATCGAGGCAATCAGCGCGGCGTAGATAATCGACGTATAACTAAGTGGTGAAAGGTAAGATGCGGTTCCGTAACGATAGGCGATCGTCAGTAGTATCTGTCCTACAGCTGTAGAGACTCCGATGATTACAGCATAGAGCCATTCGATTGGAGTTGGCTTGACCCAAGCCGCAGCAGCTAAGGGAGCGGTTAAGAGAGTTCCTACAACAAAATAGTAGAAAAGCGTGCGGGTCATCGGCTCTTCATAGAGATTGAGGATGCGTAGAGCGCACAGAGCGATGGCCGATGCAATCGCGGCTAAGACTCCAAAGACAAAGCCTGGCTGAAACATCCCTGAACTCACCCCCATCAGGACGGCAACTCCTATAAAACCAATAATAATCGCGCCCCAGAGATGAGGGGCGATTTTTTCGCGTTTCCAAAACCACCAGACAAGCGGAACAAAAAAGGGAGAGCTGTTGTAGAGAACGGTTGCGTTGGGAAGGTCTAGAAAGCGGATTGTAAGGAAGAAGAGGTAGTAGCTGGAAACTCCCATCACATCGCGAGCCATATGTGTACGCATATAGTTGGAGGGGATACGATGGTGGCCTCTGCGGAGTGCGATCGGCAATATGCAAATCAGACTGACAAGGTTCTGGAAGAAGACGATCTGGATCGTGTCGAACTTGCCTCGAAAGAGCCAGACAAAGGCGCTGGCGATAGCAAAGAGAAAGCTGGCCAGTAGGGTTAGTGAGATTCCTAGAGCGAGTCTGGTGGGTGGGGCTTCGTAAGACATGATTTTTCTGTAACAGATGGAATTGCTTTACTGCAATAGCTGATTTACAAACTCTTCTGGATCAAAAGGTTTCAGATCTTCGGCGCTCTCTCCGATTCCAACCCACTGAATGGGAATCTGTAACTGCTCCAAAATTGCGAACGCAATCCCGCCTTTGGCTGTGCCATCCAACTTGGAGAGGACTAAGCCTGTGAGGGGGGCAAACTGGTGGAACATTTTTGCCTGATCGATGCCGTTTTGACCGGTGGTGACGTCGAGGACGAAGAGAGTTTCGTGGGGAGAGCCTTCGATCTGTTTTTGGCAGACGCGGCGGATTTTGTTGAGCTCGTGCATCAGGTCGGTCTTTGTTTGGAGGCGTCCGGCGGTATCGATTAGGACATAATCAAACTTACGGGCTTTGGCAGCGGCGAGAGCATCGAAGACGACGGCGGAGGGGTCAGATTTGGGTTGGGCGCGGATTACCTCAACGCCGATCTTCTGAGCCCAAAGTTCGAGCTGCTCTACGGCGGCGGCACGGAAGGTGTCGGCAGCGACGACGAGGACCTTAGAGCCACTACGTCGATAGTGTGCGGCGAGTTTGGCAACGGTTGTGGTCTTGCCGCTCCCATTGACGCCGGTGATGAGAATGATGTGGGGATGGGTGGTGGGTGCGGGGGTATGGGGAACTGCGCGAACTCTATGGAGGAGATTGGCTCGGAGAAAAGCTAGGAGCTCTTCTTGAGATAGACGGGGTTGGGCTCGCAGATCTGCGAGCAGGGCACTGGTAGTCGCAACGCCGAGATCAGCTTCATAAAAGAGGCGCTCTAGAGCTTTGAAGGTCGTCTCATTGTACCCGCCAGCGAAAAGGGAACGAATTTTTTGGCCAATCGATTTGAAAAATCGTATCATGAGCGCAATTATACTCTTTCTAGAGATTTGCTTCCTCTGCTATTGAGGAGAAACGGAGTGCTAATTAATGAACCTTCATGAGTTCCAAACTAAAAAACTTTTTCGCATCGCGGGCATCCCTGTTCCAAAATTTGGTGTAGCCTACTCTGTCGATGAGGCGCTGCAGGTGGCGGATGAGCTGAATCTGAAAGAGGCTGTAGTAAAAATTCAGGTTCACGCAGGCGGTAGAGGAAAGGCCGGAGGAGTAAAAATCGCACACTCTCGAAAAGAGATAGGCTCGCTTGCTGAGGCAATGATTGGGATGCGGATGGTTAACCAGCAGACAGGTCTGGAAGGGGTGATCGCCCCTTGTGTCATGGTTTCTGAAATGGTGGAGATCGCCAAAGAGGGTTACATGAGCGCACTGGTCGATCGCAAGAGTGGCGTGCCGATTCTACTGGCCTGTGCAGAGGGGGGGGTGGATATTGAAGAGGTGGCTCACCGCTCTCCGGAAAAGATTGCTCGGATCGCTTTTGGACTTGATGGGAAACTGCGCCCCTATCAGGCAATACGTCTGACGAAGTGCATGGGCTGGAAAGGGGAAGTGGCAAAACGAGGGATCCATATCGCAGAGGCGCTGGCGAAGTGTTTCTTGGAGAATGATGCCTCAATGTTGGAGATCAATCCGCTGGTCGAGACGCCGAAAGGGGAGCTTTTGGCGATTGATGGAAAGGGGAGTATCGATGACAACGCGCTCTTTCGCCACTCCAACTTCTCCGCCTATTTTGATCCATCGCAGATTTCGCGACAGGAAGCGGAGGCGCGGGAGCAGGAGCTCTCTTATGTGGCGATGCATGGCAATATTGGCTGCATGGTAAATGGCGCTGGCTTAGCAATGGCAACGATGGATGCGATCTCTTTGTGCGGCGGTGCACCTGCAAACTTTTTGGATGTAGGGGGTAGCGCATCGAAAGAGAAGATCGCCTTTGGATTCCGTCTGATCTTGGCAGACCCTAAGGTTGAAGCGATTTTTATTCATATCTTTGGTGGAATCATGAACTGTGCACTGCTCGCAGAAGGAGTGATTGCCGCTGTAGAATCGGAAGATGTAAAGGTTCCGATTGTCGTGCGCATGGAGGGGACTAATGTCGATGAGGGCAAGCGTCTTTTTCGGGAGAGTAGCATGAAGATTCATCTGGCAGATACATTGGAAATGGGGGCTCGCGAGGCAGTACGAGCAGCGAGGGGGTAGGATGGCAATTTTTGTAAATCGCGATACACGTGTGATTGTGCAGGGGCTCTCTGGTAAGGCGGGGCGTTTTCACGCAGAACAGTGTCTGGAATATGGAACGCAGATCGTTGGCGGCGTAACGCCTGGGAAGGGTGGTCAGCAGATTTTAGGACTACCGGTATTTGATACGGTCTGGGAGGCGCAAGAGGTGTTGCGTCCTGATGCTTCGTTGATCTTCGTTCCTGCACCGTTTGCGGCAGATGCGATTCTCGAGGCTGAAGAGGCGGGGACCGCTCTGATTGTCTGCATTACTGAAGGGATCCCAGTGCGAGATATGCTTGAAGTGAAGCGAGTGTTATCCTGCTCAAAGAGGTCTCGTCTTATCGGTCCAAACTGTCCTGGGTTGATTACGCCCGGGGAGTGCAAGATTGGGATTATGCCAGGGTATATCCATCGAAAGGGCTCTATTGGGATCGTCTCGCGCTCTGGAACGCTCACCTATGAAGCGGTCTGGCAGACAACACAACTTGGCTTTGGACAGTCTACCTGCGTCGGAATTGGGGGCGATCCTCTCAATGGCACTAATTTTATTGATGTGCTTGAGCAGTTTCAGCGCGATCCGCAGACCGAGGCAATTTTGCTGATCGGAGAGATTGGTGGGACTGCGGAGGAGGAGGCTGCAGAGTGGATTCAACGCGAGTGCACGAAACCTGTAGCTGTCTTTATTGCGGGATCTACAGCGCCTCCGGGTAAGCGGATGGGACATGCGGGAGCGGTGATCTCTGGAGGGCAGGGGACAGCGGAGCAAAAGTTTGCAGCATTTGAAGAGGTGGGTGCGATTGTGACGCGTAACCCTTCAGAGATGGGACTGGCGGTCCGTGAGGCTCTGAAGAAGAGATGATTCAGATTCCCGGCCGTGTTCCAATCTTTATTCATGTTCTATTCTGGCTTTTGGCTGTCTTTATCGGTATGGTGCAGAGCAGTGGGTCGCCGGCAGGGATTCTGATTTGGGTCGTCATCGTTTTTGTCTCGGTAGTCATCCATGAGTGGGGACATGCCTGGACGGCGGTGGCATTTGGGCAGAAGGCGTCGATCCAGCTGATGGCTTTAGGAGGACTTACCTCTTATGAAGGGCCCTCAATGAGCTGGTGGCAGCAGTTTCTTGTCGTGTTGAATGGGCCTCTCTGTAGCTTGGCGCTCTATGGCGCTTCGAAGCTACTATTAGGGGTGCATGCATTAGCCACCTCTTCAGCTGCGCCTATTATATATGTATTTGGTGAGGCGAATCTCTTCTGGTTCGTGGTGAACCTATTGCCTATCTTGCCTCTTGATGGCGGACAGCTATTGCGCATTGCGCTGGAGGCGCTCTTTGGAGTGCGCGGTTTTAAGGTTTCGCTCTTTATTGGCGGCCTCATAGCTGCGATTATAGCCCTCCTCTTTCTTCTCGTGCCAAACTTGCTGATTTCGGCGCTCTTTTCTCTCTTTGCCTTTCAGAGTTTTGATTCGTGGGCGAAGATGCGGCGCGCGACGCGCATCGATCGCGATGATAGCTATAGGAAGCTGTTAGAAGAGGGGGAAAAGGCGCTTGAAGAGGGACATCTAGAGGAGGCAAAACGTCGTTTTATAGATGTGCGTGAGCGGGGACATGAGGGGGTGCTCTATGCCGCTGCATCGGAATATTTGGCCTATCTCGATGCGCAAGAGGGGAAAAGTGAAGAGGCTTATGAGATATTGATCCCTCTTAAGAAGCAGTTGACGATCGAGGCGACCTGTCTCCTACATCAATTGGCTTATGATTTAGGAAAAGATGCTCTTGTCGCAGGGCTTGCAACGATCTGCTATCAGCACATGCAGAGTCAGAAGATTGCATTAAACAATGCGCGTGCATTTGCTCGGCTAGGCCAGGGGAAAATGGCTGGAGGATGGCTTCAGACGGCTTGGCAGGCTGGAGGGGTAGAGCTGGAGACACTTTTACTCGAGGAACCATTTCAGCGCTTGCAAAATGATCCCTCCTTTCGCTATTTTATCGATCAACTTTAATGATAAGAGCCAGTTGCAAAACTCTCGGCCCCCGTAAAATGGCCCTTTTGAGGCATATCGCGGCTGCATTTTTTTGCCTACCCTCTTGGGTATGGTCAAAAAAAATACGGCACGGGCAGCAGGGCTGTCCCTCGCAACCTGCCTCAAAAGGGTCATTTTGCGGGGTCCGAGAGTTTTGCAACTGGCTCATAAGTTTAAAATTGGTTCTTTTTTTACTCCTTACCTCCTGCACCTCCTACTCGGCTCTGAGTGAATGGGGGCAGCGCACGCCTTCCCATAAAGAGGAGTTGAAGTTGTTGGCTCTTCAGAGAAAGTTGGACGCAGCTGAGGGAGAGAAGCGGCGCGCGCTCGTCCAAGTGGATAGTATTCAGTCGGAAATTCAAGAGGCGCAGATCGCCCTCGTTGAGAAACGGGTAGATCTCTATGAGAAGCAATTCGCAAAACTTGCAAAAGATCCTGAGAAATATGGAGAGTTTTTGCAGACCGAGGCTAGCTTTCTTTTCTTAAAAGAGCGAGAAATGCTCCATGAGATGATTCGGTCAGACTCTCCTACTGTCTCTTTTGAGGCGCAGCAGATACTCAACCGAATTTTGCGGCTTATCACTGAACTGAATGATGAGCAGCAACTCGACTCTGAGAAGCTGCCCCGTTATATACCCGTTCCACCTCAATCGCACCCTAGCAGATTGAATTGAAAATTCTCGCGGTTCGATTATTTTTAGATGGGTAGTATTAAGTGCAATACAACCCATCTAAAAATAATCAAACCCCGAGATTTTGAATCAATCCTCTTGGGTGCCTTTGAACTGGAAGGAGTACATATTACTTGACGTACTCTCGATCCATGATGAACAACATGGCAGAAGATTTCGTATCGTGGTTGCCAAGAATCGCTCCTGAGGCCCATTTAGTCATTCCAAATTTGTGGAACAAAATGGAGATTGCCGTCTGATCAGATCTAGGAGAATAGAAGGCGTAGGGATCTTTCGCTGCTTCATGCCAGGCGTCGATCAGCTGATAAGCGCGTTTATTGGTAAAATCTATACCTATAATTGCTGCAGAACAGCTCTTAAGTGCGCAAGCTTCTTCAAAAGAAAGGCCGAAGGCATGCGCTGTATCCTCATTCATAAAAGGTTCTAGAGTGTGGGAATTTTCCTGAACAAAGTATCCATCCTGCCGAATCATATCGAAAATTTTATTCAGGCTGATCACAGGCAAAATAGAGGAATCGAGCCATAATACGCGTTTATACCCAAGTCGCCGCATTTCTCGGAAAAAGCAGGGTTTAAAGGCAAAGAGGACGTGAGATAATGCGAGATCGCCCTCTTCTATGTTGGGCCATCCGCCAATACGAATGTGCATATGCCCGCGGAAATCTGATTTTGCGATTTTTGCAAAAAGCCGTTTGCACCCCTTGGGATAGCGTTGGTTATAGGAGGAGTAACAAATTACGCAATTCTCTCGTTCATCTTCTGGGGAGTTGATTGCTAACCAGTTGTAGAAGGGCTCCTCTTCCGGAAGGTTCCCTACCATTCTGAATGTTCGAGGAATAAACTCTGTATCGCGCAGTCTGCTCAAAATGGGGCGATCGGCCGAGAGTTGATAATTTTGGATCGTCAGCAAATCCTCAAGTGAGGGATGGCAGATGTCGGCAATTTCTTGGTAGACAGGTATCTCCTCTGCACAGAGAGAGAGTATGCCAAGCAATAGAGGTAAGAGTATGTGGCTCATTTGTTTAATCCTGTTGCTGAAAATTTATTCAAGTCCTTGCAATGAATATGAAGGTTATTCAAGCGGTACTTCGTTCCTTTGTAGGACATGTGGGGGATTTTCCTGTTTCTTTCATCCAATTCCCAAGTGAGCTCCAAATCGGAACATTTAAAGATGGCGCAGGGGTTAATATATCCCGGTCCAAGAGAGTCTCCATTTCTTGGATCAGGACCTCCAATGTATTGGCCGTAGGAGCACATATCAAAGATGGAGCCAAATTTGTCTGCATACTGAGAATAGCTAAAAGGGTCCAATTGATCTTGGCGTCCTGATGCATCTTTTAGTGGAAGATGATCTTGTACATAGGCATTGCTAATGATAGGCAGTTGATCAATATACTCTTTCCCGAACTGTTTTTTGAAAGCGCTTAGGAGCTCCATTTCTGATTTATTTCGGGACATATTGTCCTTTAGGTAGCGGGCAAGAGCATTGATGCTTGCATGATCTGCAACAAAGATAAACCCGGCACCGCCGCGGTAATCTTGCTCAAAAGGGGCACCAATGCCTTTATAGGTGTCGCGAAAGATGGGAAGTAACTCTTCTAGATCACAATAGATTAGGTTGTCGTTTTCTACGTGAAATGTGTCGGTTAGATTGTATTGTGTAATGAAATCATCTAAACAAAAAAGTCTCTCGGTAGTGTAATACCAGAATCCATTGCGGAAACTTTTGTCGAGCCTTGAGAATCGATTGAATTCCACATGCCATCGTGTTTTTTCGATGGCTTCTGCAGGAATAGTAATCCAGTCACCGTCTACAGAGGAGTCTGTCTCTAAGCAGGCTTCGCTGGCGATAAGGACAATAGCTGCATTTGGGTTAAAGAGTCGGGCATGCGCTAAAGCTGTATAGGTGTGGGAGGGGAGATTTACGCCCAAATGGATAAAAATGATTCGATAAGGGGCGTTAGAGATTTGCTGAACCTGCTCTTGAGTAATTATGGGCGCTGCATAAATGGGCGTATTGCTTAGAGAGAAGAGGAACAGTGGGTAAAGCAGGTAGGTAAAAAGATGTTTCATTGAGACTCACTTTGTGGGTTGTTCATAAGGATTACTCGAGGTTTTTAGTGGCATAATGTAAAAAATTCTGCCATGCAAGGCTGTTTTTTACAACAGGGGGGTGTTCAGAACGCCTGCAAAATCCATTCAGAAGGGCTCTGCCCTTCTGATCTCGGCAAGAGAGCCTACTCCCTTGCAACTCATGTGGGTTTGCAAAGGGCTAAAGCTCTTTGCCGAGGTTTAAGGAGCGGAGCTCCCTCTGTTGACTTTGCGGGAGTCCTGGGGGCATTGGGACTCGCCATTAGAAATGTTGTGCGGAACGAATTTGTTAGTTCATGCGAATTGTGTAGTAGCGCTGCAGGTTCTGCTGTCGCACCACAAGAATCAGGTGATTTTTCTTCGCATCGCTGATCTCTTGAACTGCTTCTTCAAATTCTGGGAGATTGTGTATGCGCTTCTGTTGGCTCAGGTTTGTAGCCACGCTAAGAATGATCTGCATAGGGCGCAGACCTGCTTGTGCTGCAAGGGAGCCGGGTTTTACCTTCGTGATCACGACGCCGGTCATATCTGTAGGATAGCCCAGCTTGGCGGCTAATTCAGTGGAGAGCGTATCGACTTCAATGCCCAGCTTTTGAGTCATTTCTGCAGTAGCGAGCTCTGCAATATTTTGTGAGCCGAGCTGAATCGTTAGATTCATCGGAGTGCCATCGCGCAATACATTGAGTTGGATCGCATCGCCTGGGTTCATGAGCGCCACTTCATTGCGGAACTTTTGGACGTTTTTGACTGTGACCCGATTGGATTGGAGAATGATGTCCCCCTGTTGAAGGCCGCCCTTGAAGGCTGGGGAGTCTTTCATTACCTCAGCAACGAGCAGTCCTTCTTGTTTGTCCAGACCAAATGCATCCGCAAGATCTTTGTCAATGGGCTGTAGAACGATGCCTAAATAGCCTCTCTTAACGATCCCGTTATCTTTGATCTGGTTGATGACGCTCTGGGCCATTTTGCTGGGAATCGCAAACCCGATGCCGACATTTCCTCCAGAGCGGGAGAAGATGGCTGTATTGATCCCGATCACATCTCCTTGGAGATTGAGCAGAGGACCTCCAGAGTTGCCGGGGTTAATGGCTGCATCTGTCTGGATATAGTCTTCGTAAGGGGAGAGGCCAAGACCTTGGCGCCCTTTTGCGCTGACGATACCGACAGTGAGGCTGGAGTCGAGTTCAAATGGGGTTCCTATTGCGACAACCCATTCGCCAATTTCTAGGCTATCGGAGTCGCCGAAATTGAGATAGGAGAGCTCCTCTTCATCAATCTTTAGTACGGCCAGATCTGTGCTTGGATCGCTACCGCTGAGGAGTGCGGGATATTCGCGACCATCATTAAAGGTAATAGTGATCTGAGAGGCGTCTTTTACTACGTGAAAATTGGTGACAATATAGCCATCGGGGCTGATCACGAACCCGGAGCCGCTGGTTATTTGGGGCTGCTGTTGTTGGAAGTGAGGAACGCCGCCGAAGAAGTGGCGGAAAAATTCATCGTGAAAACCGCCGAAGGGGTTCTGCTGTCCAAGCTCTTGTTCATTGGCCGTTGGAGGGGATATCTGGCACTTGATGTAGACCGTTGCAGGGGTAGCTTCTCGTGCAATTTGGGTAAATGCTTTGGAAGATTGTTCCAAAAGGTTCATCCCCGCATCCGGGACGCGAGCCGCCAAAGAGGCGGTGAAGAGAAGTAAAAAAATGCGTGTTTTTTTCATACAAGTGCATGAGCCAGTTGCAAAACCGGTTCGTATGACTTTTTATACCATGAAGGAGATTTTCACGCACGTCGCCTTTCTATGATACAGGCTCTATTACCTGCGCGCTCCCAACTTTTGAGGAACTCTGCAATAGGAAAGGTGGTGGCACTGGCTCGAGGGTTTGGAAAGCCTCCATCAATAGCATAGACTATCTGGCCATCGGCATCATAGCCATAGATGCAGACCATGTGATCTTTCCGATAGGGTCGAGAGCATCCGGGAAGATAGCCGCGCACTGCAACAACTACGGGAAAGCCGTTGAGGAGATGGGTATGCAGCGCTGCCAGATCGGGAAGACATTCCAAATAGACGTTGTAGCCATCCTCAAGGGTTCTTGAGGCCACTGCAGTATTCCACAACCAACTTTCGTAGGAACCAAATTCGGGGTCGCGCGCTGCGTTGCAGAAACTTAGCACATCGATGGGTTTGCCAATGACCTGCCCAACGGCAGCTGCCATAGCTGTCGGTAGAGAGAGCTCTAAATAGTTCGAATGTCGCAGCGCGATTTGAGAAATGCGCGGCATATTGGGAAGTAGGACAGAGGTGAGTTGAGGAATCTCTCCGGCTGGTGGACGGTGGCTAGAGTCGCTTGTGGAAACTAGGAGAG
>CAZEZK010000033.1:0-16758 GCA_964516935.1 uncultured bacterium
GCTTAAAAACAATGAGTTGCGCTGCATGAACTTATTTTTTGTCCTGTACAGAGCTAAAGGCGATAAGAGACCCATTTCTCCATCTTCGATTATGCCCCTACAGAACCTCATTACTTTTATCGCACAACAAAAAGATTGGCAAAATCTGCAAGCTGTAGCGAAAGCAATGTTGATTCGCGTAGCAGATCTTCAAGAAAACGAGATCACCCAAGAGCTCTTAGACTATCTGACTAACCGCAATCAGACCATGAATGAGGGGCTATATAACGTCTTGACTCCAGACCTCAGCGCGTTCCTCCAAAAACAACCCAACACTCAAGAAGTATACTCCGAAAAAGACTCCACCATATTCTTGATTCGAGCTCTTCTGCTCGATCAGAATATCATGGCCTTTGCGAAGAGCAAGCAGCCCAACACTCACTTTGGCGCCCGCTTTATCGAGCGCAAAGGGGAAGAGCGGAAATATTTCCAAGATCCCGACTCCCAATCCCCATTCTTGATCGCTGTCCCCTATGAGGGAACCAATACACCTAAAGGGTTGTCTATATTTGACAACACCGAAGTTGCGGCGATCACCACGATCCGCTACTACCTCTCCAACGAGACGCTGCTATCAAAATATCCGCATCTCGACTTCCTCATTGCCCAAATTCGCAAAAAGAGTATCCCGAAAAATATTTGCGATATCGTCAAAAATATGAAAAACAATAACGGCAAATCTGTCATAGAGCAGCTGCAAGAGATCTCTGGACTACTAGACGAAGCAGAGCTCAAACAGGCAAGAGAGGAATTTTATAAAGACTTTATGGAAAATCCTCTCACTAAGTTCCGACAATTCTTGGGGATGGCTGTCGTGGCAACGCAGATTCGCTCCGATGCCGCTAGCGCGAAGAGCGACCGCTATGAGAGAGGCTCTTGGCAAAACATTGAGAAGGGCTGTTCTGGAACCGTAGGAGGTACGTCATCCTACTTTGATAAACAGGAGCTCGACGCTGCTGCCGATGCAAAGCTCAGCTTAGAAATTATGGGTAGAGCCAATAACGCCCCCGTTCAACTGTTAACTCCCGCTACGCCAGGAAAAGACTACTTAGACGAAACCCTAAATACGATTTTGGCAAGCGCGAATGAAAACACCCGTGCGATCGTCGATGCTGCCGGGATCTGTAAAAGCCGAGATGGCACTCCAGAAACTGTCGTTGCAGAGCTGTGGAAAAAGCTGCAAGCTTCCAAAACGATCCGGGGAGTTGAAGGAATTGTCTACTACGGCAAGGACAATGTAAAACGTCTCTATAGAGGTCAAAATTCTGCCCCTGTGCCCTGCACAACAGAGATGGAGTTAGCTTCCCTCCACGGGAAAAGATATTTCTCCTTCTACGGGCAGAAAAATACGCGCGGCTCCGACATTAAACAGGCCAATGGCGCTCATGCCCTCGTGACTATGGACGAAAACGTCTCCAATAGCGATGCGAAGCAGGCGGTACTGCGATTCCGTAACCTCGTCAACCGCAAGTCTGAACAGACTTTCTCATTCGCCTTTATGCAGAGCTATCAGGAGATCATCCAAGAGCGATTAAAGACCCAGGTAGAGAGAGAGCTCGTAAGAGCTCAGAGAGAGCTCAGAGAGTTAGGCTTAAACGATAAAGAGTACGCAAGCAAGCGCAGCGCACTAAACGCTCAGATTGCGAGCCTTGGAAAACGAAAGAAAGCAAGATCTGCGCCTATCGAAGCCAAAGAGGTTGCTATTTTCCTACGTCTACAAGAGATCGATTCTGAGGAGAAAGGAGCTCTGACCATCTTCAGAAAAGAGATGGCTGCCCATATTAAACAGGCTGCCGCTCATTTAGAACAGGACATTTTGGTACAGCTCAACCCAAACTTAAGCGAAGATCAACAAAAGGCATATCTCAACTTCCTCACAAAGAGGAAAGATATCGTCAATTTTGTTGAAGAGTCTGTGACAACCCTTTACCATAAATACGGAACAACGACCAAAGATCTTGATAGAGATGAGTTTATTGAGGCGCAAAAGCAGCTCGCAACGAAGAAGTTGAACAAACTGTTTGAGGAAGCAACTCAGTTCGCAGAAACTGTCAAAGTTGAAACAAACGTCAAAAAACAAGTCTATGAGGAACAGATCAATCGATCGGAGAAGTTCTTCAAGCAGCGTTTTGATACACATACACCCGTACAGATCTCTGCCGTCAATACAGATGCTCAAGCTGTCGCAGAGGCGCTTGCGGAGGCACAGGCCTTAGCGGAAGCCCAAGCAGAGGCACTCGCTGAAAACCTCGCTGAAAATCAGGTAGAGGTCGTAGCTTTCGACGCGCACCCTCCCCTCATGATGACAAAAGATCCTCACGTGCCGCCTAGTCTAAGCTTCCTGCAAAATCCGCGGGAGCTCATTCCTATTGATACATTCCCGCTCATGCAGAAGCTTATCCTACCGGACTTGCGATCGTTGTACTTTGGTAGCCCATATCTTACAACTTCCGGTCGCCAAGAGCTCGCTGCGCACTTTATCCTCGTAAATCACCCTAAATGGACTCACTGTATTTTTATCTCTCAAGAAGAGGCTGAGTTATTCCAAAAAACATATGGAAAGGAAGGTGCAGGCTACACTCTCTATGATGCGCGGACATGTAAACCGCAGCAACCGATCTCCTGCGCAATATTGGGAGACAACAATGTGCCGCCAAAACACCCAAACTCTGTTGAAAAGTTGAGGGAAGTCCAACTAACCAACGTTCTGATGGATCAGTTATTGCCACACTTTGAGATAACACAGAATCCAATCGAGAACATTGCTGCGGTTGATCTTACCAGGATCGGCCTTAAAACCAACGGTGTTGCTGTAGATTTTACAATCACTGCAAATCTTCCAAATGTAGAGATTACAGTACAGTGTAGCAACTTCAATCAGCTCGTAACCATTCCTAAAGGGAACCAGTTGTTGGATCAATTCATTCCTCAGGCTTATAACGACCAAAACGCGATACGCAAATTTGAACGAGTTAAAGAACTTATTGAACTGGAATATGCCACACTTGAAGAAGCGATCGAAACGCTTAAAATCGAACAGGAAAAGCTCGCAGAAGAAGACAAGAAGCTAAAAGGAATCTTGTCAGATCCAAATGTTGGAGCGTTTACGATTACTGACCAGATGGTAACGGGCTTAAATAATCGCGATTCTGAGACAAATACAAAATATGGGGAAGCATTTCAAGCCGCTCTAACAAACATCAATAGTGTTCGTACCAAGTTACAGAAGAACCCCTCCACTACAAATGTTTACGCACTAAAAAAAGCGTTTGATCAATTTGTTCGTCCTGAGACCATAAATACGGCCAATACAACTGGTTTCGATATCAACCAACATGCTCTCTTTAATAACAACCATTGGACCGAAAATCGGAACATCCTACCGCCATTCGAGCTCGTTTACGGCCGTATTCTCCATCATGTTCATAAGAGTCTTGTAACGGGGAAAGATGGAGCTACCACATGTGGGCGGAAGGATTGCAATTCCATGTTTTCCGAAACATTACCAACTCTTATAAAAGTCATAGGCGAGTTGAATAAAACTATTCAACAAGTACAAGTGATAGAATCGAAAATAAACGAGATTCAACTCGAGATCGATAGGATTAGGAATTTAATGCTAACGTTTCAAGAAGCACTCGAGACCGTAGAGAAGACACTTGTCGCTCAAACTTCCATTGAAGAAAACCTAGAGAAGGCAGGCATTCGATTTGCAGAAAAAGGTAAGATTTTTGATCGATTTAGTTTGCAAAATTTCCTACATTGGAATGGCAAAAAGACTATTCGAGTGAGCGGAACTATGCCAGACTACCGTTCTGTGGTGGAAAACATGGAGAGAAACTACCCAGCTGCGATCACAGCGCTAACCGCTGACGAAGCCAACGTATTAGAGAAAAATAAACGATTCTTACAAACGGTTGAAGGATTAGCTTGGGAAGTGGCCGATCGAACCACAGAAACAAAATGACCCGGTATTGACTAATACAGGGTCATTTACGATCGTCTTACAGAAGTATTTCTCTTAAGACTCCTTTCCGTTCGCAAAATTATGATAGGCTGCACTTGCTATCTTGAAAACAGTATGAGTAGGAACAACGATCGGGACAACAGCACCAATGGCCGCGCCGCCTATGGCACCAGCAGTACCTCCACCGAAAATGCCAACAACACCCCCTGATAAAGTAAAAAAAATGGGCGCCACATAGGGAATCAGCGAATACTTTTTCTCTACCTTTTTGCCATATTCCCAGCCTTTTTGAAAAAGATAATGCATGCTGAAGGTGCTCCCAACAAACCCTCCCGCAACACCGCCAAGTCCTGCAGAAACCCCGCAGACATTCTTTAAGCAACGCAATCCATTCATAGGAACCTCCGATTAGTTTTTTATATAAACATAGAGCCGGTTGCACTGCCGTGAGCAGAGCGATCCAGATCAAATACCTCGCAACAACTATAGCAAATTGTAAATTAAAAAGTTTAGAAGCAGTTCGAGACAGGTTGCGAGGGACAGCCCTGCTGCCCGTGCCGCATTTTTTGACCATACCCGAGAGGGTAGGCAAAAAATGCGGCCGCGACATACCTCAAAATGGCCATTTTGCGGTGACCGGGAGTTTTGCAACTAGCTCAGTTGATATCAATGGCTTTATAAGATAAAATTTAACAGGATGCTTAATAAACATTTGAAAAATCGCGGGTTGACCACCCTTGATCTCTCCGACCAAGAGCCCTTTCCCAATCTTCTCCCAATGCGCCAATGATTTGGCCTCAGCGATCTCCTTGTGTATGGACGGAAAATCTTCGGGCTCCTCGCAGATATACTTCTCCATCGTCCGGGAGGTAAGTTGTATCTCAGGATGGTCAAAAACAAAGGAATCCTTAGAGGCCCCGCCTGCGATGTGAGTGCAATACTGACGATAAGCCTCCGCCTTGAGTTCTGGACTGGTCAGTTTTCTCGCGAATTGATTCCCTTCTGGGGCAGCCATTAGATCACCTTGTACTATACAAGATTAACGGTTAAAAAAATTACCATCAATTATTCCCTTGGGGAATCTGAGTCATTTGAGTAGGCTGAGAGATCCATCGCTTGCCACAAATTCCCCTCCCCTCTTAACCTTAATCATTACTTACAGAAATACTTATGCGTTATTTGACTATACTACTACTTTGACTTCAACTCTTCTCTATAGATTCTCATACTACTGCCGTAACAGAAAATGATCCATCGACTCTCGTCGAAGGGGTCAGTGTGATTACGGGAGACTTCTACTTCGGTGAAGAAGAATACGTTGTCGCAGGCGCGGAACCCATCCCTCTGCGATGGTTCTATTTGAGTCGTAGCGGCGGTATCCCCGAATTCCCCCATCTTTTGGCTACTCATTATACAGCAACACCTCGCCGCTTTCTCTCAGTGAATGAGCCCAATGGAACGCCAGTGATGTATGGGGAAGCATTCAAAAAGGGAGATCCGCTCAATGGACCTATTGGGAAAGATTTTTACGGGCAGACATCGCTGATTCTATACAAAGCCCGCCTCTCTCCCACGGAAGCTTTCGGCATCTCAAACACCTCTACCGGAGAAATCTCGGCTAAGTCTCAGCTGCGGAATCAGAGAATTGTATTCGATCCGCATAAAGACCCAAAGGGCAAGAGTTTTTCCCTTTATGCAGCGCCAATTCAAGTTCGAAGTGCAACAGATGAAAATGCCAGATGAACTGACAAAAACCCTCCAAAGGTTTACGCAATATTAGCGGTTGTTTAATTTCTGGTTAAGTCGTAAGTCATTTTATGAACCGGAGGTCATTTCCGACTCGGCAGAACCTTTTTGAGCCCACTTGAGATGGCTAGAACATGAGCGGTACCGTTCGGTAGTGGTAGAGGCAGTGAAGACATCGCGAGCGAGCCCTCCAGAGCTCGCGGAGACGATACGAACGGGACTGCTGATTCAGGCTGAGGACTCGAAGAAGTGTAATGCAAACATATTCTTGCTTAATCGGTTAAAGACCTCTAGCGGTGTTGAGAAGTTGAGTATCTTTCTAGGTCTATTGTTAAGCAGCGTCTCTATTTTCTTGAGGTCAGCATCTGAAATTTGATCAAAGCGATAAGGTTTAGGGAAATACTGCCGAACAAGCCCATTCGTGTGCTCATTAAGTCCTCTCTCCCAAGAGTGATACGGTGTTACAAAGAAGACATCTGCGCCTAAAGCTTTTCCAATCCTTTGATGGTTAGCAAATTCCTTGCCGTTGTCAGCAGTTAATGTATGAACAAACTCACGAATGGGAAAGAGCTTCTTCAGTAGGGCAGCTTCTGTTTCTTCAGCTGTCCTGCGAAGGATCTTCGCAAGCATGGTTAGTTTTGAAGTTCTCTCTACCATGGAAACGATTATTCCGCTCTGGTCTGCGCCTATAATTGTATCCAGCTCCCAGTCGCCAAGCCGAGTCTTTTCCTCTACAATCACCTTAGAGGTTCCGGCCATCTTCTGGCCAATTTCAATTTTTATCTACTTGTTGCACTTCGAGCTTGAAAGGGCCCGGCCTCGACTTTTTGAATCCACGTCTTTGCGTCGGTGCGGCGATCGAATACTGCTGTAAGTGTAGGATGACCTTTAAGACGGACTTCTGCTTGATATCGCATACCGCCATCTTTAAGTGCTCTTTGTCGGATATGACCCATTTTGACCCCTTTACAAGCGATCTCAGGATTGTTAGTCCACTGACATAACGATCCATCTGCTTGACTTTCAGTTAGCTAAAAGGGAGTGTTCATACCGATGCCGTAAATTTAACGGAATCGACACTCCAAACGGGAGCTCATCAAAATATGATGAACACCCTGCTTGGGTGATTTAAGGAATTTCCGTACTCCGGCAAGATTACGGCTTTTACTGTTAGACCCCCCTTTTTAGAGGGGCTTTTTTCTCTAATTTTTCATAGAGAAACTCCGGGTGCTTGATTCGAACAAGCGACCAATGGATTAACAGTCCACTGCTCTACCACTGAGCTAACCCGGAACACGAAGAAAGGCATATTTTACGCATCGGGCCTATTCATGACAAGAGGGCTTTTTTTACCACCTCTTCCCCTGCCAAAAAATCATTATTCCAGGTATAGATAGAGCTTCATGCTCTATAGAGTCCTGCTGCTATTTCCTTGGCTCCCCCTTTTTCCTATGTTTTTCGGCAATCCGAGTCAGCCAGCTTTGCAGACTCAGGGGGTGATTATCCAGGACTCCTGGGTCAGTCTGCGGGTGGGTTATGTGGGCGACTACCTGTATCGCCAAAGGTATACCGATGAGTTTAAACTCGATTCCCTAATCACCTCCCCTACCTTCATAAAACTTTCTACTGACGCTGCTGAGATAACCCTCAACTTCAAAAATCGGCTAGATCTCTACACCTTGATCGGTCAGTCAACCCTACAGGTCGATCGGGATCTCTTTACCAGCTGGAAGTTCTCCTGGGGAATCGGCGGTAAGCTGGTTATTTTCCAACATGGCGATTTCCGTATCGGGGCTGACGGGAAATACTTTCAGTCGCGTCAAGCACCTCGCTACCTAGTAGGAGAAAACCTCCCCTACCCCGTCGTCACCAACTTTATCTTGAAGTATGAGGAGACACAAGGAGCTGTAGGAATGAGCTACCAGCTGTCGTGGCTCTGTCCCTATATGTCTCTTACATATCTGGTCTCCAAAATCGAACCCAACCCGATGATCGTCCTAGTTCGCTTGCCAGACTCCGATACCATCGTCGACATCGTCTCCAAATCGGTAGTCACTCAGCGCCGTTGGGGAATGGCTCTAGGGACAACACTTATCGGCGGCACGCAGAGCTCCCTCACAATAGAGTCACGTCTTTTTAACCAAAACGGCTTCGATATCAATGGAGAAATCCGGTTCTAAATTTGCAAACTCTTGCCTTTTTAAGCTCAAAACGCTATCTTGGGCCAGGAGGTGTTTATGACCGCTGCAGTTAAAGCGAATCAAAACCAAATTAAGATCAACGCCGACATCGAAGCTAGAAATAAGAATAAGGCCGAGCTGAGAAGTAACAACACGGACCAGAAAATCGAAAAAGTCCTGAACAATCCTGTAGAACTCAAAAAGATTGAGAACAACTGGAAAGAAAAAACCTTTGGCCAACCAGGTCGCGTACCTGTGCAGTCAGCGTTTGATGATAAAAAATTATACCCAGCAGCTACTAGCGACAAGATCCAAGAGATCATGCGCCAGATTCAGGGGCAGTAGTAGTTTTTCGCTGAATGGCCGCTCGTACGCTCAGTACGAATAGTATTATGGCCACGACCAATGTGATCCATCCGAAGATAAAGCAGGCGTCATTCAACCCTTGGATAAACGCTTGCTTTTTTATATTCGCAATGAGGATTGCATTGGCCTTCTCCGAGCTCTCTATCCCCTGCGATAAAAGCTGAGACATCCTCGTCTCCACATGCTTCAATGCAACTCGATACCCTGGGAGCCACTGGTTAGCCTGCTCGCCAAAACGAGCGTTATGGAAGATTATGCGCCGAATCTGAAAGACAGTGAAGAAGGCGCCACCAAAGGTCCCTCCTACCTGGCGGAAAAATGTTAGAAGGGTCGCGGCAGTACCACCCATCACCTCAGGCACGCGCTTGAGCGCCTGCGCAGTCGTTGGACCTAACGCAAGACCCACCCCAACTCCACGTAACATGAGAAGCGGTAGAATCTCTCTCCAGCCGCACTGCCAAGTAATCGAATGGTTTAAAAAATAGCTGAGTACAAGAAAACTGAGTCCAGAGAGAGAGAGGACCATCGTGGGAATGATCTTTCCCAGTGCGCCAGCAACAATACTAAATAGGGCTATAGTGATGCCGTAAGACATGCCGACCGCACCGGCGATATAGCGCTCATAACCGACCCCATCAATTAGGAAAAACTCCGAGGTAGAGAGCCCCGCAAAGAGCGCCATCCCAAGTAGGAAAAGAGCTGTAGCGCTTGTGCTGAATATGGGATCGAGAAAGAGTTTCGTAGGAATGATCGGCTCTGGATGATGCTCCTCGATAACTATCAGAGAAATCAAACTCAACACAAAGATAGTCAAACAAGCCAAAATCCAAGGGGCTCGCCACCCCGCAGCCGTTGAAGAGAGAGCTCCATTGCTGATGGCGACAAGAAGCGAGGCGATTGCAAGAGCAAGACAGAGCCACCCCCAGATATCGAAGGGGTGCTTTATTGGTTTCTGATCTTCTTTAATCTCGTGACAGGAAAAGGCGAGGAGCAAGCCAAAGGGGATCACGCCGTAAAAGATCAGATGCCAGCTGTGAAATTGAGCCAGGTAACCAGCGAGAAAGAGCCCCACCCCCAATCCTCCGCCAAAAGCAATCCCAATATAGAGGCAAAGAGCTAGACCAATGCGCTCCTTGGGAAAATGGCGAACGATAAGGGCCATACCAACAGGGAAAATGGCGCCAGCGCCAAGCCCTTCAATAAATCGGCAAGTGGCGATCCAAGGGAAGTTCGCGATAAGCGGGGTCAGCCCCGATCCAATCGTAAAAACGAGGACGCCGGCGGCATAGACTCGTTTGTAGAGAAATCGATCAGCAAAACGTGTGGCAGCCGGCACCATCGTATTGACGCCGAGGAGATAGATGGTCGTGACCCATTGGGAGAGGGATTCACTAAGAGCGAGATCACCTTGGATATTCCCCTCAGCAATAATAGTGCCCGCTACAGAAAAAATAGCCAAAAATGTGGATAGAAGGACGTTTATAAGAATAAACCAGGGGCTAGATAGTATATTCTTCATCTTTCCGCAGAGTATGTAAAATGAGAATTAATACCAAATAAGGGCTCCGCCCTTATGATCCCGGCAAGGGAGCCGGCTCCCTTGCAACCCACATGGGTTTGCAAAGGGCCTCGGCCCTTTGCCGAGGTTGAAGGAGCTGAGCTCCTTCTGTTGACTTTGAGCTGGAATGAGTATAGCTTCGTTCACCTAACGTGAATAGAGACTTCTGTAGAAAGGCCGGGATAGAGATATAGGTCGGAGGGCATCTCATCGATCCAGATCTTCACAGGAAGCCGCTGGACCACCTTGGTGAAGTTCCCTGTGGCAGTGTCGGGAGGGATGAGAGAGAATTGAGAGGCCGCGGCTGCACGGACAACATAGAGAGTGCCCCAGAATGTGCGACCGGGATAGGCATCGATATGGATGCGCACCTTCTCGCCTCCTCGAAGATGCTGCACCTTGGTCTCTTCGAGATTTGCTGTAACCCAGATATGGTCGGTATCGGTAAGAGAAAAGAGGGGCTGGCTAATCTGCACCACGTCCCCAGCTACTACCCAGCGCTTGGCAATTACGCCGTTGCGAGGAGCATAGACATGAGTATGAACAAGCAGCTCTTCAACCATACCAAGCTCTGCTACACCATTGGCAAGAGCGGCAGCGGCCACCTTGCAGTTCATTTCGGCTGCTTGGGTATCCTTTTCGATAATCTCAAAATCTAGGGAGGAGATGATCTGGCTAGTATACTCTTGCTGGGCCACTTCATAGATATCTTTCTGTTTATCTCTTTTGATCTGCTCTAAAGCAAGACTCTTCTTAAGAAGGGCTACGCGTGTCTGCGCTGCGCACTTTTGAGAGTTGAGTATCGATTCGTCGAGCTGGCAGAGAAGTTGACCTTCAGTAACTCGGTCCCCTTCGTCGACAAAGAGCTGAACCAACCGAGCTTGAAGATCGGAACTAATGGAAATTTGATACCCATCTAGATAAGCGTCATTCGTCCAGACGATGCGCCGCTCAGAAAAAAACCAGGCGCCTAGTAAGGCGCCTGCAAAAAGGAGCACCACGGCTCCAATAATTTGGTTTCGTTTCATTATTTAGCGAAGAACCCCATCCAGAAGAGATATAGGCCAATCAAGAGCCATGCCCAGCACCAGAAAATCAATCTGCCGTTAGCCATGACTACTTCTTTAAAATTTTTAGCGAAATGGTCTGGGGAGAAGAGTCTGTAGATCCCCTGTAACAGTAAAAACCAACCAATCAGAGTAATCAAGATAGGCCAACTATAGATCCATACATTATGTCCAAGGACCAAGATCAAGCCCAAGAAAACGCTGATCCCGCCGCTCAACATCAAGAGTGGTAGATCCGATAGAAAATCATGAGCAATTTTTTTCGATTTTTGTAAGTGTGTTAAAGATGCTGCGCTTGTGATGATCAAATAAGCACCCATCAACGCTGCTAAGAAAGCTGACATACATTCCATAATTTTTGGAACCTCCTACTTATGTCTTTATCACGGGGCTATGTTGGAGTGCCACAAAAAAAATTTAATCGACAGAGATTTCATTGGGGTCTTCGAAATATTTCTTCACGCGGACAAGGAATGAAATAGCCTCTTTTCCATCGACAATACGATGATCATAACTGAGCGCGAGATACATCATTGGACTGATTACAATCTGGTCATTTACGACAACGGGGCGCTTCACAATCTGGTGCATGCCCAAAATTCCGCTTTGTGGAGGGTTGAGGATTGGTGTGGAAAAGAGAGAGCCATAGACGCCGCCATTAGTAATGGTAAAGGTGCCACCTTGGAGATCGTCGATGGAGATAGCTCCAGAGCGTGCCTTATCGGCGTACTCTTTAATCTTCTGTTCAATCTCTCCTAAAGAGAGGCTCTCGACATTCCGCAACACCGGGACAAGAAGTCCCTTATCAGTTCCGACAGCGATGCCGATGTTACAGTAGTTGTGATAGACAATCTCGTCCCCCTCAATGCGGCCGTTGATGGCCGGATACTCTTTCAGCGCTGCGAGTGTCGCTTTAACAAAGAACCCCATAAAGCCGAGTTTCACTCCATTTTTCTGCTGAAAGGCCTCTTGCCTTTCTTGACGGAGTTGAACAGCCAAACTAAGGTCGACTTCATTAAATGTAGTCAACATCGCCGTCTGGTTCTTCACCTCGACCAGTCGTTCAGCGATGGTACGCCGCAGGGCGCTCATCCTCTGACGGCTCTCTGATCCTACTGGACCGGCAATGGGTTTTATTGGGGCCGTCGGAGCTGCAACTGCTTTTGGCTTCTGTGGTGCAGGAGCTGTTGTGGGGGCTGTTGCAGTAGATGCGGCAATCGATCCAATTACCTGTCCGATTTTGACTCGATCCCCTGTCTGCACGTGAAGCTGAAGCGCACCAGCAGCGGGGGCATAGAGCATCTGATTCACCTTCTCTGTCTCGATCTCTAAGATCTCCTCATCGACTCGCACGATGGTGCCATTGGGTTTTAAGATGTTCCCAATAGTTGCCTCAACGACCGATTCTCCTAGAGAGGGTATGACAATATCTGTACTCATCCGAATGCCGCCTTTATGATTGCGTCTAACTCTTGCTTGTGTTTGCGGGAAGAGCCCGTCGCAGGGGATGCGCTACGAGGTCTACCGATGTAGGTCGCTCGCACTCCAATCGAGTCTAGCTGAGGGCGAATATACTCCCAGCCACCCATATTTTCTGGCTCCTCCTGTATCCAGAAGAATTGGGAAAGAGAGGGGTATTTTGCAATGATCTTTTTACAGAGTTCTGAACGAAAGGGGTAGAGCTGTTCGATGCGGAGGAAAAGATCTGTGTCTTTGCGCTTCTCGATAATGTCGTAATAGATCTTGCCACTGCATAGGAAAAGTCTCTTTGGAGCCTTTGGGGCTACAGGCTCTTCGAGAATCTCCTGAAAGGTCCCTGAAGAGAGCTCTTCTGGTTTGCTGACACAGAGCGGTGATCGCAAAAGCCCCTTTGGAGTCATAACAATGAGTGGCTTCTTGACCTTGCTGAGTGCCTGTCTGCGCAATAGGTGAAAGTATTGTGCTGGCGTCGATGGATAGGCAACACACATATTCTCTTCAGCGCACATCTGCAGAAAACGTTCGGGGCGTGCGGAGGTGTGTTCGGGACCGGCTCCCTCATGTCCATGCGGTAATAGGAGCACTAGAGAAACTGCACGACCCCACTTCTGCTCTCCTGAAGAGAGATACTGATCAAAGACAATCTGGGCACCATTTGAGAAATCACCATACTGCGCCTCCCAAAGGACAAGCACATCAGGAGCTGCGCAACTGTAACCATACTCAAAAGCTATTGCACCAAATTCGGAAAGAGGCGAATTGTAAATATCGAATCTTCCCTGTCCCTCTTTTAGATGAGCCAATGGGAAATAGGGCTGATCTGTGGTCTGGTCAACCCACGCGGCATGGCGGTGGCTAAAGGTTCCTCGCCGTGAATCTTGTCCGGAGAGGCGCACAGGGATCCCTTCCCACAGAAGTGATCCAAGAGCGAGAAGCTCTCCTATCGCCCAATCGATACGACTACCCTTGCGTGTCTCAAGTAACTTTCGCAACTTCGGATGGATGGCAAAACCGGGAGGAATTGCGCTACAACGCTCCAATATCTTCTGCAGCTCATCTGTAGCCACCGCAGTTGGCACCGGTGTAAATGGAGCGGCGCGCGCAGCCACCTTAAGAGCGGGTGCCGACTGTTTTGACTCCTCAAAAGCCTTCTCGAGCTGCTGACGAAAGATGCCCGTTAATGGAACATCTGCATATAGAGATCTCGCGCTCTTACGCCCAGCGATCCAGCGAGCCATCGCTGGCTGAGTAAAGCTCGGCTCATCCCCTTCATTGTGTCCGAACTTGCGGTAGCCATTGAGGTCAATAAAGATATCGC
Source organism: uncultured bacterium (assembly GCA_964516935.1). Lineage (GTDB taxonomy): Bacteria > Chlamydiota > Chlamydiia > Chlamydiales > SM23-39 > CAZEZK01. Next base: position 13,721 of record CAZEZK010000033.1, read on the forward strand.
AATGAAACTTCTGGCGGATCTCCACAGCGAGCCGCGCAGCAAAGACGCACCCTTCAGGATCCTCTGCATTGACGTGGAATACAGGAGCTCCAAACCCCTTTGCGATATCAGTACAATAAGGGGTAGATCTTCCTTCTTGCGCCGATGCTGTGAAGCCGATCTGATTATTGGTCACAATATGGATCGTCCCACCTGTCGAGTACCCCGCGAGTCGCATGAACTGTAGCGTCTCATAGACCACTCCCTGCCCTGCTAGCGACGCATCGCCATGAATGAGTAGTCCCGAAGCGCGGTTGCCCTGCGTATCATTCGTAGCAACCTGTTGAGCCTTTACCCAGCCTAGGACAACTGGGTCGACCGACTCTAAGTGGGAAGGGTTGACGAGCATCTGGACTCGAAGCGGTTTCTGCTCTCGATTGAGCCGCTGACCGACAAAGCCCTTATGGTATTTTACATCGCCGCTCTCCCCTTCCAGCAGTAGTGCGGTATCGGAACATTCGCGAAAGAGCTCAATACAGGGCTTGTCCAGCACATTGACTAGCACATTGAGGCGGCCACGGTGGGCCATCCCAAGAATCCACTCCTCTAGCCCCAAACTAGCCCCCAACTCAAAAATTTCGATCAACATCGGGATCAGAGCGTCAAGTCCCTCTAACGAAAAGCGAGTCTGGCCAGGATATTTTGTGTGAAGAAAAGTCTCTAGTGTCTCTGCTCGCTCCAGAGCTTCCAAGACCATCTGATGCTCATCCGAGGAGAGTCGGGTCGATTGGCGCCCTTCAATTCGCTTTTGTATCCATTCCTCTAGCTCTTGATTTCCAAAACCCATATACTCATAGCCGATCTTCCCGCAGTAGATCTCGCGGAGTCGATCGATGAGCGCAGCGAGCGTAAGCTCCGGCTCCTCAGAGAGGCCGAAAGAAGGCATCTTCTGATCCAATTTTTCTTTTGACAATCCAAGGAATTCCAGAGAAAGTGGACGAGCTGCCTTATTTATTTGAACCATTGGATTAAATGAGGCCTCCAGGTATCCATATGTGCGATAGGCCTGAATGAGAAGTGCGGCGCAGCCTCCAGCAACAGCTGCTTGAGAGCGGCCAAAATCGGCCCCCTCAAAAAAATAGCGCCAGGAGGATGGTACAGATGAAGCTTCGAGTCGATACTGCTTGTAAAACTCGTCGATTAGAAGTAGGTTGCCGAATTGTAGGTGCGATGGGAGCATGTCTTGTTGAATAACAAGTTCTCTATTTCAAAAAAAGCCCCCTTGGGATAAAATCTGTGCGGAAAATTATTTTGTAATATATACGGGAGAGTATGAAAAGCGAGAAGCTGAAAAAATTAGAGACAGAGTTTACAGACCTAGAGCAGTGGATGCAACTTGGTCTTGTTCCGAAGAAAGATCTAGACAAACATCGCGAAGAGATGCGCAGTCTACAGAGCAAAATCGAAGAGGAAAAAGAGCGTCTACGTTTTGCCAAGGAGAGCGGCGAAACAGAAGATTTTGCTCTACCCAAACGCTCCCCTAACCGCCCGGCCTATTCAGAATCGCACACGCTCCCCGATGTAGAAAGTAGCGATCAGATGACCGAGACTGGCTTCGACATGGAGACCGAGACCTACGATATGGAGACCTCCAGCGAAGAGGAGACCGAAGGTGGCGGTCGTACCGAAGATGAAGGTACAGCTGTGGAAGAAGAAGAGGATGAAGACCCCTTTTCCGATCGCAGCCGATGGAAAAGAGGCGTTCTTGAAGATCCAGAATCCGACAACTGGTAGCATTTACTTCCACATTCCCTTTTGCAACAAAAAGTGCCCCTACTGTCACTTCTATGTGGCGGCCAACCGGCCGCCTCTACACGACCTGCTCCATCAAGCATTGCAGAAAGAGTGGGAGCTACGAGCTCCTCTATTAAAAGGGGTAGAGATCCCCTCGATCTATTTTGGCGGCGGAACCCCCTCCCTCTACAGTCCCCAGGCGATGGCCGAGATCATCTCCTGGATCAAGCCATCTAAAGATTGCGAAATCACCCTTGAGGCCAATCCAGAAAATGCCTCCCTCGAACTTTTTGCTCAATTCCACGCCATCGGGATCAATCGATTGAGTATCGGAGTCCAATCTCTCCATGATGAGACCCTCAAAACCCTAGGCCGAGGCCATAGCGCCGCCCGCGCCAAAGAGGCGATCTTTGCAGCCCGTGACGCGGGGTTCGACAATATTTCGATCGACCTGATGCTTGAAACGCCCGGCCAGACCAAAGCCAGCCTCCAGTCGACCCTAGACCAGCTTATCGATTTGCCGATTTCTCACCTCTCGCTCTACAACCTTACCTTTGAGGAGGGCACCCCCTTTCATCGCAAGCGCAAAGAGCTTCTCCAGCTCATTCCAAAAGAACAGGAGTGTCTCGATTTTCTGCGAATGACGGTCTCCCAGCTCGAGCAAATCGGACTCAAGCGCTACGAGATCTCCGCCTTCGGTCGCCCCTCGAACCACAATGTGGGCTACTGGACCGCTCGCCCCTTCCTAGGTTTCGGCCCCTCTGCCTTCAGCTACTGGAATGGAGCCCGTTTCCGCAATGCCGCCGACCTAAAGCGTTATGCCGAACGACTCGACCAGGGCGAAGACCCTGTCGATTTCCGCGAAGAGCTCCCCTACCCTCGCAATATCTGCGAGCTATTGGCTATACGGTTACGCGTACTGGAAGGGGTAAATCTTTCAGTTTTAGGAGAGATCCCATCGGAAACCAGGAATGCACTAAAGAAATTGCAGCAGATAGGATGGCTAGAGAATAGCGGAGACCATTGGCAGCTGACGGAACAGGGCAGGCTCTTTTACGACTCCGTTGCAGAGTGTTTGGTATAAGTTTTTTACACAAATCACGTACGAAGAGATTCGGCTCTTTACCGAGAGATCGAAGGAGTGGAGCTCCTTCTGTTAACTTTGCAGGTGTCCTAAGACCATTGGAGTGGAACCAGTTGCAAAATATCACGCATCAAAACATACTAGTACAAATTTTATGCGACTACGCTCGATCTCGACCTAT
>CAZEZK010000034.1:0-16731 GCA_964516935.1 uncultured bacterium
ATTAATTTAGCTTGAAAACTACGCCAGGGTGCCTTTCAGGTGGCACTGCTATATATATAGTAATCCTACTGAGGTGTGAAAAATGAACGTAAACATGAATGAATTTATAAAAAATAATTATGACGTTAGTTTTTATGGCGATAGAGTAAACCGAGAGGATTTAAGTAGCGTCGATGAGTTTCTTCTTGCAGAGTCTCATATTCAACCGCTTGGAACTCAAAGAATTAACTCCCTATTCATCCGTCAATTCATAAATAAAGAGAGCGATCTGGTTCTGGTGGAGTCTCGCCCCTCCATGCAACCCGTGAATCTAACGGAACATGCACAGACTTCGCAATTGGCCGATGGAACACAAGCCTTTGGTTGGGATCATAGCGATTCTGTTGATCAGCTCAATGCTCTGGAAGAGAAATATCCCCAATTTGCAGTACCGGTCAAGTGCAATCAACGCCTCTCTTCGTTGATCTTTCAATATCTTAATCTCTCCGAAGAAGAGCAAAATACACGAGTTTCGGAATTTCAACCCAAATTGCAAGAGATTAAACATGACCTTGTAAAAGCACAACAAGGGGTCTCTCAAGAAGATGTGGCAGCTTACTTTGTGGATCTAAAGCAAATCTCTGGATCTTCCGAGCTTTTTGAAAAACGAACAGAGAGCATGAAAGAGACTCTCATTAAAGCTCAGGAAGTTGCGAACAAGCGATTTTTGATCGCAGGTCTGTGCCATCTGGTGCAAGATACGGAATCTCTTGGAATTCAAAACAGTCCAGAAGAAAAACAGGCTGTCGGTGGGTTTTTATCATTTTTACGCGAGAGAAATGCGGTTGTGTTGTTACCAAAAGATAGAAGTATATTCTATGCAACAGAGAATTGCTTAAAGACCATAGAAAAAATCGGCAGCTTGCAAGCATGAACCTATCCGACTAATTCTTAATTAGAAATATAAATCAATATATTATTAAACTGATTTGTATATAATTGTGAATTATGAGAACAAACCATTGGATCTCCATCTGGACTAGTCCGCGCGCGACGATCGCCGCCATTGTCTCTGAAAATCCCAACCGCTCTCTCTGGACATTGGCATCGATCTTTGGCTTCTCCGAAGTGATGTATTTCGCTCAGTCCGCTGCACTTGGATCTTGGATGCAGGCGCTACCTATCCTAGGCGTTGGCATTGTTCTCGCTCCATTCGTCGGCTATGCCCTCATCGCCATCTGGAGCTGGTTACTTATGCATACCGGCCGCTGGCTAAAGGGCTCCGGATCTTTCCAAGATGTGCGCGCCGCCTATGCCTGGTCATGCGTTCCTCTCGTCTTTAACATCCTGATTTGGTTCGCATTAGTAGGTCTCTTTCAGGAACGACTCTTCCTGAATGCTCCAACTGAGCCTTCGCTCACCCCAGGGCAAGCTGGACTGCTCTTTATCCTCATGAGCGCCCGCCTCACCTTTATTATCTGGTCTCTAGTCCTCTACTTTAACGCCCTCGCTGAAGTACACCACTTCTCAGTCCTCCGCGCCATCGGCTGCGCCATTCTCTCTGGGATTATCCTAGGGATCGCATCCGGAATCCTATGGACTGGCCTACTCCTACTCTCAGGCGCTGCGACTTGATAAAAAGGATTCTACCCTTATAGAATTCTTGGCATATGCTTAAAAAGACTAGCTTCCTTACCTCTCTCTTGCTATGCTCTTTCCTTTATTCAGGAGAGACGCAACCAATGAAATTTACAGAACCAAGCCAACCCATCGCGTTTGAGCAGGAAAAAACCTACGAAGCGATCATCCACACCACGAAGGGCGACATCGTCTGCCAACTCAACACACAGAAGGCGCCCCTTTCCGTCACCAACTTCGTCCAACTAGCAAAGGGCGGCTTCTATAACGGCCTCAAGTTCCACCGCGTGGTCCCCAACTTCGTCATCCAGGGCGGCGATCCCGAAGGCTCCGGCTCCGGCGGTCCTGGGTACACTCTACCTGCCGAGATCGGTCTACCTCACGAAAAAGGCGCTCTCGCATGGGCCCGTCTCCCCGATCAGGTCAACCCTAAAAAACGTTCAAGCGGCTCGCAGTTTTACATCACTCTAGAGAAGGTCCCCTTCCTCGATGGTGAGTACTCAGTGTTCGGCAAAACAATCTCCGGCGCGGATATCGTTCACAAGATCCAGCAGGGCGACAAAATCAATAGCATTGAGATCGTCGTTAAGTAGATGATCAAGCCGATCAGCAGCTATTTATTTCATGCAGATCAGAAACAGCTGGGGGCCTATACGCTCTCAGCTGAACTTCTGCACGTAGCCCGCCGCACAATCAATACGGCCGCCATCACGTTTTCATTCAGCACAATGCTCTTAGCGCCCTTCATTCTGGGGGGCGCTCATCCTGATCTGTTAAATCTAGTCTATCTCATGAAACTCTCTGCCCAATTAGGTCTCATCGGCGGCATCGGTGGGGCCGGCTATGGCCTTGGAGAGCTCTCCCAGAGAACTCTAAACTAAAAAATCTTTCACACTGCTATATCTACGCTTAATGGTAAAGACTGAAGAGCACCGTCGCATTCGAAAGACGCTAACTGGCACTCATATTCCCTTATGGAAGCGCTGGGGCTGCTTTGTCTCTGAACGGATGTGGGGCACGGTACGCGAAGACTATAGCCCGAATGGCGATGCGTGGCGCTGTGTCACCCATGATATGGCTCGATCTAAGGCCTACCGCTGGGGCGAAGATGGGATCGCCGGTTGGTGCGATATGTACCAGCTGCTCGTCTTCTCGTTAGCCTTCTGGAATGGACGCGATCCAATACTCAAGGAACGACTCTTCGGGGTCAACCCCTATGAAGGCAACCATGGCGAAGATGTCAAAGAGTACTACTTCTACCTCGATGCCACACCAACCTACTCCTACACCAAGTTCCTCTATAAATATCCACACAAGGCCTTCCCCTATCAGCAGCTCATTGAGGAGAATCAAAAACGAACGTCTGTAGACCGCGAGTTTGAGCTAACCGATACCGGTATCTTCGAAGGGAACCGTTACTTCGATATCGTCGTCGAATATGCGAAGGCATCCCCGCAGGATCTCTGTATCCGCATCGAGATCTTCAACCGCGCAAAGGAGGCGGCCTCTATTCACCTCTTGCCACAGCTCCTCTTCCGTAACCGCTGGAAAACAGAGAGCGAACGCTCGGTGATCAGCAAGGGTCCTACTGGGGACTCTTTTGTCAGCCTTGAGGCTAACTCAGATAGAGCTCCTCCTCCTGATTGGCTGACCTTTGACTATCGCATTCCTACCATGTATCTCTACGGAGCGCCTCCTGAAGAGCAGCTCTTTACCGACAATGAGACCAACAACGAGCTACTCTACAAACAGCCTAACAAGTCTCAGTATGTCAAAGATGCCTTTCACCGCCACCTGATCCACCAGGAACCTTGTGTAAATCCAGAAAAAAAGGGCACCAAGGCGGCATTCCACTATGGTCCCACCGAGATCCCAGGTGGTGAATCGCGCGTCTTTCTACTACGCCTCACTCCCGATAAGCTCTCCGCACCGCTAAGGGATGTCGAAGCGACTATCCGCAAACGAAAGCAGGAGGCAGATGAATTTTACAATGCCGTCCAACCTGCAAACTTGAGCGCCGAAGAAAAACTGGTGCATCGCCAAGCATTAGCCGGAATGATCTGGAGCGTCCAGTCTTACTGCTACAACATCAAAGAGTGGCTCGAAGAGGGAGCTTCGCCCGATCGCGACAAGGGGCGCAACAGCCACTGGCAGCATATGCATGCAAGTAGCATCCTCTCGATGCCCGACAAATGGGAGTACCCCTGGTTTGCCGCCTGGGATCTCTCATTTCACACTCTTTCCTTATCACTCATCGACATGGCCTTTGCCAAACAGCAACTCTACCAACTTCTAAAACATAACTACCAGCACCCGAATGGACAGATCCCCGCCTATGAGTGGAGCTTCTCAGACACCAATCCTCCCGTGCAGGCGTGGGCGCTCTGGGAGCTATACCGTAGGGAAGCGAAGAATAGCGGCCAGGGCGATTTTACCTATCTGGAGATCTGCTTTGATAAGTTGGCCAACAATTTTGGCTGGTGGGTAAATAAGCTCGACCGATCAGGAAATAACTTCTTTGAAGGAGGCTTCCTCGGTCTCGATAACATCTCGATCATCGACCGCAGCCGCCCACTAGAAGATGGCAGCCACTTTGAACAGTCTGACGGAACGGGCTGGATGGGCTTCTTCGCCCTCCATATGTTGCGCATTACCCTTGAGCTCGCCAAAACCAAACCGATCTACGAAGAGATCGCTATGGTCTACCTGGAACATTTCTTTAATATCGCCAAGGCGATGCAGGGCACAAAAAATCGCGAACTCGACTTTTGGGATGAAGAGGATGGCTTCTTCTACGACCTTCTAAGTGATGCACAGGGCAACCATCAACGACTAAAGGTGCGTTCATTTGTCGGCCTTATCCCCTTCTGCTCTGTCGACTGGTTCGAAGAAGAGGAACTTAAAAAGTTTCCCCACTTCTTCAAACATTTTCAGCTCTTCATCAAACATCATGACAAGGCAATCGGCCGATGCATCACGCCGATTCCTCGAAAAGATGGCGGCACTCGCTACCTCTTCTCCCTCACTAACCCACCTCAGATGCGCTATGTGCTGCGCCATGTCGTCAACCCCGAAGAGTTCTTCTCTTCCTATGGCCTACGCAGCCTCTCTAAAGTCCATCAGGAGCACCCCTTTGAGTTTTTGGGGCAGAAAGTCTCCTACGAACCGGGCGAATCGCTCGAGTATATTAAAGGTGGTAACTCCAATTGGCGAGGTCCCATCTGGTTCCCGACTAACTACCTCTTCCTCTCTGCTCTGCGCCGCATTCAGGTGGGGCTTACCGACACTACCCTCTCCACCCATTTCGAAGGGAAAGAGGGTTCCACTGCAGATGATGCGATCTATGTAGGTGAAGTGCTCAAAGCGCTACGCAAAAATCTGATCCAACTCTTCCTCCAGGATCGCAAGGGACACCGCCCGATCCATGGAGATAACCCCCTCTTCCAGAATGATCTTTTCTGGAAGGATCTAATTCTCTTTTACGAACACTTCCACGGCGATACAGGCCGCGGACTTGGAGCCTCCCACCAGACCGGTTGGACAGGCCTCATAGCTAACATCATTGGAGATGAATTTTGAAAAAAGCAGTAGCCCCTATTCTTATCGTTATTGGAATCGCACTAATCGGTTTTGCAATCAATATGCATAACAAAAACGAGGCCGGCCAGATCAAGATTTCTCATGCAGAACAACAGATGGAACATCCACGACCCTTGCGCCCTCTGCGCGACTCCATTGCAAGTCAATCCAATGCGACGACTCAAGAGCGAATCGATACGGGCATCGCAAACATTAGCAGTCGAGAAGAGCTGGTAGTCTGGATGGAGATCGCCGGAGTGGTCTTCGTGATCCTAGGAATCGGAAGCCTGCTAAAGCGCAAAAAAAAATAGGCTCGGAGGTCAACGATTTGCTATATACTCCTTCCACCTCAATGGCACCCAAGATGGTTGAATTGAAAGGACTATATTAGGCGTTGGATATCCTGAAAATTGTTCTCTTTTTTGCGAAGCTGTTGAACCTTTTCAGTAGTGCCGCGAGTTCCCGCCGTCTTTTTAGAACCGCTGATGCTAACTGTCTTGTCCGTTAGATCCATACCGATAAGCCTTGGAATCTGCTCGATAGGTATCCGGAAGAGCGTTGTAAAAATCTGCGTCTGCCGACGCCTCGCTGTAATATCGAAATACAGATTCACTCGCCGACTCCGAGTAAACGTGGGCAATGCTCTATGGGTTGCATCGGTCTCACTCGCTCCAACGGTAACAAGAAAACGCATATTCCCCCTGGGGAATGTAAAGCCAAGCGTCTCATTTGCTGGGATCTGTTGAAACTGAAATAAGAGCCCCTCAGTCCCTTCCTCTCGCATCAGCCCTAGAAGGGTATATACTCCTTCCAGTTCAAAGGCACCCAAGAGGATTAATTCAAAGCCTCGGGGTTGGATTACCGCTAATGGGGGTAGTATTGAGTTTAATACAACCCCCATTAGCGGTAATTCAACCGCGAGAGCTTTCAATTCAATCCTTTTGGGTGCCTTTGAGCTGGAAGGAGTATATTCACAGGGAGCGCAGCAGGTTTTGGTCGAATGCAAATGCAATCCTATTGTGTAGACCTTCACAGTAGTAGCGTTGGGATAATTCCCGCGAATCGTTGCCTGCAACCGATTGCGCAACATCAAAGCCGTCTCTGGCAATGCGAGCTGGGCCGATAACAGCTGCTCGGTATGACGGATATACTGGTCATGCTTACCATCTTCTCTCTGATATCCAGGCTTAACTCCATGCTTCTCATCGGTTGGATTTGCAATCCCGCGACCTTCTGCATAAAAATAGCCTATCTTCTGGTAGAGCGGTTGCTCTCCCCCATATTTCTCCTCTACAAAATCATAGGAAAAGACCCCCTCTCTCCCCCCTGTGCCAGGCAGGCGCAGATCAAAGAGCACATATTCGTGGATGCGGTCCCCCGATTTTAAGGTAATAGCACACCAGAATCCCACCTTAGCCAATAGGATATTACTCGAGCCGGAGCCGCTCAACTGCCGCGCCGTTTGCTCTAACTCGCGATGAGTTGCACCTAGTTCAAAATTATAAATTGTTCCCCTTGCCTCAAAAGCAAGACGCATCCGCGTCGATTGATCGATCTGCCCATCCTCTAAGGATGTTTGCAAATAGGGAGTCATACAGCAGGGGCACCCAGGGCGATCAATCACCGTCGGGGTGTAGAGTCTTAAAGACATAGTAATAGCATTATAAAGACATCTCAATAATAACTCCATAAAATTCCAAATCGCATTATAGTAATTTTTTATGCATCAAAAAGGAATTATCGTTGGCTGCGATCGCAATCAAGAGTGTCTGCTCCTCTGGTGGTGGAATAACTACTCTGCCCACAACCGCTATCCTGTTGCCTTTGTCGATTTTGGGATGTCGAAGGGGGCACTAGCCTGGTGCAGAAAGCGCGGAACGACCATTGCACTACCGGAGGATATCTGTCCCCTCCAACCTCTCTCCCCTGAAGAGAAGCAGCGGCTGACACCCCATTTTGGAAAGGAGCCGTGGCTCTACCGCGGAGCCCTTTTTAAGAAGGCCTTTGCCTGCCTCCGCGCTCCCTTTCCCCACTCCTGTTGGATCGATCTCGATTGTGAGATCCGAGGCTCACTCGAGCCGCTCTTTGCGCACAAGAGAGACATTGCTCTCGTCAGAGAGCCCGACATTGCTCAAGAAGGTTACGCGCGTGACGGATTTTTGTTACCGGATGAGGTGATCTACAACTCTGGCGTCATCGCTTTTAGACAAGGATGCGCAATTTTAGAGCAGTGGGCGGCACTGTCTCTAGAAAAAAACAATCAGTTTATCACAGATCAGGAGGTGTTATCGCGTGCGATCTATCTCTATCGCCCCTCTCACACTGCACTACCTGCCACCTACAACTGGAAACGCAGTTCAGGGCTCAATAACGACGCGCTCATTCTCCACTACGCCTCCGGCCATTGGAAGCGAGAACTTATTTCAGGTCTTCAACCAACCTCAAAAACCAAATCTTGAGGTTATTTGTGTATATTTTCCATCCAGTCGATAATACCCCCCGCAAAGTCTGGAACAAATCCAATTACTGCCGCTGTCCAAGAGATCAGAACAAAAGGAGCGGCAATCAGATTAAAAAAAACCAGACTGATCGTATCAACGATCTCGTTCTCTGTATAAAACTGATTCTGCAGAAGGTAGCTCCCATGCACAGCAAGGTTCGATCCAAAACGAATCGTCTCAGAAATGGATGCAATCACAGCAAAAATCCCTTTGAGACAAGCTACCCACCAGCGATGAGTCCGGGTCACCTCGGTCTCTGGGGCCCTTGTCCAGATCCTGCCATGCACATCGATGAACTGCTGACTTAGCTTAGTCCATCGTATTTTCTGATCCGCATCACTCTTGTAAAGATAGTCCACTGCACAAGACATACACCCCCCTCAAAATATTAATGTACTGCAAAAAAACATAACCAATTCTTGCATCGGAGTCAATAGCATTGAGTTCTCATTCTAAAATAAATCCTTCACAACATACACTGCGCGATATGGAGCAGATGGGGATTATCGTTGGGTGTGACCAGAGCCAAGAGTGGCTGCTTCCCTGGTGGTGGCACCACTATTCGACGCACAATGCCTTCCCCGTCGCCTTTGTCGATTTTGGGATGAGCGAGCGAGCAGTTGCCTGGTGCGATCGACGCGGTACCTATCTAGCCCTTCCTCCAAAGATCTGCCCCATAAAGAGCTTATCTCCCGAGGAGCATAAGCGCTTCTCTCCCCATTTTGAAGAGGGAGTCTGGGTCTACCGAGAAGCGGTCTTTAAAAAGGCCTTTGCCTGCCTACGTGCCCCCTTTGCGCTCTCATGCTGGATCGACGTCGACTGCGAGATCCGCGGCCCATTAGATCCTCTCTGGACACCGCTGCAACTCGGTATGGAGATCGCCCTAGTGCGAGAACCTGATGGCAGCTGCTACAATTCCGGCGTCATCGCCTTCAGACGAAAATCGAAAATCCTCTCCCAATGGGCCAACCTCTCTCGCAATGCGAACAACCAGTTCCTCACGGATCAGGAGGCGCTCTCGCACGCAATCGATCTGCATAAGCCGTCGATGGCAGAGCTGCCAGCCACCTATAACTGGAAACGCAGTCAAGGCCCCAATAACGACGCTTTAATCCTCCACTACGCCTCAGGTTATTGGAAGGATGAACTCCGAAAAATTATATACTCCTTCCAGTTCAAAGGCACCCAAGAGGATTGATTCAAAGCCTCGGGGTTGGATTACCGTTAATGGGGGTAGTTTGGTATTATTCCGCACATTCGACCGCTTCGGCATCGGCTGCTGTGACCCAGCCGCCGCCGAGGGCTTGATAGATCTGAATATACGAGGTAAAGCTTCTCCCCCTCGCCTCTTCTAGATTCAGAAGACCTTGGAAGAGCTGTCGCTCTGCATCTAAAAAGTCGAGATAGTCAGTCTGCCCTTCCTGATAGCGCAGAGTGGCAAGTTGGAAATAGAGCGTCAGCGCCTCAACGCGCACGCGCTGCGTCTCTACGAGATCAAGATAGATCTGGTGGGTGGAGATCGCATTATTCACCTCTTGGAATGCCGTCAGAATAGTCGAGAGGTAACTATGAAGCGCCTCCTGCTGCACTGATCGAGTAAAAGCTAAATCTCCTGTCAATCGACCTCCCGTAAAGATCTCCTGGAAGATCGTCGAGCCGTAGTCCCAGACGGAGGTGGCATTCTTGAGTAGATCACCAAACTGAGTGCTCTGCGAGCCATAAGAGCCCACAAGAGAAATCTGCGGGAAAAAAGCCGCCTTAGCGATCCCGATACGAGCATTAGCGGCAATGAGCCGTTCTTCGGCAGCGCGGATGTCTGGGCGCTGATTGACAATGTCAGAAGGGATATAGGCTGGAATCGCAGGAGGCATCGGCATCGTATCAAGCACCCTACCTCTCGGGATCGCCATCGACGGCTTCCCCAGCAGAACGCTAATCAAATTCTCTGTCTCCACAATCGCAATCTGGATTCGCTCGATTTCGATCATGGCAAATTCCAGTTCAGAGATCGCCTGTTCAACCTCCATCTGCGATGTAAGACCAAGTTCAAAGCGGATTCGCGCCTGATAGAGCGCCTCTTCACGATCTTGCACCGTCTCTCTTGAAATGCGTAGCTGCTGATCATACTGACGCAATTGGATGTAGCTGCTGGCCACAGAGCTCACAAGCCCCAGGACCACTGTCCGGCGCGTTTCAACTGAGGCAAGCCACTCGTGGTAGGCCGCGGTGGCGCGGCTACGCACAGAGCCCCAAAAGTCAAGCAGGTAGGAGGCGTTGAAGGCAAACTCATATGCATTACTGACAACTGACTGTCCAGGGAGCACGACGGTAGTCTCTGTAGAGACCTTCTCGCGCTCAACAAGACCATTGGCATTGATCTGTGGATAGAGTTGAGATCTAGCGATCTGCAGTTGTGCCAGGTATTGATTCACCCGCTCAATCGCGACAAGGAGGTCTTGGTTATTGGCCAACGCCCCTGTAACCAGATCATTGAGCACAGGATCACCAAACTGCTTCCACCACTCATTCTCGACAGCCTCACACGTATCGAACGGCGTGCGCCACTCCGCGGGCATCTCCATCACTGTCCGCTCATATGTTGGATAGAGCGTACAACCAGTGCATGCAAGAAAAACCAGCCATATTCCTCCGCACGTTTCGCGCCTCTGCATCTTCTGCGCCTCTGCGCGGGGAGACCCCACACCCCCTAATTTCATCAGCACAGAGGCGCGAAACGCGCGGAGAAATCTCATTTCTTATCTCCCCGGTAGAGCAGCTGGAAGAAGAAGGGAACAAAGAAGAGGGCTAGCGTTGTCGCAGCAATCATACCTCCCATCACGCCAACACCGACAGAGTGGCGACTCGCCGCTCCTGCACCTGTACTGGTCACTAGAGGCAGCACGCCGAAGATGAACGTAAGCGAGGTCATGATGATCGCGCGGAACCGAAGCTTCGCCGCCTCAATCGCCGCTTCGGGGATCGACATCCCTGCCTTATACCTCTGGATCGCAAACTCGACGATCAGAATAGCGTTTTTGGCAGAGAGAGCGATCAGAGTCACTAAACCGATTTGGAAATAGACATCATTGGGCATCCCTTTTATCCAAATCGCACAGAAGGCGCCAAAGGTCCCAAAGGGGACCGCGAGAATGATAGCCAAAGGTGCTGACCACTTCTCGTAGAGTGCGGCGAGGATCAGGAATACCATGATGAGCGCAGCCGCCAACACGAGGGAACCTGTTCCACTTGTGGCGAGCTCCTGATAGACAATCCCACTCCAAGCAGGAACAATATCGTCAGGAAGCACCTCACGGGCTACCTCCATCATCGCGCGGATCGCCTCCCCGGAACTGTATCCAGCAGCAGGACCCGCGATGATCTCCGCAGCGGGATAGTCATTGAAGCGGCTGACCAGGTTCGATCCATGGGTATATTCGATCGAGATAAGTGATTTGAGGGGTACCATCTCTCCATAAGAAGAGCGCACATACATATCTCCCAAATTGGAGAGCTTCTCCCGGAAATCGGGATCGGCCTGCACGATCACCTGATAGACACGCCCATACTTATTGAAGTTGTTCACATAGACGGCACCGACGAGTGTCTGGAGCGCCTGGAACACCTCGCTCACCGAGACACCGAGCATACGCGCCTTATAGCGGTCTAGATTGACGTAGAACTGGAGGTTCTCGAACTGCGCCGTCGTGTGCATCGGCAGCAGCTCCGGCCGCTCTTTTGCCTTTGCGATGTAGGTATTGAGCGCCTGCTGGAGAACCGGCGGTCCTCCATCCCCACGATTCTCTAACCAAAACTCAAATCCCCCCACTGTGCCTATCCCCTGAATCGCTGGCGGGTTGAGAACCACCACCTGCGCATCCTGGATCGCCTCGTAAAACTGGCGATTCAGATCGGCCAAGATCACCTTTGCCTGCAGATTCTTCGCTTTGCGCTCATCCCAGTTCTTCAAGATGATGAAATTGGTGCCAATCGTCGTTCGATCAAGACTCTCGATCACGCTAAAGCCAGTCAAAGAGACCACATGTTCGACCCCGGGATGGGCCATCGCGATCTGCTCCACCATCCGATCAACATCGACTGTACGCCCCAAACTCGCCGCATCAGGGAGGTTGGCGATCGCGATCAGATATCCCTGATCTTCGTTGGGAACAAAGCCTGTCGGCGTCTTTACCACCATGTAACCGAGAAGCAGTAGTAGTCCCGCAAAAAGACCCAGCCCCAAGATCCTTTTATTGAGAAGAGCCTTCGTCAATCGCAAATAGCCATTACGCACACGCTCAAAGCCCCCATTGAAAATATCAGCCCAACGAGCGCTCTTCGTCTGCGGCTTTAGAACTAGCGCTGCAATCGCCGGACTCAGCGTCAGAGCCACCAGCCCCGAGAAGCAGACTGAGATTGCAATCGTCATTGCAAACTGGCGGTAGAGCTGTCCCGCAATTCCCCCCAAAAAGGCCACAGGAATAAAAACTGCGCAGAGGACGAAGACGATTGCGATCACAGGAGCCGTCACCTCCTCCATCGCACGCAGCGCTGCCTCTTTTGGAGCGAGCCCTACATCGCGCATGTTGCGCTCCACATTCTCCACCACTACAATGGCATCGTCGACCACGATCCCGATCGCCAGCACCATCCCAAAGAGCGTCAGCGTATTAATCGAATAGCCCAACACATACATTCCCGCAAAGGTGCCAATAATCGAGACAATCAGCGCCAAAATTGGGATCAGCGTCGCACGCCATTTCTGCAGAAAGAGGAAAACCACCAGAACGACTAGGCAGGCCGCCTCAAACATCGTGCGCACCACCTCATGGATCGACATCTTGATGAAGCGCGTCGAGTCATAAGGAATCGTATATTCGATCCCCTTTGGGAAGTTCTTAGAGATCCGATCCATTGCCTGATAGACTGAGTCGGCCACTGCCAGCGCATTAGCCCCATACTCCTGGTAGACCGCCAGCAGGATCGTCGACTTGCCATCGAGCTCTCCATCGACCGTATAGTCCTGCGCCCCCAGAGTTACTGTTGCTACATCTTTTAATAATACCATCGACCCGTTCAGATCGGCTCGTAGGATGATATTTCCAAACTGTTCCGGTGTTGAAAGCCGCCCCTGCGTAGAGAAGGGAATTGTCAGGGAGACAGGATGAGAGTTTGGCTCCTGTCCTAATTGTCCCAGACCAAAGTCGGCATTCTGCTCTTTCACCGCCTCCACCACTTCATTCGGTGAGATTCCCATCTGCGCCATCAGGTCTGGACGCAGCCAGATGCGCATCGCATAGTTACGCTGCCCGATCACAGAGATGTTACTAATTCCCGGTAACAGGTCGAGCTCGTTAACGACATTGATGTTGGCGTAGTTACTGACAAAGGTCTCGTCGTAGCGTCCCTCTGGAGACTGCAGTGCCACGATGATTAATATTGTCGGCGTCTGCTTTGTGATCGTTACACCCTCTTGCTGCACCGCCTCTGGCAGCTGCGCCATCGCCTGGTTGATCTGGTTCTGGACATTGACCTGATCAATGTCCGCATTAGAACCAATCGCGAAGTAGACATCCAGTGTCATTGTCCCCGTCGAGGAGTTCTGCGAATACATATAGATCATGTCCTGGACACCCAGGATCTGCTGCTCCAGTGGCGAGGCTACATCATTTGCCATCGTCTCCGCATTGGCGCCGTTGTAATTGGTCGTTACCTGGATCAGCGGCGGCGTAATATTAGGATACTGCTCCACCGGCAGATTGTGCATCGCAACCAACCCCGCAAAAGTAATGATCAGAGAGATCACACTCGCAAAAATCGGGTGGTGGATAAAAAACCGCGAGATCATTGCGGTGTACTCGGTAGTAGAGATTGAATCGTGACGGGAGTTCCATTTTGGACCTTGTTTACTCCCTGCGCGATGACAATGTCTCCTACCTTCAAGCCATCATTAATAATCCAATAGCTCAGATACCAGTCACCTGGAGTCACAGGCCGCGCACGCGCCTTCCCCTCCTCAACGACATAGACAAAGGTCCCATTCTGCCCCTGCATTACAGCGGTCTGCGGCACCAGAATCGCATTGGGATGGACAGCCCCCTTCACCACCACCCGCACAAACTGTCCCGGATAGATCAGCAAATTGGGATTCGGCAACACAGCTCGGATCAGCATCGTCCCTGTGCTCTGCTGCAAAGCCGGATTGGTAAAATCGATCGTTCCCTGCGCTGGCACCACCGTGCCATCCGACAAGATCGCCTCAATCGTAAAAGAGTGATTTTTCGGCCAGATCAGCGTTCCTTGCGTCACCTCACGGCGCGCCTTCAGCAGATCCTCATCAGAGACGCTAAAGTTGACCCAGATCGGATCGACTACATAGAGCGTCGTCAACAGATTCTGATCCCCAGGGCCCGGAGAGATCAGAGCTCCTTCTCGATATTTCGCCTGACTTGCCAGCCCAGTGACCGGCGCAGTAATCGAGGCAAACCCCAAATTCAGTTCAGCCTTGTAGAGGTCAGCCGCCGCGCTCTGCACCGCCGCCGCCGCAGCCAGCTCCTCCGCGATCGCATTATCCAAATCCCTTAAGCTCACAGCATTTTTTGCATATAGCGGAACCATCCGATTCTTCGTCTGCTGCGCATTCCACAATACCGCCTTTTCTCGCTCCAGGGCCCCCTGAGTGCTTTCAACCACAGCAATGAAGGGCCTCTGATCCAATACAAACATCAGATCCCCCGTGTGAACCATCCCTCCCTCGGTATAGTCGATCGACTCCAAGTAGCCCTCCACGCGCGCACGGATCTGCACAATATGGGAGCTCTCACCCACTCCAATATATTCAAAATCAGCTGGAACTGTCTGAGGCTGAATGCGGATCGCCGTTACCGGCACAGGTGCAGGAGGGGGTGTTGCCGTCTTATGACAACCAAACACCACTACAAAAAACAGAAGCAAATAGAGTCGCACCATTAACTGGGGACATAGCATGAGACTGGGGCCACTGTCAAATACGTTAATACTTTCTTGAAATGCAGGAGGTTTTCATTAAACATTTGAAATCAACATGTACGTCATATAAAGTATATATCAACAACCCTCCAGAGGATCTTTCATGTTATACTATTCCGCAGCATTTATGCACCCCACTCAAACCGTTTGCAATATTCTTGATGGTTTTGATAGCCTCCCTACAGATGGAAAAGTCTACACTCTTATTACGGGCGGTGGATATCTCCTTGCAATGAAACATTGGGACCTCGGGAACTATGACCACTCTCTAAGCCATCGGATCATTGCCATAATCGAATGTTGTCCCTTACTGGGCGGCCTCTTCGCCATAATTGAAACATTGGCCACTCAGATGATCTGGGCATGCACAAAAAACAACCCGAGTTCATTTATTAAGGATTCTCAGAACTATTTTACCCAACTGAAGGGGATTCTTTCCCAAGACGATCAATATCAAGACTCCTCTAACATCTTCTCTGCACATATCCTTTCTAAGGATCAACAACTTGCAAACTTCGCGCAGACGCTCTTACTGAATCACCCTGGCGATCCACGAGCCAATTATGTGGCAAATCTAATCGATGACGGTGATCTCAGATAAGAAGTCTTACAAAGGATTACCCCTTTAGATGAAGATTTCCAAGCAGAATACTCTAAACTGCAGGAGGACTATAGTAACTTGATCGAGTTTGCAAAAAAACTAGAAAGCCAACTAGGTCTTCATGCGCAATCCTCCTCAAAATATCAAGAAATCGACAGTCTGGCAAAGAAAGTCTATGAAAAGCTCAAAGACATTTCGAACCAACTCAAGAATAACGGAAACGACACTCAAGGCCAATACATTGCTTCTCAGATTCCCTATCACAGAGCTGCATTTTGGTTAAAAAACACCTGGGGAATTCAAGATCTAAACAACGAATATAAATAAGATGATTTCTAAGACCCTCTTTGCTACACATCAAAGATGTGGAAGAGGGCGTTCTAGTCGGATCTGATCACAATGCCGAGTGGCTACTTCCCTGGTGGTGGGGCCACTATTCTGCACACAACAATCATCCTGTCACCTTTGCCGATTTTGGCATGTCCAAAACCGCCCGCCGCTGGTGCGAGGATCGAGGCGACTGCTTCACTCCTACATTCCCTCCCCTTAAAAAGCTCTCGACCAAAACACGATCTCGCTGGGAGGCAACCTTTGGCTCTGGTATTTGGCACTTCCGCGCCGCATGGTTCCGAAAACCAACTGCCTGCCTTCAGAGCCCTTTCGCCCGGACTTGCTGGCTCGACCTCGACTGCGAAGTGCGCGGTTCTCTGGAGCCGATCTTTCATTCGCTGACATTTGCAGAGATCGCGCTCGTCGCTGATCCAACCCATCGGGTAGATGCAGAGACACCTCGCGATGAGGTGCCTTACAACTCCGGTGTAGTCGCCTTCTGTAAAGAGTCGCAGATCCTACACCACTGGGTTACCCTTGCCTCTCGAGAAAATGAGTTTTTCGTCGGCGATCAAGAGGCACTCTCTCGAGCAATCTACCTCCATCGTCCCAAACTACTAGAACTCCCACCAATCTACAACTGGTTCAAGCCTCTTGGCCCCAATCCCAATGCGCTAATTATACACCATTTGTGTGGTTGTAAGGCACAACTCGCACATGCACTCCGTACCCCAGACACTCTCTAACACCCTGAATACAGTGAAGCATTACGCTTAGCGTGATAGAACAGCTTCCACAAAAGAAAAAGCATGCTGGCCATATAGAATCGCGATCTACCTTCTGAGCAATCATCGCCAATACAAGCAATGCAACCCCCGCAATCATAGCTGTTACTCCAGTCTGATGCAGAATGGGTGTAGATTGCGAGGGAACTGACAACGCAGCGGCATTGCGAATTTCAACGACCATATTTAAACCAAATCTTCAGGTTGTTTGTGTATAATCTCCAATACTGGACTTTGGCGCTACAGCAAACCCACATAGATTGCAAAATATCGCGCATCAAAACATACTAGTACAAATTTTATGCGACTACGC
>CAZEZK010000035.1:0-16071 GCA_964516935.1 uncultured bacterium
TTCGATTTTCCCAAAAAAACATCTTTGAACTGGTTCATCCCCGCGTTCGTAAACAGCAGGGTGGGGTCATCGTGAGGCACCACTGGGGATGACGGGATAATCCGATGCCCCTGGCTCTTGAAGTAGTGTAAAAATTTACGGCGAATTTCTTTGGATAACATATGGACACCCATTGTATGCCCTTAAAATAGGCAAAGTCAACAGACTCGCTAAGCTCGACTTTACTGACGAAGCAAAGAGACATCAAAACATCTGCAAAAGCCCATTAGAAGGGCTCCGCCCTTCTGATCCCGGCACCCACACAAGGACCAACCTCTCGACGAAGCCAAGGACACAAGGTTTAATTTAAAATATCGATACTAATAATTACAGATTCTATTTTTTAAATTTACAGAAATCCACACCCACTGTTAGAGTGTCCTTTAATTTTTACCAAACAGGAACGACCGTGACAATTCAGCTGAATCCCTATCTAGGACCTCCTCCTCATCTTCTCCAGCAAGAAAATCAAGGCGAAGAAAAAAACGATCGCACCACAAATACCTTAAACAGACGGCCTCGCGTCATCCAGCTATTTTCTGAAGACGCCCGTTTTAATGACTCAAAAATGTTTCCGAACGTAATAAATACGGCAAAAAAGGTCAATACCACCCTCGCCTGGTGGACCGGAGGCATATTTGGAGGCGTGACCCTAGGTATGTCCGGCATCTTACTAGTTACATTTCCTCCCGTCGGCGCACTTGCGATGACAGCAAGCTTAACTTCCGTAGCAGCAGGAACGGCAACCGCGACAGCTATAGGTTATTTTGCATCCGTAGGAACAGAAATGGCCGTTGATTATTTGTTCAATTTAAGTGAGTTTCGATGGTTTCGGGATAGACACTCTAACATCGAGGAGTGCATAGGGCTGCTAAAATTAATCGTCGGATCACCCGATCAGAAGAAAAAGTTCATAAAATTCATAGACAGCACTCCTGAAATGCAACAGTTTTTCACAATAGTTTTGCTCGAAGCTATAGGAGTGCCTTCCGAACTCTCTACAGATGCCAAATATGGCGTAAAATACGACAAAGATGCTGTCGAGCAACACATCAAAAAATATATCGAAAACAAAAGTGGTAAAGCTCCTAAAGAAAAGGTTCTGTCTGGGAATTCCTTATACTTTGAAATTGTGACTAGAGTTCTAGGAACAGCGCAGGACCAAATAGATGACAAACCACCCGAAGATTCATTCGTTAACGAAGCCATAGAGACCCTTTTCAAGGGCGTACAAGAAGCGATTCCTAAAGAGCTGCTAGAATCTGAATGTTACCTTGCTCGTAAAATACGCAACACCCCTCGCCCTATCACAGGAATAGATGAAAATTTTCTATCCAAATTGGTATGCGGGAAGGATATGAAACAGTTGACGCGCCTGATTGATTTTAGCGTTACCCTCCATCCTAACCGCTATTGGCCTGAATGCCCTCCCCCGCTCGACTGGATTAAAAAAACTAAAGAAGCAACCACCGACCTCTACGTACGGCATGAATTAGAATTGCTATACGAATCCATGGAAACTTTTTTCGAAACGGATCAACCAAAGACATTTGCATCTGATATCGAAGATCGATTAATGGCTCTTCGGGCGCCACACTGCTCACTTGACCATGTCTTCATCCCCGCCTCCACTGGCATTGAGCGCTACAACCACTCCTTTCACGAAGCCATCTCCCCATACTTAGGCGCACTATTCTGTAAGTTGGCCTATTTACCCGAAGAAGAACAAGACGATCTAATACCGGAGGGGTGGTCGCGTTACATGTCTGCGAATTCGACCAATGGGCATTATGGCGTGGCGTTCAAATGCGGAAATGTCGTAGTTATTTCACATCGGGGATCTGATTTTAACTTGTTTCAAAACATCGTAACAGACGTTAAAATAGCTCGAGCAAATTTTCAAGTGAATTATTCCGTTCTTTCAAATGCTTGTATTTATGCCGTTGCCTTTTCCAATAACGTACGCTCAGCCCTTTCTGAACACGATCATGGCCTTAGAATCGTTGAAACGGGCCATTCCTTAGGAGGGTTTCACGCAGAACTAAATGCCTATATTTTCAATGACAAGGCGATTACTTACGACAGTCCTGGAACAAAAACCCTGCTCTTAAATGCGGAGTTTAGGGCATGTTTGAAAGCTGATGCTTATAAAAAAGCCAAGATCCCATTCGATTCGATCCCAGACAAGCTCTCTGAAGAAAATTACACTTCGTTTGTCTCTTCTCCAAATATAGTGAATACGTTAGGCGGGCATATTGGCCGCAACGTCTATCGCCTTTACCCTCGCCATGTCCCTCAAGACGGGCTCACGACCGACGATATAAAGGCTGCGAATAGAAATCTTCCAACCCTAAATCCGATACAAATCTCACTATACCTACTCACCAAACCGATAGAACTCGGCGTGGAGTTATGGATCCAAAGAGAGGGATTATCTCATTCTCTAGATCAAATTGCGAAATGTTTTGATCCCATTTCTGGAGAGCCTTATCTGCAACGAAGAGTGCTCAGCTGGCCAACCACGGGTGACTATCTCGGACAATTCTTTAGTAAAGACTCCGGGAATTATCTCTTCACACGAGTTTTTGATGACATGATAAAAGCGAATCACGCATACGAAGTCCTTATTCAGAATATACCAGGATATGCTACAGGAAATTTCACGCTTCCCCTGATGGGCCACATTCAGGATACCGCCCCATTTAAGGGAAATATGCTTGAACGCTTTGATTTATTTTATAGCGGAGACAGGTTTAAAAAAACACTACTAAAAACATCAAACAGTTGAGTGAAAGTTTTGAATAAATTAGAATTTATAGATAATGCTGAAAACGCGACAGAGGCTCTATATGAAGATATAAAAGCTGTTGCAGGTAAGTGGTACATACCAGTTCTTGGCGAGTTAGTCGTGAATCCCATTCTTGGATGCACGACAGCCCTAATCGGGGTCGCTCACATGATGGCTGGTATAGCATTGACCATTTTTGGAGGCTGCTATTGCATATTCAATCCAAAAGATGGAAAAAACCTAATGAGCATAGGGGCTGTTGTTCTTCTATGTGGATTCCTACTTGGAGTAGCGACCGGACTACTCCTTGCCACCCCGGTTCTAGGCGCAATTGTGCTTGAAAAAACTGGGCGCGAAAAATCAACACTAGCCCCCTAAGACTCCTGTCCTATAAGTTCGCTGCGCGTGACGCACTTGCGATGACAGCAAGCTTAACTTCCGTAGCGGCAGAAACGGCAACCGCGAATACCCATCAAGCTATTTAAATTTAAGGAGAAATTTTGAGCAACTACACAGGAATAATCTTTGAAAATCTACGAGAAGCCGAGTACACTACAGAGAATCTGTACAACAATATACAAGCTACTGCCCATAAGTTGTACATACCAGGCCTCAGCGAATTGGTCGTGAATCCTATTCTGGGAAGCTCGATGGCACTGATCGGAATCGCTCACATGACCGCAGGCATTGCGCTAGCAATTTTAGGGAGTTGCTGTTACATATTCAACCAACACTGTGGAGCAACAATCGGGTGGATGGGGTTTGACTACCTTCTCAGCGGATTCCTACTCGGAGTAGCGACCGGACTGCTCCTTGCCACCCCCATTATGGGCACCACCATCGCTCGTGGATATCCGGACGGTAGAAATTATCGCTAGCCCCCCCATTAGGTTGCATGAAACGGCGCCGACTGCAAAAATCAGATGAAACTCAATGCACCTCCCAACACCGGATCTCCTAAAAGAGCAGCTTCCCCTCACCCCTGCCCAAGCTCTTTTTCTGGAAAGCGCTCGTGTTCAAGCTCGCGCTATCGTCGAGCGCACCGACCCCCGCGTCGTTGCCGTTGTCGGCCCCTGCTCTGTCCATGAACCCAAAACCTTTCTTGAATATGCCAAACGCCTTGCAGCCCTTCAAAAAGAGCTCAAGGATAAGATCTTTCTCGTCGTGCGCCTCTTCGTCGAGAAACCGCGCACTCTCTTTGGCTGGCGTGGACTCCTCTACGATCCATTTCTAGACCAAACACATCGTCTCGACGAGGGGCTACGCCTATCCCGCAGCCTCTTCCTTGAGATGGCCACTCTTCAGCTCCCCGCTGCAACCGAATTCCTCGATCCGCTCACTGCTCGCTACTTTGAAGAGCTCGTCTGCTGGGGCTTTGTCGGTGCCCGCACTGCCGCTTCCCAACCTCATCGCCAGATGGCCTCGGGACTCTCCATCCCCATCGGCTTCAAGAACGACCTCCAAGGCCGCCTCGATGCCCCCCTCGACGCACTCCAATCCTCCGCCACCACCCACGCCCACCTGACGATCAGCTCCAATGGCCAGATCGCCTGCCAGCGCACTCAAGGCAACCTCTTTACCCACTTGGTCCTCCGCGGCGGTACCCAAGGCCCAAACTACGACACCGCCTCCGTGCAACAGGCTCTCACCGCCCTCCAGGGGCGCCACCTCCCACCCCGTCTTCTCGTCGACTGCTCCCATGGGAACTGTGCCAAAAACCCCTTCCGCCAGCGCGACGCACTTCTCGCCACTCTCCAGACCGGCACACCCCTTTTAGGCTGGATGGTCGAGAGCTATCTCCTTCACGGCAACCAGCCCCTCAGCGACCCCACCCAACTCACCCGCGGTCTCTCCATTACCGACCCTTGCTTAGGATGGGAGGATACGGAAGCGCTGCTCCGCGAGGCCTACGCCGTCCTATGACTTTAGATCGACTGTTTCTGCACCTCTCTTCACTCATGGCGCAATCCCTCTGCGATATTTACAGACTCCTCCGCATTGCGGGATTTGCATGTCAGAAAAACGGCTCGATCTTCAAACCCCATAGCATTACAGGCAGAGCCAAGCTCATCTCGGCGTTTAATAACAAGACGGCCCTCTCAGACCACCACGGACTCTTCTGTGAGATTTTTGATTTTGGCACTAACGACACTCTCACTACTTAACAATTAAAATTTTTAAAAAGCAATAAAGCCCCCCCTATCCAATTCTTTTTAATTTAATTGCACTAAATCCAAATTTGGCACTAAAATGTCTTTTTAACCAAAACACTAGAGTTATGACTAACAGACTAAATAACGGAAACGACCATTTAAATTTAGGATTTGAATTTAACATCAGCGGTACTGAATTCTTCAATCTTGTAGGCGGTTCTACCCTCGGCACTAAATTCTTCAATCCTACAGACGATTCTATCCTCACAACTCTCTCCCAAGACGACTATACAGCTGCGGGCAGCTACCTCATTGCAGAGAATGCAGAAAAACGCTGGGGCCCTAAAATAGGAACAGCTCTTTATCCTCAAGCCGATGAGCTGGGACTGGACGAACATGGTCAAGAGACCTTACAAGAAACTTTGCGTCTATTCTGGGACTATTTAGAGAATTTATTTGGGCTTCAAAAAACCAATGAGAACAAAAAACCAGAGCTTCTGACCACACATGACGGCGCTCTAAAAAAGGCGACCCGATCTCTGAAATTCAGCCATCAACTTCTCGAGCAACTCTCTTCAGCCGAAACCTCAATTGACAATCTTGTTACCACGACACGCGACGAACTGAATAATAACGGCGCTGTTCTGATCTCTTTTGGTAGGAAACAGTCGTCGATGTTTCTTTACATCACAGAAAAAACGATCACCCTCTTCCAACCAGATACCTTCGGACAGCCTCACCAAGATATCGTCGAGCAGAGCCAAGATATACTGCGAAAAACGCAGCGAACAAAGGTAAAGCACCAAGAGGTGCTTTTTATGAAAGAGTTCGACCACACCATCCTGGGAGATGACAGCTTTTTCAAAACGCTTCTCGAGATCTCTCAACGCTCTACCAATGCCGAAGGCAATACACTTGCAACTATCCGCAACTTCGCCTACAAAACCCTACCCACATTAGTTAATGGCCATTGGGCAAAAGCAGAAAAGAAGGCGCTCTACTATAAGATCCAGCGCCACCAACCCACTCCTTCACACACGACCGCAGACCTCTTCTACTACCTACTGCTCGATCAGATCAACTCCCCTGAAGAGGCTCGTCGCACCTATAAGCTTGTCAGATACTTCCAGAAACGGGATCAACTGATCTCTAGCTGCAATCGATCCATCGACCTCTTGCAAAGCACCTTCAAAGCGAATATCACCGATGCGATACAAAAAGAGATCAATGCCTTCCGCGCAATAAACCTCGACCGACTTTCCAGAACCGCTCTAAAACTACAACAGAATGGAGATATCACAGCCGAAGAGCTACAGAATCTCTACGCGACAATCCACCACGCACATTTCTATCAGAAACAGCTAGCAAATCTCTGGAGCCCACCCGAACTGGAAGGTAGAGCACCTCCAGAAGGACTCTTCAACCAGGTGCAAACTCAACATAACCGTCCGGATCAGATTTCTTCAAACGCAACTACCCATCAAGTAGATTCATTCAAATCTTCAACAAATAATTCAAATAATTATGTCGGTTCTGCTACGTACACACCTCATCTTAACGAAAATCTCTCTCTAAACATCCCTCAGGGCCTGTTCTCAGAACCTTTTCAAGCACTCGACGATCTACAAAAAATCAAACAGATCCTCTCCAACCAGATCCTTTCTAGCGCGAAGACACTGTTCTTCTCTCGTCTGTGCGAAGCTCTGATCAAAGAAATTCCACCTCTGATAGCGGGAGGCTACTGGTCTGCCGTCACCGAATCTCTGAAAATCCAACCCAATGAGTCCCCTGCAGATCACGATACAAGAACCGAAGATCTCTTCAAGATGCTTTTCGAGACCATCACACTCCTACGCACAGCCAAAAAATATAGCGAACTGTTTGCCTTCAACCTGCTCCACTGGACCCTTTACGGAATCGCGCACCGTCTAGTTCAAAATAACTATGGTGCTGCTTTTGAAAAAAATCTCTTCGAACTCAATGCGTTTACGGCCTTTGCAACACCTTACAACAACTTTACGTTAGATCGCGATATCTCTCAGAAGTTTGAACAACTGATCACTTTGCTCAACCCAGAGCTGGCTATCCATGATCCGAATCTCTTCCATGTGGAAGACAAGGAACCAAATCCATGGTGCCCCTCCACGATCGATCTTAAAGCGCCTCACAAACAGGATCCAGCAGCTTTCCGCTTCTATCAGCACATTATCTCAAAGGGAAAAACCCCTCTTGAAAATCTAAAGATCTGCGATGTCTTAGAGGCCAGCGCGGAACGTAATCCAGATCTGGATCCATTTCACATCCCTCTGGACGCAAAGCTTCTGCAACAGCTGATCTGGCTCGTAGAATCCGAAAATAACAGCACGATGACTCTCTGGCAATACCGCTATAAACCCAACGAATTGAAGACGAAAGATTCCTGGGGAACTTACTTCGACGATTGGAAAATTAGTATTATCTCAACAGAGTGGGCTATTCTGGGAAAGACCGCTGCAGAACCGTTGGTACGCGACCTTCTTAAAAATCAACTCACCACTCAGCTTGTCGAGCTCTCTAAAATAATCCCTGAAGATGCGGCAACGTTCGAGCAGCGCGCTATTGCATTCGAACTCCAGGCAGCGCAAAAAGAGACCGAAGCAGCCGATCTTCAGCCACAAATTGACAATTGTAAGCAGGAAGAACTCAAATTAAAACAAATATACGACGCTGCCCATAACGAATTTCAAAGCAAAGACGAAGAATACTCTAGTAAAAAAAATACCCATGATACTAAAGAAGGCGAACTGAAGAAACTGCGGAAGGATTTTTACAGCCTAACTCACTATAAGCAACTCTCTTATCTCAACAAAAAGCTCTCTAGCGAGAAGCAAGAACTAGCAGCCGCAGAAACCGCGCGGAGGACCGCTGCCGCTAAGAGCCACGACGCGTATCCACCCTACGAGGACAAAAAGAAGCAAAGAGAAACCCTAGAAGTGGCAGCTTGGAATGCAAGAATCAATGCCCAGGACCTAAGAGCTCAGGCTACACGCGTACGAAAAGATCGAAAGAGTCTTGAAAATAAGGCGCCAATACTGCAGCAGGCCTCTGAACAGCTCAAACAGATCAGTCCAACACCAAAATCTCCCCACCAGCTTCGACTTCCAATTGCTCGGATATTAGAAATTATCGGCTCCATGGACGAAATTAAAGATTGGAACGAAAACTGCGAGAACATACGTAATAAACTGAACTGCACTCTCGATATAATCAATGTTGTACTCAAAGAGATCTCTCAAAATCTCAATCCACGACAAGTCAACTTTGATACATGGACAGATTCTATCGCATTAGTCCGAGGCCAATTAAATCGCAAAGAAAAACATCTCGCCTTCTCCCCTACTACATGGTCTTCCCTGGAACAGATTGAATTAGCGAATTCTTGCACATTTGTCCGCCCCCACACAAATTCCTTAGATCTGTTCTCTAAATGGCAAGAAACTAACACGCTCCTAAAGACCGCAGCACGGAATGCGCTAGTCCCCGAAGAAACCTCTACGATTGCACAACAGATCCAGTACAAAGGCGACCTACCAGAAAATAAAGCCGCTGCCATGCAAACGCAGGCGAACCCTCGCGATGCAATCAATCGAACAATTGGCCACCATCTCAACCGCCCTAACGATTCTCAAGATCCGCTTATTCAACCTTGGATCTTCTTCCACCCAGGCCGTTTGGAGGCGCAACTGCGAGATAATCCCGAATTTATCTCCGTAATGGCCGACTATTTCCAGAAAATCTTCGCGCAGCATCTAAAAGCGCACCGTGTGCTCGACGCAGTTCACCTAGTACAGCTAGGACTGCTTATCAAGCGATATGTGAACGAAATCGATTCTAAATTAGCCGATCAACTTCCCCCCTTCTTGAACTTATGCTTAACTTTACAGAACGAATGCTCCTCTAAAATGCTCACACCTCAAGAAGTTGGCGCTGTACAGTTTACAAAATTCATTGCAATCTCAACAGAAACCCCCGAGAGACTCTTACAGTTCAGGCAAAATCCCAATGACATCGATCTTTTGGCGACCTATATTGCAGGAAACTCGGACCAACTCCCCGAGACTCCCTATACAGATAAGCTGATTGCGCTACGCATGGAGGCGTCAAAGGAGTTACGGAACTATTTAAGAAACATCCTCTTTGTTGACGTATACAATTTCAACACTCAGCGTAAGGATGCTCGAGCACGCATCTTAGATCGCGCTGCGACATTTTTTGGCATCTCTGAACTAAATAATCAAAGAGACTGGTCATCAGACGTTCAGCGTGACTACTCCAACGCAGCTCCGAATGACCCCTACTGCTACCGCGCACAGGGTGTAGGTTCTTACAATCTCACATCAGGCCAGCTATCCATCACACAAGATAAAACAAACTCGCTGATCCTTAATACGCTTATTGAAGACGGTCGCTTAGCTAAGCTTCTAGGTGTCAATGAAATAAAAAAAGGTCGAGAAGACCTTATCACTGGATGGGTAGAGCTAATCTACAATAATCAAGCTATCTATCAAATCCACGTAAAGCAAAGTACATTTACCATTCAGAGGTTGGATCTACCCAGTCAACAACCCTATACACTCCTTACGAACCCCACAGAGATTCCAACCTATAAGGCGCTCAAGGAGTTCCACCCAGAAATTACAAATCCCGGTGTCCGCCTTTGGGCAAAGTCAACCATCGACTTCTACATCGAAACCCCTAATAGGGCTCCACGAGAAATTTCTCTGAGTAAACTTCCTCTCAATACCAACGCTCTGAACTACGCGCTTATCGAGTGGGCTAGATCTTTAGGCTTTGAACTAAGATCCCATACAGAACTCGACGCAGATCTCCTCTCTAAATTTAAACTGGTCAAGGGAGACCTCTCCCTTTCCTATCAGGTCATTGGAGATAAAGCATATGCCCTCCAATACCCCGGTTACTTCCTCTCTCCTCTTCACCTTCCGAATCTCCCTCAAAAGCACATCGTGTTGGAAAATAATGCCGGTGCAAAGAAGCTGCTCATCCCTATTGAGTATCAAGAAAAGAAACTCAATGAAAAGAGCTATGAGATAAGAACCTTTGACATTGGACAAAATTCCGTTGACTGGACACCCGTGACTCTTGCCGATAAATTCTACTACGCCACTTTCTTAACAACTCAGGGCCAGATCGAGAAGGCACATCAAATTCTTGAGCAGACCTCTCTTCTCAAACCGCTCTCGTCAGCAGAAAAGCTCCATCTCCAAACACTTGGAGAGAAAACAGCAAATGATCCGGTACACTCACAATTCATTGCTTTGAAAGCTGCTATTCTCGTGATGGAAGATCTTCTTAAGTATCCTCCTCTCGGCGAGCATGTAGAGTTCTCTCAACAGATCACCGCACTCGCAAAGGGGATCATACCAATCGCTCTTTCACACTACCTAATCTACCTCCAAACAGAGGCGCATCTCCGCGGAAAGAACCTTTCGGAGCTCCAAGAGATCGTGCTGCTTCAGTTCATAACTCGTTTATGTAAGACAGCCCTGCTAGATCAGGGGCAAAATCTGGGGCCTGAAAATGTCTCACTAAAGACAAAAGAACTTCTAAAAACTATTCTGCCAATTCTTCTTTCCCTCCTAGAGCCGGTCCGATCAGTTACACTAGATGACGAAGAGAGTGTCCCTCCTCTCGTTCTTCTTATATCGCATTTAGAAAGACGTCTAGAGGCGTTAGAGAAAGGGGGGATCTCTGTAGGCAAATCTGTCCGAAATTCCGTCTCAATAGACATGCCTAAGCTACCTGAGTTTCTCGACGGGTGGAAGCTCTATCAAGAGATCTCCAACCATACTGGACTAAAAATTGAAAAAAAGACCGCTGTAGAAACAGGCATAAGAGATCTAATCGCCTCGAATACCAGCTGGATTGTTCCTGAACTATTCCAAGAAGATCTCTCCATCGAGCAGCAATTCGCCACCTACTACAAGATTGCGCAAAACGCAACTCCTGAAGAGTTTGCAAGACTCAAGCGCATCTATGACACCACCTCGGCTCTATTTCCCGATAAGGCCTTAAATAAGCTCATCGCAACCTTTGGCGAGCTCCTAAAACATCCCTCTGCCTACCCGAAATTTGAGACTCTCGCAGAGAATGTATCTGTAATCGAAGAGTTAAGAGCTCTAGAACACGGCTGGAGAAATGAAGATACGATTTTCCAAGCGTTGAAGCTCTGGTATTACGAGCGCGACCTAACGGTGACAGACAAAACCCTCCTCGAAGAGATGCAGTTATTATGCGACAGCCACCATATGAAACAGCTCAAGACATTGCCTCAGCAGGAAGAGTTCTTCAAACAGGTAAAGGAATGGGATATAAATTCTGATCCTTCAAAAGGGTTTGATGCAGATTTATCTATAAAAGAGGATAATTTTCTCTATTTCTACGTTCTTGCAACAAAACATGCCAAAGATGCCGCTTTCATACAGCAGCTAAAAGACTATCAAGTAGCTGTTTTGCATAATGATCGTAAAAACATCTTTGCTAAAGTCTTGGGCGAAGTGTTAAAAAATCCTTCAAGCTATCTGACTATCGAGTCTTTAAAAGAGTTAGAAAAGCTGCACCACTCCCAATTCGATCTTCTTCCAAAAGAGGAGTTCTTTAAGGAGATCCAACTTTGGAACTATAGCGAACATTCTAGATCCTACCATAAATCATTCGACGACTTTAGAGAGATTTCTAACACAACCGATGCCGATGAATTTTTACGTTCCCACTCCATTAAAACCAATATCGCCCACTACTACGCGATAGCCACAAGCTCCGATCTGCAAAAAGAACAGCGGGAGAAATTACAAGAGATCCAGAGAGCTGGAGATCAGCGCGATCAGTATATGCAGTTCCTTGGAAATCTCTTAAAGAATCCGAAATCTTTCCCAAAAATAGAGTCCCTACAGAATAGCCTCAACCGCATCGAGCTCATCCGTTGGCAACAAAAGAGCAACGAATTCTATGGTCTTACTTTCTGGGAGAAAGCGAAACTCTGGTACCTAGAGCGCTCCTTTACGGCGTTCCAATGGACCGAATCGATTCTCCGTATAGCTCTGATGTGGATCCGCTTTGTTGGCAGCACAATAGGAACAATCTTTGGTATTCTAATCGACCGCGCTGCAATCTACTTCGCACACTCTGTAACGCATCTGAAAGAGGCTCTAACGCCTGCCGCCACGACCATGCTGCAGTTCAATGCAGCAAAACTGCCGGAATTAGAGCTGGCATATGATGAAAAGCTCACACAATGGTCAAAAGAATTCCTCAGGACTGAAACGAAAAAGCTGCAGTTTAGAGAGCCCTTCGCAAACCAAGATAAATCGGACCGACTCAAAAAGGATCTCAGCCACCTCAACGAATATATTGAACAAGCTCCTAAAGCGGAGTACTTCAATAATGAACCGCGCAATACCCCCCTCTGGAACTGGCAAGATGTTGTTCTCAAAAAGCACATACAAGAAGAGCGCGCTGAATTGAAGGAGAAAGAGCAAAAACTCTTAGAAGCCGCTGCCCACCATCTACGCAAAAAGAGCACGAGCGAGCTGATTCTCGAAGCGCAAACTCCTGATGCCGACATGCATACGCTTCATCTTCTCTTTCTGAAGGGCTCGATAGAGGCATTTAGAGAGAAGACAACGCTTACAGATGATGAGATCCAGATACTCTTCAATGATATGGCCCTCTTCTTTAGGCAGAAGAGCTGCCTAAACCAGCTAGAGACAATCGACCAGAACTTAACGCGCTATCGCAAGTGCGCTGATCCCGAAGAGGCGCAGATCCTCTTTGAGACCTTCGCAAGAAGTCTTGAGCAGCGCCGCCAATATAGCCTTACCGCAGAAAATCGGGCAAAACTGCTCTTTGAAGCGGTTCAGGGCATTATGTTGCGCAAACTACAGGTCGAAAAGATCGGCCTGATCCTCGAAACATTCCTGAATA
Organism: uncultured bacterium; assembly: GCA_964516935.1. Classification (GTDB taxonomy): domain Bacteria; phylum Chlamydiota; class Chlamydiia; order Chlamydiales; family SM23-39; genus CAZEZK01. The sequence continues at coordinate 12,961 of CAZEZK010000035.1, forward strand.
AGGGGCAAAAGACACTCTTTGAAATGTCTACAGGACTTGGGAAAACGAAGGCAATTGCACCAGGATCAAACCTCGAGACCTCTGATGGAACTGGCCTAACAGTCAACATTTTCCCTAGAACGCTTACTGTTACCAACACTCTTGATAACGCGGCTACTCTAGAAAAGGCGGGCAGAACTGCAGACAGCACGATCTTCCACCGCGCCACCTTCATGTCTAAAGAGACCTTGGAATACCTTCATCGCAAGATCCTATCGGACATCGAGAATCGCATCCCTCTAGATGGCTATTCCGAGACCTTCCGGGCCATGGAGCTCCACCTCCTATCGCTACTCATGAATGGCACCGAAAAGCCGTTGAATGAGGACGAAGAGATCTGTGCGGAGCTTCTGCGAAAAATTCTGCAGGTCATGCGCACCAAAGGCTTTGCCAATATCGACGAAGCTAGGGACAATCTCAATCCGTTCGATCGTCTGATCTACACTCGCCGCCAGCGCGACCAGCTGCAAGATTATGAGATCGAGGGAATACAAGAGACCTTTACAGCTCTCTTTGAAAACAAAGAGATTCTCGAGAGAGTGAGAAACAACACACTCCCTGAGATCTCGCGCGAAGAATACCTCAACAAAATCGCTCCTGAGACCGCGGACCGCATGGCAGATCTGCTGCGAATTGGCTATGGAAAAACCGACGCCGAGATCAACGGCGAAAAAAAGCTATTTACCGACTATGTCCTTGGTAAAACAAACCTCTATGGCGAAGACGATAAAGAGACAAAGAGATGGTTAGACGCTCACGGAAAGAAAGAGGCGATCTGCCTAGTGAGGGGGCTCCTTCTCATCATCCTTCCCGATGTGATGAAGGGCTATGTCAATCAGAATTACGGCTTCTCGAAGAAACATCGCGAAAATGACCAAGGTAATAGTAAGAAGGGCTTTGCAATCCCCTATCTCTCTGCAAACACACCAAAAGAGACTGAGCTCTCCCCTTCTGAATTCCAAAATCAGCACGAAACTGCAAGCAAAACTCTTGTAGCCCTCTTCCACGAAGGGCTCTCTGAAAGACAATTAGAGGAGATGCTGCACCGACTGATTGAAGCTTACAATGATAATGCGTTAACCGGCATTATTGACGAGAATAATAACGCCTACAAGACCATTCAAGAGGTCTTTATGGTGGAAGATGGAGAGATTCTCAATGTCCAAGATCTATCTAAGAACTTCATTGGAGAGCGCTACAAGAAAGTTCGCTTCAATCAGAAGACGATCTTCCACTATTTCAAATACATCGTCGCTTCACAGATCTCGCTCTATAAGCAGACCTTTGTTAGCACCAGCTTCGATTTCTTGAAACAGTTCGCATCATCTACATCGATGACTGCGACTCCGCAAGAGGCGGGAGCCCATGGGAAAGATACCATCTTTATACCGACCCCAGGTTCGAAAGGATTTATCCCATACCACTTCTTCAAGAAGGGAAAAGATATCCTCTCTGTTGACACTGCAAATTATAAAACACTTGTAAAAAGCGTTGGAAAGCAACTCCTTGGATCAACCACAAAACAGAATGCTCTAATTGACGTCGGCGGTCTATTCCGCGGACATACCAATCGCCAAGTGGTCGACTCTCTCTTTGAACAATTGGAAGAGTACAACTCCGAGATCGAAGAGATCGCCTACTTCGATGAGCAGTTAGAAGAATTCGTCGTCGTCGGTAAGAATTCTAGAACAGAGAGGAACTTCCTAAAAGACTTTAAGGGAAATCTATCCACACTCCTGATCTACTTTGACAAAGCTAGAACAGTTGGCAGTGACACGAAGCTGGGACCGACAGCCTCTGCGCTCACCCTGCTCGATCGTAAGACCACCCAATCAGAAATGGGACAAGGCATTGGGCGTATGCGCCAGCTGCAATACGGGCAGAGCATCACATTTGCCCTTCCTGAAGATCTCTATAACGATCTCTATGTAAATATAGATGGATTGGATCTCAAACGAGAGATTCTCTACAAACACCTCAGCGTGCAGGAAGATAATCTAGAAGGTCGCGGGAACCTGTTGGCAATTAAGCAGCAGATCAATGCCGATATTCGCAATATCGTTCTTAAAAAGATCTGCAGCGCATCGACCATTATTGAAGCTCAAGAGATCTTTGAAAAAGATTCTAAAGAGCTGGTGACCACTGCCCACTTTGAGCCTAGCATTCTCTACGGAAGCATCATTTCTGATGCCGATGTGGATGGAGATCTCAATCGATTCCTGGAGCGCGCACAAGAACGTGTAAAACAGCTCCACTGCCTAGGTTTTTTTGAAAAACGCAAACAGGCCAAGATGCTCGAGAGCTATAAAACCCTCTGGAGTGCTGGCGACAAAAAGCTCACTCTTCCAGAGAAGACAATTAGCACCGAAGAGGAGATTAACGGTGAATGCGACGTCCTTGTAGAGCAAGAAGTGGAGCAGCAGGTGGAGCTAGAGGAGCAGCTACAGGTTACGCATGAGCACCTCGAACAGCGAGACCTCTCTCCATGGCGAGATGAAGTCGACCTCTTTACTCCGGGCTGGGAAAAAATTCAGGCGGTCGGAACTCCCCTCCTCGAGAAGAGCGCGATCTACCGCTTCTGGCTCCGTTTTGAAAGGAAATTTCCCAAAGTTGCCATTGTTCTGAAAGTTGGAACGCTGATTGGAATTAAAGTAGGACTTTGTTTCGTCGCATGGGAGATCTCACTGATTGTAGGTGCGATTTTCGCAGCTTGGATACTCTACAAGATCGGTCGCATGGTTTATGACAAATTCTATCCAGCGACAACACCACCCCTATTCCGCGCCCAAGATCTAGCGAGATTAGAGCTAGGCAGTGTAGCGGATCAGCTCTTTGACAAAGATCTGCTACTAACGAACAACTACTCTAACCAACAACCAGAAACCGATCTTCTTAAGGCGAAATCGATCTCCTTTACACCGCAACCACTCTGGACCTATGAGCAGAAGCCCGGCTTCCAGCTCCTCTTCCTTGTGGATGAAGATATAAATCGCGTTGTTAACGACGTGGTTATTGATGTAAGCGTCTAATGAGCCCATATGTAGGACACGCCGCGCCGGTAGACGCGGCTCA
>CAZEZK010000036.1:0-10961 GCA_964516935.1 uncultured bacterium
TATACAAGGAATCTGGATCAACTCTAGGGGGTCAGACTTTACCTGTGCGTTTCCTTTAAAAGTCTAGATCGCGTTGACAGAAATCAAAAACGACCTTAAACTGCTGGTATTCACAGGAAGTTCATGACAAAAACGGTCCTCGCTTTTTACTGCATTACCCCCATCGAGAACCCAAAAGAAGAGGTCGTAAGACACCACGAGTTCTTCCGCACCCGCGATATCCGTTCCCGAATCTATATCTCCGAAGAAGGGATCAACGGACAGATGAGTGCCTCCTCAGAACATGCCGAAGAGTATATAGCCTGGATGCATGCAGACTCTCGATTCGCGAAGATCCCCTTTAAACTTCATGAGTGGCCAGAGCACCCCTTCCCCAAAACAACTGTAAAAGTGCGTAAGAATCTGGTCGCCTTTGGCTGCCCTACAGACCTCACCCAGCGTGGCGCCCACCTCTCCCCCACCGAATGGCGCAAAAAACTCGAGGAGCGGACCGAACAGACCCTTGTTCTCGATGTGCGCAATAACTACGAGTGGGATGTAGGCCATTTTGAAGGAGCCGAGCGCCCCGCCTGCGAAACCTCCCGAGATTTCCCAGCCTACACCCAACAGCTTGCCCAGACCCGTGATCCCCAAAAGACCCGCGTCCTGATGTATTGCACAGGCGGTATCCGCTGTGAATACTACTCCTCTCACCTGATGAAGGCCGGTTTCTCCGAAGTCTACCAGCTAGAGGGTGGCGTTATCCAATATGGCTTCGATGAAGGCTCTTCTAACTGGCGCGGAAAGCTCTTTGTCTTTGATGACCGACTTGTCACTCCGATCAGCCCAGAAGAGACCCCCGCGGTCGGCCACTGCCGTCACTGCTCCACCGCTTCAGAGGTCTATTACAACTGCGCCAATACAGATTGCAACGAGCTCTACCTCTGCTGTCCCAACTGCCTCCACAAATTCCGCGGCTGCTGCTGCGAGAACTGCATAACCCAGCCCCGCGTCCGCACCTACCGCACTGATGGGACCGCACGCCCTTTCCGCAAGGGCGAGTGTTAACATTTCATCTCCAGCTCGGCAAATCCGGACAACTCATCATCTCTCTAAAAGAGGCGGGCCCGAAGCGCATCCTCTACCTCGATACCTTGCGTAAATATAAATCAGAGGCGCTCGACTTCCTTATCACCCTACACTTACGGGCCTCCCGGGCACCCACCTCTTCCGACACCCTATCCTTCCAGACAATCGAGATCCCTCCTCGCCAAGCCTTTGACGCGCTCCGACTCCTTCTAGCGACTAAAGCTCTCTATGTACAGGGGAAAAAAGTCGAAGGCAATCTAGATCGCCCCACAAAACCCAACGGCCCTTTCGATCTTCTGATCCGCAGCAACCCCACCTGTTTTATTTCTGGCTCTACACTCTCCATTTTGGACGATTCCCCCACTCCAGAAAAGGAAGCTATCCCCGAACTTCTCCTTACCGATGTGACCGGCTCCTTTGCCAACCTCCCGAACAACAGATTCGAAAAAGATCTCCTCGAGGCGGGCTTTATCTACAAACCCATCGGCAGCTCCAACTACTACTGCCCTACTGATAAAGCCTACGAAGCATTACGACTCCTTCTTGACATCGGTTGGACCATCAAAACCGCGAAGGGACAGAAGCTCCTCCCTCAAACCAATCTACAGGGCTCCATCCAAAAAGATCTCCAAATTGAAGGCAGCGTCACCTTTCGCACAGAAACACAACCTTTAGAGAAGCTCCTCCAGAAGCGCAGCCGTTGGATCGAATTGGATAGTCAATCTGTAGGTCTCGTCAACTGGAAAACCGTCGACGCACTCGTCCCTCCCTCTATCGAACTCCTCTGGAACGAACGCGGCCCTCGCATGGCTGGCATTGCCCAGTGTCTCGATGTTGCTCCACTATGTGTCGATAATCTCCAACAAGCTATCTCTGCGCTTCGCGATCAGAAGGGATTCCCTCGCGCCTTACCAAGCCCCAACTTCCAAGCCACTCTCTTTCCCTATCAACAAGAGGGCGTCGACTGGATTACCTTTCTCTACCGATGGAATTTAGGCGGACTCCTCGCCGACGAGATGGGATTAGGTAAGACCATCCAGACAATCGCCTTCCTCTCCCAAATAGAGAGCCACCTCCCTATCCTCATCGTCGCCCCTGCATCACTCCTCTTCCAGTGGCGCAGCGAACTCAATCGCTTCTTACCCGGTCGTAGCGCCGCCATCCTCTCCTACGCCGCGCTGCGACAGCAGATCGACACCCTCTCCCAGACAGAATATGAGGTAGTGATCCTCGATGAGTCGCACATGATTAAGACCGCTACCACGCAGACTTCTCAAGCTGCCTGCCGTCTGCGAACCCGTTTCCGCCTCGCCCTCAGCGGCACCCCCCTAGAGAACCGCCCTGAAGAGCTCCAATCGCAGATGCGCTTCTTACAAGTTCCCTTCTCCCACTTCCGCCCCTTCCTTCTTCGCCGCACCAAAGAGTCGGTCTCACTACAGCTCCCCCCAAAAATCCAGCAGACCGTCTGGGTCGAGATGACCGAAGAGCAGCGAGCCATCTACACTCAAGCGCGTACCCCCAATATGGAGATCCTAGAGCTCATCCTCCGCCTGCGACAGATCACCTGCGATCCCCGACTTGTCGGTGCCGATGCCGCTGGCGCAAAGATCGACCAGCTACTACTCGATGTCGAAGCTGGAGGCAAAATCCTCATCTATAGTCAGTTCACCACACTTCTCACCCTTGCCGCCAATAGCTGCCGCGAGCGCGGCTGGAACTGCCTCTATCTCGACGGCTCCACCAGTCTTGAACAGCGCGCCGAGCGCGTCACCCGTTTCCAGCAAGACCCAGAGAGCTGCCTCTTTTTCCTCAGCCTCAAGGCCGGTGGCGTAGGGCTCAATCTCACCGCCGCCGACACCATCATCATCCTCGACCCCTGGTGGAATGAGTCGGCCGAGCAGCAAGCGATCGACCGCGCCCACCGGATCGGCCAAACAAAACCGCTTCTAATCAAGCGCTACCTCACCCCCAACTCCATCGAAGAGAAGCTCAAACAGCTTAAAGAAAAGAAATTGCAAATAGCTGAAGAGTTGTTGGGAGAAGAGACTTTGGATATGGCGGAGGCATTCGGTTTATACTCCTAAAGAGAAGAACGCGTAGGAGGGTCCTGCCCATCTAGAATTTCCAAGGCAGCCTCTTTTAACGTCTCAAGCCCATTTTCAAAACCCACAGCGCGAGCCAGTTGATCTAAATAGCGGAGCTCTGCCACCAGCTGGTCATTAAGAGACTCGAGCTGGGCGAGGCGGTCTGACATGCCCTTATCGTTCATATTCCCCACCTATATATGGAGAACTAAAACTTCGCTACTAGTTCTGTTTAGTTTCAGAATTAAATCTATTTTGAAATAACTTAGAAATCGTTGAGGTGGAAGGAGTTTCCTCAACTTTTGAGGCTGCAAGCTGCCGTTTTTTTTCTTGGCAGCACTTTTTATATTTCTTCCCGGAGCCACATGGGCAGGGGTCATTGCGTCCAATGTTATCCATGTAATACCTTTTTTTCCCCCTCACTGCGGGCTACGAGTACTGCACAACAGCTATCACTAAATACGTTAACCATTGTACGGCACATATCTAGAAGACGGTCGACGGCGATAAAAAGACCTATTCCCTCTGCAGGCAATCCGACTGCCTTCAAGATAACGATGATCGCCACGAGACTTGCGGAAGGGATCCCCGCTACGCCGACGGAGGTCACTAGAGCCATTATTACAACCAGAAATTGCATCGTGATCGAGAGGTCGATCCCATAGGCCTGCGCCACAAATAGTGCGGCGACACACTCATAGAGAGCAGACCCAGACATGTTAACGGAGGTGCCGAGAGGAATTACCAGGGAGCAAATTCGATGAGAGACCCCAGCCCGCTTCTCCACACAGTCCATTGTGATGGGCAGCGTTGCCGATGAGGAACTCGTTGAGAAGGCTGCGATAAGCGCAGGACTCATCGCCTGGAAATGGCGGACTGGAGAGACACGCGCAATGAATCGCAACAGTAACGGTAAACCGACAAACATGAAGAGCACCAATCCAGAGACTACGGTCAGCAAGAAAAGAGCAAGCGAGGTAAAGGACTCAACGCCGGTTGTGGAGAAGACCTTCGCAACAAGGCAGAAGACGCCGACTGGGAGACATTTCATCACCAGATGAGTCATCTCGATCATTGTCTTAAATACCGCCTGCCAGAATGTCTGTAACGCCTGGGAATATTGCTCTGGAATCTTCGACAGCGCATAGCCAAAGAAGAGACTAAAGAGCACCAGCCCCACCATGTTCCCCGAAAGAGCAACCACGATATTTGAAGGAATCAAGGCTAAAAAGGCCTGTTTCAAAGACTGACTATCTTGAGCATAAAACTGCTGCTGGAAATTGGCGATATTTTCCATATGCGCTGCGGACTGATAGTAAATTCCCGGCTGAATCAGATTTACGCAAATCACACCGATGACAGTCGCCATAAAGGTTGTGAGGAAATAGAAGCCAAACATCTTCCCTCCAAGACGTCCCAGGGCGGAGTCCCCACCTACGCGGGCAATCCCGGTGATAATGGAGGATGCAACGAGAGGAACAACAACTAGCGTCAAGGCGTTTAAGAAGAGGGTTCCCACCACATCAAATGTAGAATAGAGAGGAATGCCGAGAATTTCGCCACTTTTACCCATTAGAGTCCCCACAACAATTGCGAGAGCAATCGCGATGAAAACAGGCCACGGTCTTTTACTTCTCTGGGAATTCAAGAGTGTCTCCTAATTGAATGTTATGTTCAGCAAACCAGCCCTGCGGCACTTCGAGCGCATATAGAGGTGCTCCATCACAAACACAAGAAGGAATGTGGTCTACAGTCGGCAGATCGAGATCAACTAATTTCACAATCTGGCGATCCCGATTGAAAAAGGCCACTGATATCGGAATCTTCATCTCCTTCATCCACATCATGCGGTCTATCGCCCGTTCATCTTCCCAGATGAAGAGCATCCCGTGGTCCTTCGCCAACTCACTACGGCCGCTCAGGCCCTTACTGCGAGTCGCTGGAGTATCAGATACCTCTACCTCTAGAAGATGGCCCTTTAAAGAGACAACCGCCGCAAATAGTGCTGTAAAGAACATGTGGTCAAGAATACAGGGTCTGGGGATTTTTCAGCGATGAAGAAATTAGAACTTACCAAAAATTTTACTCACACCAGGCAACATCAACCGGTCGGCAAAGATTCTGGAAAGACTTCTTACACCAAATAGACTATTTTTAATCAAAACTATTTGATATAAGCCCTTCATATGTTCCGATGGAGGGCTTTTTTATTATTCACTCTTATTCATTCTCCTCTCCCCGCAGATAAGGCACTCTTCCAGAACACTCCCTCCGAACTCCCCTGGCTAACAGGCTCTCTCATCACTCCCACAAGTCTCACCATCCCTGCCGGACATTTCAATATTGAAGCCTATTTCTATGCAACTTTCGAAACTGGCAACTACAACAGCCAGTGGCATGCCAAACCGCAGAAAACTTTTTTAGAGATTACCTCTCAATATTGGCTTGAGTTTGGCCTCACCTCCTGGATGGATATGGAGATTATCCCCACATTTTCCTATAACCACTGTAACCATACCGGTCAGTGGGTCTGGAACGATCTCATCGTCATAACAGATTTTCAACTCTCTCACGGCTCTTTTCCCCCCGATGCTATCTTACGCCCAGCAGTGAAGTTGACCCTTGGAGAAATCTTTCCTGTAGGCAAGTATCAGCACCTAGCTGCAAATAGATTTCTTACTGACGAAGGTGGCCAAGGCTCCTTCCAAACATTTATCGGACTTGCTGTCGGACAACTCTTCAAGTTCTCCACATACCATTACTTCAACTTGCGCGCCTACGCTCAATATACGATCCCCGCCTCCGTCCACGTGCAAGGGCGTAACAGCTATGGAGGTTCTTCCAAAACCAGCGGCATAGTCTATCCCGGGCAATCCATGGTCGCCGAGATCGGCACCGAATACACTCTCACCAAAAACTGGGTTTTCGCATGCGACTTTGTCGCCAATTGGAGCAAACGCACTAAATTTGTAGGAGAGAGTGGTGGCGCAGCGATAGGTTCAGGCTCTTCAGCCCAATTTAGCCTCGCCCCCGCCATCGAATACAACTGGAATAGCCAAATCGGAATCATCAGCGGCTGCTGGTTCACAGTCGCAGGAAGAAATAGCACCCAGTTCTATAGCAGCACAACTGCCCTGAATTACTACTATTAAGAAGTTGGCAGGATTTCATTATTATTATTTATTGCTCCAATAGAGGATCTAGAAAAGAACACTCTAGTCGCCTCATAAATTCCTTCCAATGAGGATGTGACAGCCAATGCGCTGTCCACTGCTAGCCCAATCGAGAGGGCATAAACACCTCCCAACACAAATATAAATCCAGATTTCATGGCTTCGATAGGAGTCTCAGCACCAGGTGAGAGGATGATTATACCAATGCCAAATACTAGTCCTATCAGTCCATCTATCGCGGTATCAAATACTTGAGCGATTCGAGCGAATAAATGCACAAGCATACTTTTACCAAGAAGGAACGAACCGTCTCTTACAGGGCATGTAGAGCTGTAAAATGAGCTCACATCATCCTGTAACAATTGCTCAATTTTTTTTGGGAAAAATTTACCAGCTTCGTGGTCGCCCTCAAGAACAGCCAACGCGTACCATTTATTTTTTATTTCATACCCCGCATTACCGTTAACACCATTCATGCTAAAAATCTCCTTTTTACCAAAATATTTTAAACTTTTTTAAAGTTTCACGTCAAGTCTATTGGTACAATTCACATTCGCATCTACACCATCGCAAAAAAAATAAACAAATAGTAAATAATATTATATACATTTACATTTAAATAAATATAGTTTAAACTATTCGCAAATAAGGAGTTTTTATGATGCAATGGTTAGCTATTCTTACAGCCTTCGCTTCTGCGAACAGCTCTCCGCTTCCTGAGGTAGAAGGGCCTAAGACGGTTCAAACCCAGTATGAGCAGGGGTCATGTAAAGATTTTTTACACGATCTCGACGCAGCCTACCAGGAAGCTCGTAACAGTGCTCAATTCGAACAATTCCTCTCTATGAGAGACGGCGTACTCCCAGCGACCTCTGTGATCGCTCCCCTCTCTGATGAGGAGGCCGCAAAGAACCAGATCGCCTCCTACCGCTTTATGAAGCCCGGCACAGGCAACAATAGTGATGAAAACAAACTGATCAATCTCGACGTAGAATATGAGTTCAAGCACATCCATCTCGACAGCTATGCCGCTGTGAATGGAACCCCTCTGGAAGAGCGCCAACAGCAACAAGCCGTTCTTTTAATGGAATGGCACGACAAGATGCTCAAAGCCTCCGAATCGTTCCAAGATGAAGGACTAAAAGAGACGGTTGTTCGCGCGATTCATCAATAGATGAATGGAATGATCTTGTAGGGAACTTTCTCACAATAGTCATTCCACGCGGCTCCATATTTCTTTGCACATCGTTGGTCGTGCCGAAAGGCGCGATCAATAAGTAGCATCGTCAAAAACAGCACATAGAAATAGGCAATGAAGTGGCTAAAGAGGGCGGGAACGCTCCAGAAGAATGCCGCTGCGATCTCTGGTATATAGTGAAAATGGCGCGATAGCCCCCACCAACCCGATGCCAACAGAACATTTTCTCTCGTCTCTCCGTCTTCCGTCTGATAAGTCACTGCAATCAACTCTGGCCGCCGCCGCCAGATGAGACAGTCGCCATTCTTTGCACGCACCTGCTGTCGCTGCCGATCAGCTAGGTAGTTAATCAGAATACTTCCCGCACCCAACACAAAAATCACCCCTCCTAGCCATGGACCGAGCTGGTTGGAATGGTGCACTAGATACATGGTTGGTGAGGTGTAGACACAAGGAACCCAGACAAGACAGCCCCAGCAGATCATAAAGCCAGCTCGATCGTGCATTATATCGAGCGAGCGGAAATAGCCAGTCTCCCAATAAAAAAATTTTCCTATATAGATGAGCTGCAGAGCTACGGCGATAACCATAGAGTCGCTTAATCCATAAAGCTCCTGCTGTTTCGCCGCATAGGATAGAAGAAGCAGCGGCCAGCTCATCATTCCAAAGCGGCAGTTTGTGAATTGCTTCACATCCCAACCAAAAATACGAGGATAGAGCTCTATCCCCCAGTAGTAGTCGAAGAGCGGGTTCCCCGATGACCCTGAATCGCTCGAGGAGGGTCGAACAAACCCTTTTACCAGCAGAAATAGACAAAAAAGCAGACTAAATAGGTTAAGCGCCCCCAATATCGGCCCTAAGTTGTCATATAGGATCGAAGGTTCAAAGAACCGAAAGACAAAGCCCCCAAACCAAAAGGTCCCCATTGTGATGAGGAAGCAGGGAAAGCCGTTAGCCTTATAGACAGGGGTATTCCCCTTAGGGGTTACGGGCCCTAAGAAGGGCTTTCCGGGAACAACCCGCATCAGAATCAGCTGGAATGCTGCAAAAAAGACCAAGATCTTCCAGGCGGTTGGCGAGCCGAAAAAGATCGGCGCACAAATAGAGGCCAGGGTAGCAATGAAGCCATGCCGAACAACTAGCTGCCAAAAGCTGGTAAAAGATCCACCAAGCTCTGTGTTGATGTACCAAAAAATAAAGATGGCTGGTGGAGTAAAAAGGATGAGGAAGAGAGGGATAATGACTTTTCTCATTACCCCCGATAATATCCAACTAAAATATTTATGCCCAGAATAGGACTCGAACCTACATGCCTCGCGGCGCCAGAACCTAAATCTGGTGTGTCTGCCATTCCACCATCTGGGCGTTCTGAGTTCGTTAGTTTACAGATTCTCTCTTTTTTCCGCCCTAATATATCGTAACATGCTACATTTTAACTTGTTGAGAAAAAAATACTCTCTACGGGTTGTACAAAATCTCTGTACCAAGTAAACTCGGGCCTGATTTACATTTTTCGGAGTATAAATGGCTCGCTATAGAGGTCCTAAAAACCGCGTCGCTCGTAAGTTTTCGACCAATATTTTTGGTCGTCAAAGAAATCCCATGCTTCATAAGGCCAACCCTCCTGGGGTCCATGGCGCAAAGAAGCGCAAGAAGTCAGATTTCGGCCTGCAGCTGGAAGAGCGCCAGAAGCTCAAGGCTGTCTACGGCATGCTGACCCAGAAGCAGCTCGTCAATGCTTATAAAAAAGCTTTAAACCGCGTAGGAAACACAGCAAACAATCTGATCGAACAGCTAGAGTGCCGCCTTGACAACGTCGTCTATCGCCTCCGCTTAGCTCCTACGATTTTTGCTGCACAACAACTCGTCTCTCACGGACATGTTCGCGTAGATGATAAGAAAGTGGATCGCCGCTCCTTCGTAGTTCGCCCAGGCATGACCATCACTCTCAAAGCAGCCGCTCGCGAGATGATGATCGTTAAAGCAGCTCAAGAGCAGGTACAGCGCGAGATCCCAGAATATCTGAGCATCTCAGAAGACCGCCAGACAGGCACTCTTTTGACTGCACCTCAGATGGATCAGGTTCCTCTCCCACTGCCGGTCAATATTCCGCTGGTGTGCGAATTCCTCTCCCACGCTGGGTAATTTTTGTCTAAACAGAGCTGGATCGGAGCGCACACCTCCGCTGCAGGAGGTGTCCACAATGCCCTCTATCATGGGCAGAGGATTGGCGCCTCCACGATCCAGCTTTTCACAAGCAATCAACGTCAATGGAATAGCCACTCTTTCACTAAGGAAGAGATTGCGCTTTGGGAAAAGGCTCTCGCAGAGACTGGCATCAGCCAAGTCATGAGCCATGATAGCTATCTAATCAACCTCGGCTCTCCCGTTGCCGACACCTTAGAAAAAAGCCGCGCCTCCTTCCGCAAAGAGATCGAGCGCTGCCATGCCCTGCAAATCCCTTATCTCAATTTCCACCCCGGCTCTGCCACAGGCAGCAGCGAAGAGCGGTGCATCCAAACGATCATCGAAAGTCTCCTTGAAGTGGAGCCGCTCGTCAATAGCGGTCCCACCCGTCTTCTGATCGAAGCAACTGCAGGTCAAGGCACCCAAGTCGGCCATCGCTTTGAGCATCTCGCCGCAATCTTAGATGGCGTACATAAGAGGATGCCCGTAGGCGTTTGCATCGATACTTGCCACATCTTCGCAGCTGGATATGATCTGCGCACAGAAGCCGATGTTCTGAAAACACTCAAAGAGTTTGACAATATCGTTGGACTACACCACCTCTACGCCTTTCACCTCAACGACTCCCTAAAAGGATTGGGCTCTCGCGTCGATCGCCACGCATCCCTAGGAAAGGGAGAAATCGGGTTAGAGTGTTTCCGAACCCTCATGTCTTTCCACAATACTCGCGATATGCCAAAATATTTAGAGACTCCCGATGAGGAGATCTGGAAAGACGAAATCCTACTCCTAAGAAGTTATGCAGCGCAAAAAAATTAAAGAAATTCTATCACTCTCCTATAGCGAAGGCCATACCGCCGCCATCTCTGGATGGGTACGCACGATCCGCGATCAGAAGCAATTTGCCTTTGTCGAAGTCAATGATGGCTCCACACTCGCAAACCTGCAAGTCGTCATCTCCGCGGAGATCCCAGAACTCGCACAACTCACCACGGGCGCTGCCATCTCCGTCACCGGCAAATTAGTAAAAAGTCCTGGGAAAAACCAGGCACTCGAACTCCAAGCAGATCGAGTAACACTCTATGGCCCCTGCGATCCCGCACGCTACCCCCTTCAGAAGAAGCGCCATTCCTTCGAGTTCCTGCGCACCATCGCCCACCTCCGCCCCCGCACCAACACACAGGGCGCAGTTGCTCGCGTACGCAACGCCCTCGCCTTCGCTACCCACCGCTTTTTCCAAGAGCGAGGCTT
>CAZEZK010000036.1:10971-15849 GCA_964516935.1 uncultured bacterium
CTACATCCACACCCCTGTGATCGCCGGCTCCGACTGCGAAGGAGCGGGAGAGATGTTCCACATCTCCACCTCCAACCCCAAAGAGAGCTTCTTCAACCATCCCGCTTACCTCACCGTCTCCGGCCAGCTCGAAGCGGAGATCTACGCCTGCGCGCTCTCCGACGTCTACACCTTTGGTCCCACCTTCCGCGCTGAAAACTCCAACACCTCTCGCCACCTCGCCGAGTTCTGGATGATCGAGCCAGAGATGGCCTTCGCCGACCTCGCAGCTGACATAGAGTGCGCAGAGAACTACCTCAAATATTGCGTCCGCTATGCTCTTGAACATTGTGCTGAAGATCTCGCCTTCTTTGACCAGTTCATTGAAAATGGACTTCTTCAGCGCCTCAAAAACATGGTCGCCGAACCCTTTGCCCGCCTCACCTATACCGAAGCGGTCGAAATCCTTAAAAAAGCGCCCAAATCATTTGACTTTCCCGTCTCTTGGGGTACCGATCTCCAATCCGAGCATGAGCGCTATCTGGCAGAAGAACATTGCAAACGTCCCGTAATCCTCACCAACTACCCCGCAGCCATTAAGTCCTTCTATATGCGTGCCAATGATGATGGTAAGACAGTGGCAGCGATGGATGTGCTAATCCCTAAAATCGGCGAGATTATCGGCGGCTCCCAGCGCGAGGAGCGTCACGACGCCCTCAAAGAAAAGATGACCAAACTAGGACTTAACCTCCAGGACTACTGGTGGTATTTAGAGCTCCGAGAGTTCGGATCTGTCCCTCACGCCGGCTTCGGTCTAGGCTTTGAACGCCTTATGCTCTGCGTGACCGGCATGGAGAACATCCGCGATGTAATCCCCTTCCCTCGCTATCCGGGCCATGTAGACTTTTAATTCTGTGGGTATCCGCGCTGCGCCTGTCCCCAGTTGTAAAAGACGCGCTGTTGTGTCTCACGATCGTAGCGCACTTGGATACAAAGATAGGAATGTGGATGCTGGTTGTCACCATCTCTCCCCTCATTCGCCTTGCAGATTTTTAGGTAGATCTCTTTATTCATCCAGGGAGGCGTAGCGACCTGTGCGTCAGCTTTGTCGTAGCGCTGGAACTCAACAAACTCTTTCCCAGCTTGATAACTAGGCGTATCTCGATAGTATTGGCGCACCAGTTCAACTACCAGTTCAGGCTTCTCCTCCATTCCCTGCACATAGAAATCGACCTCTGCGCCGATCTGATGTTTAGAAGTGCGGTTCTCTGCAGAGGGATCAGCATAAATATTGTGTGTCGGACAGCGATGGCCGCAGGTCACAACCACGCGATGCCCTGTCTTCGTCTGAATGTAGTTGAGTATGTCAAGCAGAACAGGATAGACCCCCTCCCTCCCGTGAATAATCGGCAGGCCATGATAGGAGCTCCCACCGCAATCCGTATAAGAGGCTGGATGGGCAGAATCAGTATAGTCCATGCGCACAGAATTCAATGCGGTGCCCTTGCAGCGAAAGAACTCTTTCGTCACACGAGGAAGAGCGCTCTGCACCTCCCACGGATAAGTTTCACGCGGAGTCTGCTGCGGCGGCGCAAAAAAGGCCTCTGTTGTCTCGCTCTGATTGCGATAGATTCGCTCGCCGACGCAATTGCGTCGGCGAATTTTTTCTCGCTCAGAACGCTCCAACCCAGAGCATCCCATAAGAAGAATGAGACAAAAGAGCTTCCAATTGGGCATACTTCCAAAAAGATAGCATGAAGAGCCAATTGCACACCTCCCCACCTCGCGAAAATTTCCCTTTTAAGGCAGGTTGCGAGGCCTGCGAAGCTGCCCTCGTCGCAGAAATTCGACCATACCCGAAGAGGGTAGACGAATTTCTGCGACCGCGACATGCCTCAAAAGGGCCTTTTCCCCGGGGTGTAGAGGTGTGCAATTGGCTCTAAACCTCGATCTCTATCCAGAAGAGCCCGGCGTCTACCTGATGAAAAATCGAGAAGGGCAGCTCCTATACATCGGTAAAGCAAAGAATCTCAAGTCGCGCGTCCAGAACTATTTTTCGTCCGCAGGCGATGGCCGCCCCATGGTCCCCTACCTTATGGCACAGGTGGAGCAGATCGAGACGATTGTTACACTCACTGAAAAAGATGCCCTCATCCTCGAGAGTCAGCTGATCAAACGCCATCAACCCAAATACAATGTCCTCCTCAAAGACGACAAGAGCTTCATCGGCCTAGTGATCACGAACCATCGCTGGCCCATGCTTCGCGTTGTCCGCTATCGCGACAAGCCTAAAGAATCTGGCCTCTATTTCGGCCCCTATCCTAGCGCCGCTGCCGCCCGCGCTACGCTCGAACTGATGGCACAGCTCTTCCCTCTTCGCCAATGTTCTGACGCAGAGTTTGCCCGCCGCAAGCGCCCCTGCCTCCTCTACGACACCAAACGCTGCTGCGCCCCCTGCGTCGATCGCTGCTCCAAACCCGAGTATGACTCCTACGTCGAAGCTGCCACCTCATTTCTCCGTGGCCACATCAAAGATATCGTACAGCGCTTGCGCCAGGAGATGGAGGCAGCCTCAGAAGCGCTCGAGTTTGAACGCGCCGACTCCCTCCTACGAGCCATCCGCCAGATCGAGTATGTCACCAAGCGCCCCTCCGTCGACTATCCAGGCAATTGCGATGTGATCGGCCTCTACCGCGAAGCCGATATGGTGACCATCGTCCACCTTATCTGCCGCGACAACAACCTCCTAGCTACCGAGCGCTTCACCTTCCCCAAACTAGCAGCCGACGACCCCGACGCTCTCGAGTCTTTCCTTATCCAGCACTACGGCCACAGCCCCTCTATCCCCGAAGAGATTCTCCTCCCCATTCATCTCCCCCGCCAACAGGCAATTGAAGAGATCCTCTCCGAAGCTGCAGGTCGCCCCATTGCCCTCCTCTGCGCCACTAAAAAACCCCAGAAGCGCCTCCTCGAGATGGCCCACGCCAATGCACAATCCTTCTTCCGCCAAGAGCAAGAGCGCGTCGGCCTCCGCGAACAGCAGCTCCTAGATCTCCAAGAGTCGCTCCAACTCACCCGTTTCCCCCGCCGCATCGACTGCTTCGACACATCGCACATCTCCGGCACTAACGCCGTCGCCAGCCTTGTCTCCTTTGTCGATGGCGAGCCAGATCCCTCCCGCAGCCGCCTATTCATCATCCCCGAAAAGGCTGAAGACTATTATGCCATGCGCCAAGCGATGCAACGCTACTTCGCCAAACAGACCGATCTTTGCGACCTCCTCGTCGTCGATGGCGGCAAAGGACAACTCAGCTGCGCGATCGATGTCCTAAATGAATTCGGTATCGCCTCCGTCGATCTCATCGCCCTAGCCAAAGAGGATAGTCTCCACACCCAAGGCCTCACCCGCGAGCGCATCTTCTTTCCCGACCGCAAGGAGCCGCTCACTCTCGAGGCCCGCTCCCCCGCCCTTTTCCTCCTCCAGACCATCCGCGACGAGGCCCACCGCCGCGCCATCCAGTTCCACCAGAAGCGCCGCAGTCGCACCACCTTCACCAGCGCCCTAGATGAGATCCCCGGCATCGGCCCCATCAAAAAAAGAGCCCTCCTCAAACGTTTCGGCAGCGTCCAAGGCGTTCAGCGCGCCACCCCCCAAGAGCTCGAGCAGGTTGCAGAGCTCAATCGCAAAGACCTAGATGCAATCGAGCACTGGAAGGATGGTAAAATCTAAACTGCACCTCTCCGCTCTTCCAGCAGCCCATACTCATCGAGGGTCGTCAGAGGATCATTCCCAACGAAGGTGTAGAGGTTGAGCCCGGCAGTGTACCCGAGCGGATCGCAGTTGAGCCAGCGACCCCACTCTGGGAGGTAATAACGTCGGCCGTAGTTGACGAAGCCTGTGTCGGGATCGGTTCGTTTTGAAGAAAACCTCCAAGGGCATGTAGCGGGGCCATCAGACCTCTCTTCTTGGAAGGCGCTATAGTCTATGTGTGTGGGCTGTGCGCTATTCTTAAGTGGGAGTAGGACTGTTAGGTTGCCTTGGAGGCTATGGATCGGAGCATACCACTCTCCTTGGAGCCATATTGCAACAGCGGCGCCAAGTAGGCTTAATCAATTTTGGCGCGGCTGTTTAGGTCTCGCATCATTCACATGTATTTCGAAATCGGCCAAATTCATCAGCTCAAGATTGGTGATTTTAGCTTTTTTCAAAATATCAGCAGCTTTTTTGGTAACCAAAGTTTTGTAGGTCGCTTCTGGAGTAAAAAAATCTGATCCGTCCCAATCATCCACAATTAATCCTTTGTAGTACTTGCATAAAGGACCATGTGGCACTAACCGTTTTTCAATAATTTCAGATTTCTGATAATCGCTCTGATCGCACTTTCCTATGAAGGAAAATCCATGGTATCCATGGATTTCGGTTCCCTTTTTGTCGTAAAGCTTGATGGGAAAGACTTTCCATCCGGTTAAATGATTTTCTTCCAGAATGGCTTTCATTCGATCGGAGATGAGATGAAAACTTGTCCATCCTGTATCCAGGATGTCTGTATAATTTTTCCCAGAATATTGTTCGAACACAACTGGAAATTTAATGCCTTCGTATTTTCCTTTAATTAAATTATTATGATCATGTATTCCAGCTTTATCTACTCCTAACCCGACTGCGCGAGCTTGAACGGTAGACTGTACATATTTGCTGCTAAATTCAAAAAAAACATCCATCTTTATTTTATCCTAAAAATGTACATCAATACCATATCGAGACATCATTTCCTTACCTTGACGCATCAGTTGCTCAATGCTGCCCCCTTCTGGATGATCGTGAAAAAACCGCTTCCATTCCGCATCATACTCACTAGCTTTCGGCAAATGATCCGTCCCCTTCCACCAAGTCAAGTA
>CAZEZK010000037.1:0-10194 GCA_964516935.1 uncultured bacterium
GGTGCCTTTGAGCTGGAAGGAGTATATTACCGCTATTCAATCAAAGACTTTAAAGATACCATCCACAAACTCCGCACAGAGTTTTCTGATGTTTCTACCGATATCCAGCTAGAAGAGTCAAAAGCCTTCTCGAGTTGCAAAGCTTCTCTCGACAGCTGTCTAGAACACCATCGCAATCCTCTAGGCTATTACCAGCGTGGGCTGTTTGATTTTCTAGAAGGGCGCTACTGCGATGCCCTCGACAATATCCAATTAGCCTTGAATCGGATGGATGCTAAGGAGCTAGAAAAACTCCGAGCAGAGCTCGCTTTTTTAAAAGGCCAAACGGAATCCGAAGTGGGGCTCTATCTTCAAGCAGTCGCTTCTCTTACTGAGGCCATTGAGTTAAACCCCTCAAACAAAGAGGCCTATTTTGAAAGAGCCATCGCCCATTTCGAAAGCGGTCAATTCGATTTAGCCATTACAGACTACTTCGCATCAGAGCTGAAACCCCGCTCAATGGACACCTATACAGGAGAACGATCTTTATTCGCGATGGGTCTCTCCCAAGGCATTTTAAAGGGCACCGTGGAAGGCGCAATCGACTTCGCCCCAAACACGATCTCCTCTATTTTTGGGCTTACCCACGGGCTATGGACGCTGGCGACTCACCCTATACAAACCTCTTACGAGCTCGTAGATGCGGCCTATGCCTGCGTCGACTTCCTCAAGAAAAACTCCCCTCCTAAAATTCTCGGCTCACTTGTCCTAGAGCTACAAGAACTCGTAAAAAACTGGTCGAACCTCACCCCTGCAAATCGCGGCGAACTGACCGGCTACGTAATTGGGAAATACGGGGTAGATATATTTCTGTGCACTAAAGTCGTCAAGGGAGTTAACGCCTATCGAGACTTAAAAAAGGCAAATAGCCTACTCATATTCGAAACAGCCACTCGCAGCGAACAAAATACCGCCGCGATCGCAGCGGCGGCGAACGAGTATGCCGAGAGCAGGAAGTTGTTTCTGGAGAAGAGTAATTTGGCAATGAAGTGGCTCAAACAAACAGAACATGTCCTAGGAGAAAATTACAAACCAGGAAAAAGCGTCTTTGACCATCCGGACCCCGAACGACTCATCAAAAAATTTGCGGGAACTGGAAGGAAAGAAGGTCCTGCCATACCCGGTACGCCTGGCTATAAAGAAGTTGTAAACTTTGGCGAAAAAATCGGATATAATGTCACTCAAGGCACTAATATAAAAACGGAGACAACCTGGGGTAAAATCCACTACGCAAAAGACGGCGTCCACATTGTCCCCACTTACCCCAAGGAATAATTATGGAAAACTTTATCTCATTCCGCGCCCTCTGCACTCAATTATTTTCCCGTCTCCGAACCGTCTTATCCAGAAAAAAACTACCCTCCAATACAGTCGCTGAAAACCAGTTCAAACATATGCATGAAGTTATCAACTGCGAAGAAATGATTGGTTACGTGGTCGATAAATGCACAGGGGAGCGCACTCCAACAACCTGGGGAGTTTTTCATTACGGAAAAGATGGTATTCATATTATCCCCACTACCCCTCGAGGAACTGGGGAAAATTTTTGGGATCCCTTTCATAAACACAGACTTGTAGATTTTTTCTTATCCATAGAAAGAGCGCTACCCGTCCACGTCATCCCTTCTTTGCGGGCAATTACGCTCAAAGTAGATCTGATCAAAGAGCAGGCATGTGTTTCCTTTTTTTTTGATGAGAAAATCACTCCAGAACTTTTCGATTTGGCTTCTCACATATTTACAGAAAGTAGCGCTGATATTGTGCTCCCTTGGACACAATACTCCTTTGAAACAATTGAGCTCCGAGCTCCAAAACCATGTCCTATTGATGGCTATCTCCTTTATCATCGCTATGAACCAGCATTTCTAGCCCCTGATCAAAGCTCTTTAATCATTCCGTACGCACGCGTGCCCTACTACAATCGTCTTGTCACTCAACAGCTTCTTTTAGGATCTGTAACGCCTGCTCTAAAATCTATCATTACACACTACGATATAGCGCAAAAAAAAGTATTGATCTCGTTCGAATATGATAGAAAACTGTCACCGCTCTTAAAAAATCTGATAGCGCAAGTCATGCAGAGAGCAAAAAAATTCTTTCCTAAAGAAGTCGAAATCGAACAATAGGAAAGAAAGCAGAAGTTGTTATCAACCCAGCAAAACATTACCCGGATTGGGATAAATTAGACCCAAGACAGCGTGAAGCTTTAATTAATAAAAAATGGCCCACAGAAATTCAGGTATACGAAGAACAAAAGAGCGTTCTTCAATCTATTCTAAACGAAAGGCTTTCCCATGAATAAAGAGAAGTTTAAAAGATATGTTATCGATGCAATAACCTTGCTAAAAGAGCTGGCTAAAAAAGCAAAGGTAGAAGCTGACAGTCCAAAAGAAGGTTATAAGAATTATGCACAAGGTGTAATAATTGGGTATTATTCAATTATTACCACACTAAAACATGAAGCATTTGCCTTTTGCATTGATCAAAAAGAGTTGGGGTTGGCAGATATAAAACCTGATGTAGATTTGCTCGGCCTTGGTGGAAATCCTGATATAGATGTTGTGGAAGATAATTGGGCGATCGATGTTATGCACGAGGAAAAAGTCAAAGGGTATCTTATTGATTCAATAACTTTGCTGAAAGAGCAGGCAATAGAAGCAAAAAAAGAAGCGGATAATCCAAAAGAAGGATTTGAGGATTATAACAAAGGAGAATTGATGGCATATTCTTCGCTATTCTCCATTTTAAAGGATCAAGCTTCCGTTTTTAACATCAATGAAAAAGAACTCGGAATAGCCGACATGAGCCTATCCCAGTAATCTGTTTATCCAAAAAATTGGGTAAGCGTTCAGTCCTCAAACCAACACAAATAGCTATTGATCCACCCACAAAACTTCTTGTAAACTCAACTCTATGAAACTCCTCTCCGAATCCCAACTTGCAGAAGCCATTGCTCTATTTCATTCTGGCGAACCGATCGTTTTCCCTACGGAGACCGTCTATGGCCTGGGCGCCCCGCTCTTCAACGAACAGGCGATTGCAAAAATTTTCTCCATCAAGGGACGCTCGATGAAAAACCCCCTCATCGCCCACGTCGTCTCCATCGCACAGGTCGAAGAGATTGCTGAGCAGATCCCGCCCCTCTTCTACCAGTTGGCAGAGCGCTTCTGGCCCGGCCCTCTAACTATCGTCCTACGCAAAAAATCGTGCGTCTCCTCCCTTGTCTCTGGCGGAACCGACTCCATCGGCGTACGCATCACGCCCCATCCGGTAGCTCGCCACCTCATTGAGGCGGCAGGCCAGCCCCTCGTCGCCACCTCTGCCAACCTCTCAGGACAACCGAGTCCCACCTCCAGGCAGCAGGTGATCGACCAGCTGGGTGATCGCGTTGCCGCCTTCCTGGATGGCCCGCCCTCCCCAGCAGGCCTCGCATCAACTATAATAAGTCTCATTGAAGGCTCTCCAGAACTATTACGCTCAGGAGCGATCGATTTCACAACCATCTGTAAATCAGTCTATTAAGAAACAGGCTCGCTTGAAATGCGGATTTCGCGATTTCAAGCGAGCTGGATTTACTTTTAAAGTCGCTTGATATACAGTTATGTATGTTATGAGCGACTTTGTAGGAAGAAAAAGTGAACTTAAGCAGCTACAAGAGCTCTCGGAACTAGATCGTGCCTCCATCGCTGTAATCAAAGGACGAAGACGCATTGGGAAGAGCCGGCTTGCGGAAGAGTTTGGGAGAGGAAAAATTTTCCTCTCCTTTAGCGGAATTGCTCCCATCCAGGGAGTCACAGCCCAAGATCAGCGAGATGCCTTTGGCAGACAACTGGCTACGCTTTTTCAGCTCCCTCCCCTCACTTTTACAGACTGGAGCGATGCCTTTGCACACCTTTCACTGCGTCTTACAAGCCAACCCACTGTAATCCTGCTCGATGAAATTTCTTGGATGAGCGCTAACGACCCCACCTTCGTGCCAAAACTGAAAGTTTGGTGGGATCTTGTTTTACAAAAATATCCCCATGTAGTGCTTATTTTCTGCGGATCTGTCTCTATTTGGATCGATAAGAATATCATTAATAGCACTGCTTTTTTTGGCAGAATTTCTCTTTATATTGAATTAGAGGAACTCACACTGTCTGAAAGTCGCGCTCTACTGAATCGCTCTGGAGACTTCAGGTCTGAACTAGATATTTTTAAAATCTTATCGGTTACCGGTGGTATCCCCTGGTATTTAGAACAGATCTATCCTCGACATAATGCTGACGAAAATATCAAACGGCTCTGTTTTCAAAAAAACGGACTGCTTGTTACAGAATTTCAGCGCATTTTTTGCGACCTATTCGAAAAACGTGGTGAAATTTATCAGCAAATCACCAGATCACTAATCGATGGAATGAAAGATTTAGCGACCATTCGCAAAGCGATAGGCTACTCCTCTAGCGGATCCCTTGGAGAGTATCTTCGAGCATTGGAAACTAGTGGCTATATCACCAAACACCCCTCCTGGAAAATAAAAACCGGCCAAACGTCAAAAACCACTCTCTACCGCCTATCAGACAATTACTTGCGATTTTATCTACACTATATCGAACCCAATCAATCAAAGATCGAAAAAAACAGCTTCTCGGAACTTCCACTCAGTAGCCTCCCCGGATGGGAGGTAATGATGGGATTTCAATTAGAAAACCTGCTCCTCAAAAATCGCCGTCTGGTCTTAAAAGCATTAGGAATCTCTCTGCAAGATGTCCTTGCGGACAATCCTTATGTTCAAAAACCTACTTCACAACAAAAAGGATGCCAGATTGACTACCTGATCCAGACCAATTCGCGTACTATATATATCTGTGAAATAAAAATGCGGCGAAAGGAGATCGGGCTAGAAGTCATCGAGAATGTAAAAGAAAAAATTCGAAGACTATCCATCCCAAAAGGATTTGGCATCTGCCCTGTTTTACTCCATTTAGGACCCGCTTCTGACGCCCTCTTAAATAGTCGCTATTTTTATCGAATCATTGATATCAGCGACTTCTTAGATTATGATGTACCTTAATGGACTCCAATCGTACTGTAGATCCTGCCGACGTCATCGTTGAGACAATTGAATCGACGCAAACCCGCATTACCCACGTCAACCCCTGGGCCCGAGCGACTGCCCGCTTTTTTGATTATGCAGTCTTCTTTATCCTGCTCGGTTTAGCTCACCGCTCGCTCCAGTGGGATTTCTTGCCTACAGGCTACTATGCGAAAGTCATTCCAGTAAATTTTCTTTTGTGGATTCCAATCGAATCGCTTCTACTCTGTACGTTGGGCACCACTCCAGGCCGCTGGCTGCTCCGCACAAAAGTACGTGATCGCGCTGAGAAAAAACCCGATTTTACCACCGCACTGCGCCGCAGCTTTACCGTCTGGGTCCGCGGGTTGGGTCTCGGCATCCCCGGAATAAACATCTTCTGCATGCTCTTCGCCTATCAGCGACTACTAATCGCACACACGACCAGCTGGGATCGCGAAGGACACACCCGCGTAACACACTATCCCCTCGCTCGCTGGCGCTTACCTGTCACACTCTTCTGCGCCGTAGGGGGGCTATCAGCCTATTATGCCGGAATCATTTGATCCCTCTCTAAATTTCCTCTATCGCCGACATCTCCATCTCGATGCGCTCTTTCGCCCCAAAAGCGTTGCGCTAATCGGTGCCACTGAACAGGAGGGCAGCGTCGGCCGAACGGTGATGCACAATCTCCTCAAAGCAAATTTCACAGGCGATATCTTCCCCGTTAATCCTAAGCGAAAATCGGTCTGCGGCATCCCCTGCTTCCCCTCCGTGAGCGCCATCGGCAAACCGGTCGACCTAGCGATCATCGTTACACCCGCCACCACTGTCCCCCATATTGTTGGAGAGTGCGCCGCAGCCAATATCCCTGCTGCAGTGATTATTTCTGCCGGATTCAAAGAGATGGGAGAGCCCGGCATCGCACTGGAGAAAGAGATCCTCGCCCGTAAAGGTAAGATGCGCATTATCGGCCCCAACTGTCTTGGCGTCATGATGCCCCATGCCAATCTAAACGCCACCTTTGCGACTAGCATGGCCCACCCCGGTTCGATGGCATTTATCTCCCAGTCGGGCGCGCTCTGTACTGCAGTTCTCGACTGGAGTCTTGCAGCACGCGTCGGCTTTAGCGCCTTTGTCTCGATCGGCTCGATGGTCGACGTCGACTTCGCTGATCTCATCGACTACTTTGGTCATGATCCGCACACATCAAGCATCTTGATCTACATGGAGAACCTCGGTAATGCGCGCGCATTCCTCTCCGCCGCGCGCGAGATCGCTCTTACAAAACCGATTATCCTGATTAAGGCTGGACGCTCTGAAGAATCCGCACTTGCAGCCACCTCGCATACCGGCGCACTCGCCGGCAGCGATGAAGCTTTTGGTGCTGCACTTGAACGCGTCGGAGTTCTACGCGTCGACACCATTGCCGACCTCTTTGGCATGGCCGAATCACTCGCAAAACAACCGCGTCCAAAAGGTCCACGTCTCTGCATCATCACCAATGCCGGCGGCCCTGGCGTCATCGCCACCGATGCACTAATCGCTGAAGGCGGCTCACTTGCCAAACTGACACCCGAGACATTTGCCGCGCTAAATAGTTTCCTTCCCGCCCAATGGAGCCGCAATAATCCCGTCGATATCTTGGGCGATGCCTCCCCAGAGAGCTACGTCAAAACCGTAGAGACAATTGCATCTGATTCCAATTGCGATGCACTACTCGTTATTCTAACTCCGCAAGATATGACCGACCCGGTTAAGACAGCAGAACTACTAACAAAGGTCCGTCTTCCACAGCCGATCTTTACAAGCTGGATGGGAGCGCAGAGCGTCGCTAAAGGACGTGAAATTCTCCAGAAGGCATCGATCCCCACCTTTGAATACCCAGACCAGGCGTGTAAAACCTTCGGACTCATGTGGGCCTATGCCAGACAGCTTCAAGAGCTCTACGAAACCCCCGAGCTTCCTGCAGAACTATTTGATCCTTCGATCTGCCTCGTGCGCAATCAGATCGCCAACTCTATCTTCTCGTGCGCGTTTGAAGAGGGTCGTACGCTGCTTGATGAAGTCGAATCAAAGCAGCTACTTGCTGCATACCAGATCCCGACTACCCGCATGGAGGTCGCTCATTCCCCCCCAGAGGCAGCAAAACTTGCTGCAGAGATTGGCTTCCCTGTCGTTCTAAAAATCTACTCTCGTACTATCACTCATAAGAGTGATATTGGTGGGGTACAACTCAACCTAATGAACGAACATGCCGTTGAGAGCGCCTATAAGGCGATCCACTCTTCGATCGTCCATTACAAATTAGAAAAAGATTTTCTTGGAGTCACCGTTCAACCAATGGTCCGCCTCCAGGGCACCGAGCTGATCCTCGGCAGCAAAACCGATCCCGAACTTGGGCCTCTCCTTCTATTCGGCTCTGGCGGACGGCTCGTCGAGGTCTACCAAGATACCGCCGTTGCGATCCCTCCTCTTACTACTCCTCTCGCGCGCCAACTGATGGAGAAGACAAAGGTCTATAAAGCGCTGCTCGGCATCCGCGGCTCCCCTCCCGCAAACCTCGCCGCTCTAGAAAATCTCCTTGTTCGCTTTAGCCTCCTGCTTCTCGAACAGCCCCTTATTAGCGAATGTGACATCAACCCCCTGCTTGCCTCAGAAAAGGAGCTCATCGCCCTCGACGCCCGCGTCGTTCTCCATCCTCGCGGAGAGGCCATTCCCCCTCCCGCCATTCGCCCCTACCCGACCCAGTATATCGAGTCTTGGCAACTTAAGGATGGCACCGATGTCTTGATCCGCCCAATCCGTCCCGAAGATGAACCTCTTGTCCGCCGTTTCCACCAAGATCTCTCCCAAGAGACCGTTCGTCAGCGCTACCTAAAAGCCCTTCATTACGAGGATCGAATCGCCCATGAACGACTCTTAAGAATCTGCTTTAATGACTATGACAGAGAGATCGCGCTAGTCGTCGAAAAAAAAGGAGAGTTGCTTGCAATTGCCCGGTTGACGAAACTAGTATCTCCCAGTGAGGCCACCTTTGCCCTCATTGTAAAAGATAAATGGCAGAATCAGGGCATCGGCGCGAAGTTGATGAAAAATCTTCTTCACATCGCCCGCACGGAACAGATTCGCCGGATCACAGCCTATATGCTTGAAGAAAACGTACAGATGAAAACCCTCCTCACTCGTTTGGGCTTTCGGCTAAGAAAAAGTAACCAGATGATCGTGGCGGAATGGGCATCCTCATAACATTTGCCATTGGTATCCTCCTTTGGCTCTGCCCGACTCCCCATGGACTCTCCATCGAAGCTTGGCACCTTTTTGCAATCTTCTTTGCAGCGATTACTGGTATTATCACTAAAGCTCTCCCCATGGGCGCCGTCGCACTCATCGCACTCACTGCCCTTACAGCGACTAACACCCTCTCCTTCGCCGATGCCTTTAGCGGCTTCCAAAATGACATCGCTTGGCTCATCCTCTCCGCCTTCTTTATCGCCCGAGGCCTCATCATCACTGGACTCGGCGAGCGGCTCTCCTATGTCGTACTCAGCCGTCTGGGCCACAGCAGCCTCGGTCTTGGCTACGGACTCATTGCCACCGATCTCCTCTTAGCGCCGATCATCCCCAGCTCCACAGCCCGCTCCGGTGGCATCATCTTCCCCATCGTAAAGTCCCTTACCAACCTCTTTCCCTCCGACTCCAAAATGGGTAGCTATCTCACTCTCACCGCCTTCCAGGGCTCCACAGTTACTAGCGCCCTCTTCCTCACCTCGATGGCTGGCAACCCTCTCATCGCCGAGTTCGCTAAAGATCAAGGTATCCTCATCTCTTGGGGCAGCTGGATCGCAGCCTCCTGCATTCCCGGCCTCTGCAGCCTTATCATGATCCCGTATATCGTCCATCGCTTCTCCCCCCTTCTCGTCCGCCACACACCACACGCACGCGCTCTAGCACGCGCCCGCCTTGCAGAGATAGGCCCAATGAGGCGCAATGAATGGATCATGCTCGCTATCTTCTTCCTCCTCATCGTCCTCTGGGTATTCGGCGCCGCTTATGGGATCAAAGCTACTACCGCTGCACTTATCGGCCTCGCCGTCCTCCTCCTCTGCCGCATCCTCGACTGGAAAGATGTCCTCTCCGACCAAACCGCTTGGGACACTTTTATCTGGTTTGGAACTTTCGTCACGATGGCCGCCTTCCTCCACCGCTTCGGCTTTACCCACTGGCTCAATGAGGTGATCGCCACCCAAGTCCACGGCTTCGCCTGGGCCCCCGCCTTCAGCATCCTCAGCATCGCCTACTTCTATAGCCACTACTTCTTCGTCAGCCAGGTCGCCCATATTGGAGCTATGTACGCCCCCCTCCTCGTCGTCTCCGTCGCCCTCGGCACTCCCCCAATCCTCGCCGCTCTCATCCTCGGTTTCTTCAGCAACCTCTTTGGCGGTCTAACACACTACGGCTCTGGCCCCGCAGCCGTCTTCTTCGGCTCCGGTCAAGCAACGGTATCGCACTGGTGGAAGGTAGGTGCTGTCGTCAGCATCCTCAACATCGCCATCTGGGCAGTTGTTGGGGGCCTCTGGTGGAAATTCTTAGGCTTGTACTAAATATCAGAAATAACGTGCAGTTTGAGTGCGTCAAAGCGCCGGGACTGACATGACACCTGTAAAGTCCATTCGAAGGGCTCTGCCCTTCTGATCCCGGCAAGGGAGCCTACTCCCTTGCAACCCATGCGGGTTTGCAAAGGGCCATAGCCCTTTGCCGAGATAGAAGGAGCGGAGCTCCTTCTATACCCGTGCCACCTCAATGGCACCCTAGCAGATTGAATTGAAAATTCTCGCGGTTGAATTAATCCTCTTGGGTGCCTTTGAACTGGAAGTACTATATACTCTCGCCGAGCTTAAAGACTGGCTTAGTACGTAACCAATGAAATACCCCCAAGCTCCCTGCCGAGAGCAGCACCATAGCCACCCCCAAACTTCTCCCCCCAGCTAAAGGAAATTGACAGATCAGCGCGCTTAAGAGCGAACCAGAGGTGCGGTAGCAAAGTCCCAGCACTGAAGAGGCAGCGCCGGCCGAGTGGCTTGCAAAAGGGGCCAATGCTG
>CAZEZK010000037.1:10204-14322 GCA_964516935.1 uncultured bacterium
TTAGCGGGAAGATCACCCCCACACTCACGTTAAATAGCGAAAGCGCTGTTAGGAAGAACCAGAAAGGCGGTGCAACGAGCAGCATAGCTCCTGCAATAAGCTGCAGGCAGATCGCCGCAGAAATGCAAACATCTATCCCTAGACGAGTAACCAGGCGCGCTGCAAGCAGCGTCCCCACCATATAGAAGGCGATCATGTAGACCGAATAGATCCCCACCTGGGCAGGGCTGCTCTCTTGAAAAAGCTCGATCAGTAAAAATGGAAATAAACTCATATAGCCATACATCAGGCCATGTGTCATCGAGTGGTAGAGGGTGTTCCCCAGGAAGCGCGGATGGGGCAGGATCTGCCGCATTTGTGTGAAAAATTTTTTCAGAGACACCGTTGGCGGCAGCACCACTGACTCCTTTAGAGCCGTTCGCGACCACAAAAAGAGGAGGATTCCCAGTCCCGCAGCCATCCAAAAGTTCCCCCGCCAAGAGAGGAGACTCAGATAGCCGCTACAAAGAGCAGCCGCCATACCCGCGATCCCGATCGCCATCGCACCATAGGACTGTACCTGAGCAGAGCGCTCTGCAGGGAAGCTACTTGCGGCAATTGCTCGAGCCAGGACCGGGCCGACAGCGCTACCCATGCCTTGGAAAAAGCGGGCGGCAAAGAGCAGTTCCAGATGATCTGCAGAGGCACAAGCAGCGCTTCCAGCTAGATAGAGCAGCAATCCACCAAACATCACCCGCCGCTGGCCGATCTGATCAGATAGAGAGCCTGAGACGAGTTGGCCGAAAGCGTTCCCTATTAAAAAGAGGCTGATGGTAAACTGGACATACGAGAAATCTGTCGCAAAATAGTTGGCGATCAGAGGCAGTGCTGGAGCGCAAAGGGTCGCAGACATCACGCCGATCGACGCCACGACGGATAAAAAGAAAATTTTATTCCACATAGACTTATGACCTACCAAGCCGTTTTAGAAAAAACCTTTTCTCTCGCTAAGAAAAAAGGGATGCATTGCAGCCTCTCCAATATAAAACGCCTCTGTGAAATACACAACCATCCTGAGCTCGCATTCCCGACGATCCATGTCGCCGGAACCAATGGTAAGGGTTCCGTCTGCACGAAAATCGCCGCTGCTTTGCAGCAGGCAGGCTGGAAGGTCGGTCTCTACACCTCCCCTCATATCTCCACCTTTCGAGAGCGGATCCGTATCAATGGAGAGATCATTTCTGAAGCTGAGATCACCGACCTCTTTGCACAGGTCAAATGGAATGCCTCTTTTTTTGAAATCGCCACTCTCATCGCCTTCCTCCACTTCCGCAACCAAGGGGTCGATGTTGCTATCATTGAGACGGGCCTGGGCGGCACCTGGGATGCGACCAACGTCGTCACGCCCCTCATCTCCATTATCACCTCTATCGGCTTTGACCATATGGATGTGCTAGGCGATACCCTCGACCAAATCGCTCTCGAGAAAGCAGGCATCATTAAGAAGGGAGTCCCCGTTGTGCTTGGCCCCGATCTTCCCTCTGCTCTACTGCGCGACATCTCTAGAGAGCGTAGCAGTCCGGCCTACCAGAGCTGCTACCGCGACCGCGATTATGACCGCGAGAATCAGGAAATAGCGCGCATCGCTCTTGACCTTCTACGCTCCCGCTTCCAACTGACCGATGAAGCGATCCGCATCGGCCTCGAGGCTAGACCTCCCTGCCGCTTCGAGCAGCACCAGATCACTGGCAAAACAGTCATCTTCGACGTCGCCCATAACTCCCATGGATTTGCACGCCTTCTGCAAAAGCTCGACCACCGCTCCTGTCGCTTCATCATCGGCTTCTCTGCTAACAAGGATATCACTCCCTGCGCACGTC
Source organism: uncultured bacterium (assembly GCA_964516935.1). GTDB lineage: Bacteria > Chlamydiota > Chlamydiia > Chlamydiales > SM23-39 > CAZEZK01. Next base: position 12,064 of record CAZEZK010000037.1, read on the forward strand.
TTATCGAATCGAAGGCCAAGGCGATCCACCTCGTCAGCGCCCCTCATCCCCGCCTCGCCAGCGTCGACGCCATCCAACCCGTTTTTTCCCATCCACACCTCTATCCCGAAGAGACCATCGCAGATGCTATCCACCAGGCACTTCAAGGCCCTGAAGAGCTAATAGTGATCACTGGTTCTTTCTTTATCATGCAGGCCGCCCGCAAAGCCTGTGGCATCGAGGAGCCCACTGATCCCGTCATCTGGTATGACCCATATAAGGTAGTCGCCGAATGAGGTTACCTCCCTTCACCGCAATCGCTGCTTGCGATCCAAATGGAGTGATCGGGCAGGCTGGCGGACTTCCGTGGCACGGTCCTGAAGATCTAAAACATTTCCGCAATACTACGTTAAGCCATGTACTGGTAATGGGCCACCGGACATTCCGCGAATTTGATGGGCGCACCAATATCCTCTTCACCAATTTCGAGGAGCTTGAACAAAAGTATGCTCTCCATCAAGAGTGGTGGGACCGGGAGAACTACGTGATCGGCGGCGCAAAGACCTTTATCAGCTTCTTTGAAAAGCAGCTAATCCAATACGCCCTCATCACTCATATGAAGAGAAGCTATGAGGGAGATACCATTCTGCCGCTCCAGCTCCTCGACGGATGGCCTGGCGAGCTGCTCAGAGAAACCGAAGAATTTAGATTGGTAAAATACAGATGTCCAAACGGCTAAAATTGGACTAGGATGCATTCTTCGCCATCCAAGGGATCTACTGGATCCTCTTTTTTGTCTTCGTAACGTCGACAGAGTTCGTCATGATCATCGGCCCCAAGAGGGTTTACGAGATCTTCTTTAAGAAACCCGTATCTTAGCAGCCACCTCTGGTGGAACAAACTTCGAGATATCCCCCTTGCAGCGCGCGATCTCTCGAATCAGCGACGAGCTAACGAAACCATATGGCGCTTCTGCCATTAATAACAGCGTATCGATCTCACTCATAGCGCGGTTGGCAGTTGCCATCTGCATCTCCCCAATTGCATCAAGCTCATTGCGAATCCCCCGAACCAAAAAGGAGACCCCTCGCTGACGCGCAAATTCCACTGTCAATCCCTCAAAGGCTACTACCTCCACCTGAGGCATCCCCTTCGTAATGTCGCGAAGCATCTCACACCGCTCCTCCAAAGGACGCCACGGCCGCTTTTCCGAGTTATAGGCAACACCCACAATAAGGTGGTCGCAGAAACGCAATGCGCGCTGAATCACATTTAAGTGACCTAAAGAAGGAGGATCAAATGTCCCCGCAAAGAGCCCTTTTTTCATACACCTCATGATAACATGTTTCGATTTTTTCTATGACACCCTGGTTGACCAGAATTAACTAAAATCAGAAAATAGAAGCATGAAAACTAAAATACTTTCGTTCCTATTAATATTTATTTCCTTATCAGCTCAAACATACGTACCAGAAAAGATTGTAATAGACGACGAAGCTCTACACCATTCTGAAGTTGCCTCCCCGAGGTTGACCTATGGAAAAATGGGAGTCGCCTGGATGATCCCTTCTGTCGGTATTGGGATGCGTTCACACCAAGGATACCATGGAGTAGACTTGTCCATTCAAGGTGGCGCTCTGGGTGAAGTTTATTACATATCCGCCAAAGCACTTTACCTAAACTATCCAACGCAAAAAAATTTCTACTTCGGTGTAGGCGCGGGTCTATGGGAAACAAGCGTTATTTTTTTTCCAAGTCTTGAACAAGAGATCGGGTATGAATGGTCAAATACCTTTATACAGCTAGAAATCGCAGAAATTCTTGGAATCATCCCGGTGCCAACACTCTCCTTTGGCTTAGGGTTCTAACTACGCATGGCTAGAAGAAGAGATGCCATCAGTAGGTAAAACAGCCCAATAGGAATCGCTGCGCGCAATACCTTTCTTCTGTACGCTTCATCTTTATGGCAAGCAGTCCACAGCGCAGGGGCTGCACATAAGAACGCGATAACAACACCAATATAAGAAGGAACGCCCACAAGTTTGAGTATGCCTGGGACTACACCACACAAGAGTAGATAGGCCGTTTCATTTTGTTTTTTGCGCAGCACCTCTCCAGCGATCCACATAAAGGAAACACAAAACAACACCACTACAAAATAATTGATTGCATCAGCATTTAACATAATATCACCGTAAATTTGAATCGCGATCACACTGTATACCCCTTCCAGTTCAAAGGCACCCAAGAGGATTGATTCAAAATCTCGGGGTTTGATTA